>NZ_JACAPL010000002.1:99839-145427 GCF_013385735.1 Pseudomonas sp. D2002 | reverse complement strand
GCAGGCAAGCCAGCTCCCACCATTTGCTCGTGTTTGAAATCAAGTCATGCAGTGCACGGCGATCAGCAACTGGATAAATGCGGTCCACCTGTGGGAGCGGGCTTGCTCGCGAAAGCGGTGAATCAGCCAGCCCATTTATCACTGACAGACCGCCATCGCAGGCAAGCCAGTTCCCACATTTCAGAGTCTGATCAGGCCAGGTATTTGTGGAACCAGCCGAGGGTTCTTTCCCACGCCAAGTTCGCCGCTGCCTCGTCATACCTTGGCGTTGAATCATTATGAAACCCGTGGTTGGCGCCCTTGTAGATATACGCCTCATAGGTCGTACCCGCTGCCTTCAGCGCCTTCTCATACGCCGGCCAACCCTCGTTGATCCGCGTATCCAACTCGCCGTAATGCAACATGATCGGCGCCTTGATGCGGGGCACGTCTTTCGCTTCCGGCTGCTTCCCGTAGAACGACACCGCCGCGCCCAACTCCGGGTAGGCCACCGCCGCCGCATTGGTCACGCCGCCGCCGTAGCAGAAGCCGGTTATCCCGACTTTGCCGGTGCTGCTGTCGTGGTGCATCAGCCATTCGATGGCGGCGAAGAAGTCGTTCATGAGTTTTTCCGGGTCGACTTTCTGTTGCAGCTCCACGCCTTTTTCATCGTTGCCGGGGTAGCCGCCCATTGAGGTCAGGCCGTCGGGCGCCAGGGCGATGAAGCCGGCTTTGGCCAGGCGACGGGCGACGTCTTCGATATACGGGTTGAGGCCGCGGTTTTCGTGCACCACCACCACCGCCGGCAGTTTGCCGCTGGCTTTGGCCGGGCGCACCAGGTAACCGCGCACGGTGCCGTTGCCTTTGGGCGAGGGGTAGGTGATGTAGTCGGCGACGATGTCCGGGTCGGTGAATTTGACTTGTTCGGCCAGCGCGTAGTTGGGGCTCAGGGCCGCGAGCAGCGCGGAGGCGGTGAGGCCGCCGAAGGTGAACAGCGCGGCGCGGTCGAGAAATTCGCAGCGGTTGAGCTTGCCGTGGGCGTAGCCGTCGTAGAGTTCCAGCAGTTCGGGGGCAAAGTCTTTCGCGGTGAGACGAGTCATCGGTGCAATCCTCGATTAGCGGTGGCAATCAATGTAGACCAGGATCAGCCCTCGCGACCATGCGCGGCGGCGGCCAGTTGGCCGGTGTCGACGCGCACGAACACCGAGTCGCCGATAGCCGTGAGCACGTCACCGGCGTACACCTCACAGACCACGCGGCTTTTGCGCCCCACCTCACCCTCGACCCGCGCGCGCAGGCTCAGCGTGACGCCCATGGGCGTGGGCTTGATGAATTTGATGCCGAGGTTGCCGGTGACGCAGTCGATGCGCGGCAAGCTGCCGGGTTCGCGCTGTTCGGCGCGGTAGTGGTAGGCCATCGCCGTCCAGTTGGAGTGGCAGTCCACCAGCATGGCGATCAGGCCGCCGTAGACCAGGTCGGGCCAGCCGCTGTACTTGGCCTCGGGTTGATGCTCGGCGATGACATGGACGCCGTCGTCAGCCCAGCGGCTCTTGATGTGCAGGCCATGCGGGTTACTGCCGCCGCAGCCGTAGCAGATGCCTTCGGGGGCGGTGGTGTCCTGCAGGGAAGGGGTGTGCATGCAAAGTCCTTATTGTTTCTTTTGGCGACTACTCTGTTTAGCAGGGCGCGCACCGAAAGGGAATAAATCCATGGCATGGCGTGTTAGCTCAGCACCTGTGTCCTTTTCTCTTGCGGAGTGTTCCATGAAGCGTCAAATGTCCAAGGTGTGCTTGCTGGCGCTGGTCTTCGGTTGGTTGGCCAACGCGCAGGCCGTGGAATACAAAGATGTCAACCGCACGGCCAGTCAGATCAGCTTTACCTTTCAGCAGTTCGGGCAGCGGGTGTATGGCACCTTCAGCGACTTTGAGGGCACCCTGATTTTCGACACGCAAAAGCCCGAGGCGGCGCATGCGTTGCTCAAGATCCAGCTCGCCAGCATCGATGCCGGCAGCCAGGACGCCAATACCCAGCTGCAGCAGCCCGCCTGGTTCGACACCGCGGCCTATCCGGTCGGTGTGTATGAATCCAATGGCGCCACCGCGCTGGGCGATAACCGCTACAAAATCACCGGCAACCTGACGATCAAAGGCATCACGCGGCCGGTGGACATCACTGTGCTGCTCAAGGAGCAAAGCGGCATTGGCGTGTTTGACGGTGAATTCGTGCTCAAACGCGACGACTTCAAGATCGGCGAGGGCGAATGGGCCGGCAACAGCGTGGTGTCCAACGACATCAACATCAAATTCAAGATGGTCGCGCCGCAGCGTTAACGTGCAAAGCGTTTCGCGCCGGCCACGCAGGCGATCACCGCAACCGTGACCATCAGCATGCCCAGGCTGACCTGCTCATGCAGCAGGCCCGCCGCCAATGCCAGGCCGAAGAACGGTTGCAGCAACTGCAATTGGCCGACGGCGGCGATGCCACCCTGGGCCAGGCCGCGATACCAGAACACAAAGCCGATCAGCATGCTGAACAGCGCCACATACCCCAGGCTCAGCCAGGCGGGCAGGCTGATGCCGCTCAAGGTGGGCGGCGCGAGGATCACACTCAGCGGCGCCACCACCGGCAGCGACAGCACCAGCGCCCAGCAGATCACCTGCCAGCCGCCGAGGCTGCGCGACAACTTGGCGCCCTCGGCATAACCCAAACCGCACACCAGCACCGCCAGCAGCATCAGCACGTCACCGACCGGCGCGGCACTCAAGCCTTGGGCGAAGGCGTAGCCCATCACCAACAGGCTGCCGAGAATCGAAAACAGCCAGAACACCGGGCGCGGCCGCTCACCGCCACGCAGCACGCCAAACACCGCCGTGGCCAGCGGCAGCAGGCCGATGAAGACGATGGAGTGCGCCGAGGTCACGTATTGCAGCGCCAGCGCCGTCAGCAGCGGGAAGCCAATCACTACGCCGAGCGCGACGATTGCCAGCGGCATCCATTGCACGCGCGCCGGGCGTTTCTCCTTGAACAGCCACAGCAGGCACAGCCCCAATGCGGCGGCCAGGGTGGCGCGGATCATGGTCAGGAACACCGGGTCGAATTCCATCACCGCCAGGCGCGTGGCCGGCAATGAGCCGCTGAATATCACCACGCCGATAAAGCCATTGACCCAGCCTTGGGCGCTGCTATCGAGGGTGTTGAGGCGCGAGGTGCGTTCCATGAGGGCGTGCTCGAAAAGGATAAGTTGCGTTCGGCCATCCTAGGATCGAAGATTAAGACAATCAAAAAATTGTCATGGATACACCGCCTATGCCGCGCGCCCGCTACAAGTCGCTGGTCGACACCTTCGCCGAGAACATCCGCAGCGGCACACTGGCGCCCGGCATACGCCTGCCGACCCATCGACAATTGGCCGCCGACCACGGCCTGGCGTTGGTCACCGCCAGCCGCGTGTACACCGAGCTTGAAGCCATGGGCCTGGTCAGCGGTGAAACCGGGCGCGGCACCTTCGTGCGTGAGATCGCGTTACCGCCGGGGCAGGGCAGTGGGCAGATGACGGTCGGCACCGGCATGCTCGACCTCAATTTCAACTACCCGTCGCTGCCGGGCCAGGCCGACCTGTTGCGCACGGCCTTGCGCCAACTGGCGCTGTCGGGCGACCTGGAAGCGCTGCTGCGCTACCAGCCCCATGCCGGCCGCCTGCACGAGCGCGCGGCGGTGGCGCGGCACGTGTTGAGCCGAGGGCTGGCGGTCGAGGCTGAGCAGGTGCTGGTGGTCAGCGGCGCCCAACACGGCTTGGCCGTAACGATGATGGCAATGCTCAAGCCTGGCGACGTGGTTGCTGTTGATGCGCTGACCTATTCAGGCTTCAAGGTGCTGGCCGAAACCCTGCACCTGGAAATCGTCGCGATACCGGTCAGCGCCAGCGGGCCGGACCTGGACGCCCTGCAACGCCTGTGCAGCAAGCGCCCGGTGCGCGCGGTGTACAGCATCCCGACGCTGCACAACCCGTTGGGCTGGGTGATGAGCCTGGCGCAGCGCGAGCAACTGGTCGGGGTTGCCCGTCAGCACAACCTGATGATCATCGAGGATGCGGCCTACGCGTTTCTGGCCGCAGAGGCACCGCCGCCACTGGCGACTCTGGCGCCGGAGCGCACGGTGTACGTCGGCGGGTTTTCCAAGAGCGTTGCCACCGGTTTACGCGTTGGGTTTCTTGCGGCGCCGGCGGCGTTGGTAAAGAAGTTGGAGCGCACCATCATGGCCACCACCTGGAACGTGCCGGGGGTGATGAGCGCACTGGCCGTGGCCTGGATCGAAGACGGCACCGTCGCCCACCTGGAAGCGCAAAAGCGCCAGGACGCCCAGGCGCGACAAGCCCTGGCGGCGCAGGTGCTGGACGGCGTGAATTACATCAGCCATCCCTCGTCGTATTTTCTATGGTTGCCGCTGGGGGAAGATGTGCGGGCTGATCAGGTGGCCATGGCCTTGCAGCGGGAGGGTATTTCGGTGTCCACCGCCGAGCCGTTTGCCGTCTCGGCAACCGTGCCGCACGCGCTACGTTTGGCCTTGGGCTCGGTGGACATGCAGGCGTTGCGCGAAGCGCTGGTGAAGGTGCGCGAGGTGGTGCGATGGTGAGCTGACGCCGGTCAGCTCACCGTCAGCCATCAGTATTTGTAAGCCTGACGCCCGATCAGCAGCCATTTGCCTTTTTGCTTCTGCCAGACCTGGAAGTTGTCGATGTCGGTTGGCGTGTCGACGCCGCTGTTCACCGCCAGCGCGTGAAAGTGGTTGCGCACCAGGGCGGTGTCGCCGTCGAGGGTGATGGTCTGGTTCTGCATTTCGAGGGTTTTGAAGGCGCTGGTGTGGGTTTCAAGGTCCGCGATGAATTGCGCTTTGTTCTGCACCTTGCCGCTGGAGTGGCCGTAGGTGAGTTTGTCGGAGGTCAAGGCGTGAAGCTGCTTGAGGTCCAGGTGCAGCATGGCTTGGGTCAGTTGGTCGACCGCTTGGGCCACATCCTTCTCGGCAGGGGCAGGCGCTGCTGCGACGTAGCCGGTGAACAGGCACAGAAAACCGATCAGCACTTTGACGTTTGGCATGGGTGTTTCCTTATTGTTGTTGGGGGCGTACGCGACAATTTAAGTCGTCGTACAACCATGCAATATTTTCGCTGGGGAAGGAAAGTGAAATTTTGAAATATCTTGAAAAGGTTAGCGGATTAGCCGTTATAAACATTCAGGTTTCTTGTACGACATCCCAACACTGCCTGAATGCTCAACCGTTTCTTCATGCTGCTTCCTGCCCAACAAGCACCTCGCTATGCTACTGCCGAAACCACACACCGCCCGAGAGACGAAATGGATTTTGACTGGCACAGCGACGCCATCACTCGCGCCACTCCCGTGACCCCACACTACAAAAATACCCAGAACGTACGCCGTTTCATGCTTGAACACTGCGGCCCAGCGTTCAAGTTCGACCGGCCATTCATGGCCTGGATTCGCAACGACATCCCCAAGACCCTGGGCGATGTGGTGGATGAATGGCAACGTCGATACGAGGAATCACGCCCATGACCCGCGATGAAAAATACCAGGCCGCGCAACAGCGCATCGGCTATCAACTGGACGAATTCAAAGTCGGCGGCAATTACACGCCGCTGGTTCGCGATGGCGACCACCTGTACATCAGCGGCCAGATTCCGCGTGTGGGCGACACGATTGTGCTGCCGGGCAAAGTCGGCGACAGCCTGACCCTGGCCCAGGCGCAAATCGCTGCGGGTATCAGCGCGCTGCGTTGCCTGGGTTTGCTCAAGCAGGCGCTGGGTTCGTTGGACCAGATCAAGGCCATCCCGCGCATCACCGTGTACGTGCGCAGTGCTGAGGATTTTGACCAGCAGAGCGAAGTGGCCAACGGCGCCTCGGACCTGCTGCACGAGATCCTCGGCAGCGCCGGGGTGCATACGCGGACCTCGGTGGGGGTGATGCAGTTGCCGAAGTCGGCAGCGGTCGAGGTCGACATGATTGCTGTGGCCCACGGCTGAGTCGTCGATGATCACCCAGGGCCTGGAGGTCTTGATTGATTACAGCGCCCACGTGGCGCCGGGCCTGTTGCTGTTTGGCCTGTGGTTCGCGCTAACGCCCAGGGCGTTGGGCGCGATGCGCATCCTGATCCTGCTGGCAGCCTTTGTATTGATGCGCGATGCGATGACGCCCTTGGGAATGTGGGCGCTCAGCAGCGACGTGCAGATCGCGTTCAGCGCCAATGCGTTTGTATTGGCGGCACTGGGCGGGCTCTCGGTGTTGCTGATCATGCTGCTGGCACGCCTGGCACCGGAGTTGTGGCGGCTGGTGCGCTGGTCTATCGGCAACCCGCTCGTTGGCCTGGCCGTCGGGCTTCTCGTGGGTTGTTTGATCGGCGTGCCGCTGCGGGTTTACCAAGGTATCGAGGCGACCGAGATCCACGGCTATTGGGTGTGGCTGCCGGGCATGGTGGTCTTGGCCTACGGCGCCAATGCCTTGGAAGAGGTGCTGTTTCGCGGGTTCTTGCAGGGCTACCTGGAGCAACAGGTGACGCCATTGCGTGCGGCGTTGATCAGCGGCGTGGCGTTTGCGGCGTGCCATGCTTTCCTGGCGTTGAGCGTCACCCAGCTAGGCTGGCCGGTGCTGCTGTTCACCCTGATCGAAGGGCTGGCCTGCGCACTGGTGCGCATGCGCTATGGCGTGCTGCCGGCAACCCTGGCCCACGGCACCGCCATCCTGCTAATCGCCGTGCCCTACCTGGCTTGATGTGAAATGCAGTAAACCCTGTGGGAGCTGGCTTGCTCGCGAAAGCGGTGGGTCAGTCCCCCGATGTATTGACTGACACGTCCTCTTCGCGAGCAAGCCCGCTCCCACATTTTTAACCGCATTTAGCCTGTCGCTGCTCACCGTGCTCTGCATGGTTTGAGGTGCAATGCAGTTAAAACTGTGGGAGCTGGCTTGCCTGCGAAAGCGGCCTGCCAGTGACAAATAGGCTGGCTGACCCACCGCCATCGCAGGCAAGCCAGCTCCCACAGATTGACCGTGGTTTGAGGTGAAATGCAGTTAAAACTGTGGGAGCGGGCTTGCTCGCGAAAGCGATAGGTCAGTCACCCAATATATTGACTGACACACTGCCTTCGCGAGCAAACCCGCTCCCACAATTGAACGGCGTTTAGCCTGCTGCCAACGGCGGCGTACGTGGCGGGATCAGGCGTTTGCTGCCGGTGGCTTCATACGCCGCGGCAAAGCGCAGCAGCGCTGAGTCGTCATAAGCACGCCCGGCGAAGGTCAGCCCCACCGGCATGCCGATGTCGGCCATCACGCCCATCGGCACGGTGA
This sequence comes from Pseudomonas sp. D2002, assembly GCF_013385735.1. NCBI lineage: Bacteria > Pseudomonadati > Pseudomonadota > Gammaproteobacteria > Pseudomonadales > Pseudomonadaceae > Pseudomonas > Pseudomonas sp. D2002. The sequence goes on along the minus strand of NZ_JACAPL010000002.1, from coordinate 138,093 downwards.
CGGTGGGCACGCCCAGGTGGCGAATCGCGAGGTTGCCGTTGGCCACCCAGACGCCGTTGCTCCAGGCAATATCGGCGGACGCTTCGTTGACATCGGCATCGGCCGGCCCCACATCGGCCACGGTCGGGAACAGCACCGCATCCAGCCCCAGCGTGTCCATCCAGTCTTCCAGGTCGATGCGCCGGGTTTGCTCCAGGCCGCGCAAACCATCCGGCACGGTGCTGATTTCGTTCCACGGCGTAATGCCGCGCTCGGCCATGCGCACGTATTCGTCCATGCCCGCGGCCAGGTCGTCTTCACGGTTGGGCAGGGTGCCGGGGTCGTGCGGGAAGATTTTCGGCCCGTCGACATCCGCCAGGCGGTTCAGTGCCGGGTCGTCATTGGCGCGCAGGAAATCATCGAATGCCCAGGCCGACAGTTCCCACAATTCGTCGTGCAAAAATTCCTTGGAGACCAAGCCACGGGTAAATACCGTCGGCGCGCCAGGGCGGTCGCCTTCGCAGTTGGAGACCAGTGGGAAGTCCACCTCGATCACTTCGGCGCCGGCCGCTTCCAGCGCTTGGCGCGCGGCGTGCCACAGGTCGATCACGCTGGCGCGGGTGTTGATTTTTTGCCCGGTCGGCCCACCGATCCCGGGTTTTTCGCTGGTGCCGGCCTCGGGGTCGGCATTGATGTACATGCGCGGTACGCCGAAGCGTTTGCCGGCGAGGGCTGCACTGTTGACCGCCAATTCAGCGTAGGACGCCGGGCGCACCGAGGCCACGCTCGGGATCGGCACCCACGGCTGCAGGCGCCACAGGTCGCCGCGCGGGTTGGGGTCTTCAGCGACCACCACGTCGAGTACTTCGAGCAAGTCGGCCATGGTGCGCGCATAGGGCACCACCACGTCCATGGTCGGCGTCAACGGCCAGTTGCCGCGCACCGAAATCACCCCGCGCGATGGCGTGTAGGCGCACAAGCCGTTGTTGGATGCCGGGCCGCGCCCGCTCGACCAGGTTTCTTCGGCCAGGCCAAAGGCGGCGAAGCTGGCCGCCGTGGCCGTGCCCGCACCGTTGGACGAGCCGGAGGCAAAGGGTGCGGTGAGGTAGTCGGCGTTATACGGGCTTTCTGCGCGGCCATACACGCCGCGCTGCATCCCGCCGTTAGCCATCGGCGGCATGTTGGTCTTGCCCAGGCAAATGGCACCGCCCGCGCGCAAGCGTTCAATGGTGAAGGCATCGCGCTGCGCGACCAGCTTGGCAAAGGCCGGGCTGCCGGATGCAGCCGTCAGGCCCTTGACCAGGTAACTGTCTTTGGCGGTGTAAGGAATGCCGTCCAATGGCCCCAAGGTTTCGCCCTTGGCCCTGCGCGCATCGGAGGCCTGGGCTTCTTCAAGGGCGTGCGGGTTGCGCACCACCACGGCGTTCAGCGCGGTCGCGGTCTGCGGCCCGTCATAGGCTTCGATACGCGCCAGGTAAGCCTGGACCAGTTCTACGGCAGTGGTCTGGCCGCTTTCAAGCGCCGCGCGCAGTTGGGCAATGGAGACTTCGGTAACTTGCATCAGGTTTTTTTCGCCGCCTTCAAATGGGAGGTATGGCGGCAGTCTACGTACAGATATTTCACAAAACCAGCGCGGCATAATCCGCATAGGCGGCGCGCATCACTTGCCACGTGGGCGCGTCAGCCGGAATCAGATGTTCGATGCGCAGCGAGGTGAGGGTGATGTCCTGGGGCATGCCGAAGGTGGTGAAGGTCGACAGGAAACTCAGCTCACCGCGCGTAGAGCGGATGCGCGTCAGCACCAGTGGCGGCATTGCATCGGGCAGTTCGGTGCTGCTCGGCATGGGCAAGCGCGCCAGTAACTGGGCCAAGGCCGGATTGCCCAGCGCCTCACGGGTTGCGCGTTGCCAAGCGACGGCGCGGATCTCCTCGGCGTTGATCAGGTGGTCGCCCAGGCCGCCTGCTTGCAGCAGCGTGGTCAGCAGGTTCAGCCCGTCGGCGGCATTCGGCTCAATCCCGACCAACTCAAACAACACGCCGGTACTGGCATTGGCGGCCAGTACTTGCCACTCGCTGCCGAGCAAAATCGCCGGGGCCGGGTTATTGGCATGCAGCACATGGCTGACGGCTTCACGTATGGCGGCCATGGGCGGGGAGGCCAGTGGCGTGGCGGTGTAACGCGGCGCGTAACCGGCCGCGAGAAACACCTGGTTGCACCGCTCCAGCGGGGCTTCCAGCGCCGTCAGCAAATTATGCAAGGTGCCCGGGCTCGGCTTGGCGCGGCCAGTTTCGAGGCAACTGAGGTGGCGCTGGGAAACACCGGTTATCAATGCCAGGTCCAGCTGGCTGAGCTTGGCGTGTCGACGCAATTGGCGCAGGTGCTGGCCGGCAGTTGAAGGGGTGTCCATGGCCTGATCATGACCTCCGAGGTCATTGCGAGAGGCGCCACCTTATCACTATGTTGAGCCTCGATCCTTTCAAGGAAGGCACCATGCGCAGACCCTATTTCGCCCTGGCCGGTTTGCTGGGATTTTCGTTGTACACCTTGGCTACGCTGCTCACGGCCGAACAATCACTGTTGGCGTTTGGGCGCGAATTGATGTCGCGGCCGGACACTGCGCAGGTGGTCATCGACCTGTACCTGATGGCGGTGCTGGCGTGTGTGTGGATGTATCGGGATGCGCGCGGGCGAGGGCGGTCGGTAGGGTCGCTGGTGCCGTACTTTTTGCTGACGGCGGTGTTTGTGTCGGTGGGGCCGTTGCTTTACATCGTTGTGAATGGGTGTGCCGCCAAGGAATGGCAGACTGAACATTAGCCTCGTTTATTTATAGCGTTTTATTTGAGAGCGCTAGATGAGCGCGCACGGTGAAACACAGTGCGCCGGCCCCGTTGGCACAAAGGATAGTTATTAACGCGGTGTTTGCGGTCGTTCCCGGGGGCGACCATTGTAGTGTGGATAAAGCGTCGGCAGGAATGTTTTGTCATTTTCACTGAGCACGTAATTAGCGCCAGTCGACGGTTGCTTCCATAGTAGTTTATCGTTCATGGCGTAGTGCATGATTGATTGTTGATCATAGGGTGACGTGATGACGTCGGCAGGATCGGCTTTTTTAAAAATATTGTGGTAGGTGCGGGGGACGCCCCAATTGTATTCGTTTTCGAAGTGCTTGTAAGTTTCTCGTATATTGAATTCAAGCGTTCTATCGGGATGTTGATGCTCATGCAGCAGGCCGAGTGCATGTCCAAATTCATGCAGGATATTCGCTGAAAGATTTCCCGTGTCGGGAGGGTAGTCGATATGCATAGTCGGCTCATTGGGCGGAATGTTTAGCGCTTCAGTTCCAATGACTGACCAGGTTCCCGTTTCTGCCTTGCTGGTGGAGATGCGGATGTCGCCTTTAGACCCTTCAACAAATTTTAGCTGTAAGTTGATCAGTGGGCCGTAAGTGTCTTCTATGATTTTTTTTATAAATTCTTGTTCGTGCGCCGGGGTGTCCATGAAGGCGATAGTCAGTGTCGTGTGTTGCGGCCATAAATTCAATTTACTGGCGACGCCACGTTTATTTCTAACGGTCGACGCCGCAGTGGACGCTTCAGCGGACAGCGGATCAATTGAAACGGCGGAATGATAAGTCGGGGGAGATTTAACTATCATGGTTTTTCGCTCTTCTTGGCATCTGCTGCCGTTGCTTTACATCGTCGCGAATAGGGGCCGAGATGAATGACCAGCTGCCTCTATAAGCAGGAGGTGTGCCAGTTGTTACGAATCACATCGAAACCTGCGTTCCCTGTGACGGGCGAGTTCGCATTCGCGCGCCTACCCGCATGTGCGAGGTTTCGCCTCCCGATCAGTGGTGGAAGCCAAACTTTAAAAAATTTTGAAAAAGTATTTCGTTTTCAGTGGGTTGTGGTGCCTTTTCGACGATTTTAGGCGGGTAGAGCGACTTCCAGAAGGCACGGTCTTCATCGGAAGGTTTAAAGCTAATATTGATGTCTTCATGTTTCCACAGAACGTCTTTGCTCAGTCCGTAGTGCATGATTGATTTTTGATCATAGTGTGAGTGGGTTATGTCGGCAGGTTTAAGTTTTTTTAAAATATTTTCATAAGTTTCTGTCTGGCTCCACTGTGCATGTTTTTTGTAAATTCTATACGTTTTTGCAATATTGAACTCAAATGATCTGTCCGGATGCTGGTGTTCATGTAACAATCCCAGTGCATGTCCAAATTCATGGATTATATTTCTTTTTGCACTGTCTTTAGTGCTGTTGAAGTCGAAATGCATGGTTGGCTGGTCGGCAGGAATTTTTTTGGCATCAGTGCCTACCATTGACCAGTTTCCGTTTAACGTCTTACTCATGGAGATGCGGATATCGGCTTCAGTGCCTTCAACGAATTTCAGTGTCAGATTAATCAGTGGTGAATAAGTGTCCTTGATATACTTTTTTATAAACTGTTGCTTTGACGGCGTGGTGTCCATAAACGCGATAGTCAGTGTGCCGTTCTGTGGCCATAGTTTTTGCGTATCGGCCACGCCGCGTTTGGTTCGGGTGACGTGAGCGGCACTCGTCGTTTCAGTGCTCGCCGGGGCATGACCAAAATCGGCCGAATAGGCGGGGTTATAAGGCGCAGAGTTTGAAATGTTCATGCTTTAGCCTCTTTAGGGTAAGGGGGCTGCCGTCACTGCCGACGAGCATGAAATGTGTGGTTGTATTGACGATTTAGTTCCAGTTTTCTGTAGGACTCGCTTCAATCGCACCGCAGTCTAATTACGCAAAGTATGTACGCTCGAGGCGGCCTTTTGAGGCGAGTTTTCACCTTCTTTTAGAACCAAACAACCCTAGCTGTACGAGCGAGCACTCGTTCGATCCACCAGCCGTATGCTGTCACGCCCGCCGCGCTTGGTCTCGTAGAGCGCGGTGTCGCCCTGTTCGATCAATGCCGTGAGGTTCTCCGGTGGTTGGTCGAACAGGTTTGCACCGATGCTCAAGGTCACCGGCGCCGGGGTGGTGAAAGTCGCAGATGTCGTTTGCTGGAACTGCTCACGCAAACGACTGCCCAGTTCAACGATTTGCTGCGTCGAAGCCTTGTTCAGCAGGATCACAAATTCATCCCCTCCCAGGCGTGCCGCCAATGCACCTCTGGGCACCACCGCGCGGATCATCTCGCTCAATGCGATCAGCAAGCGGTCGCCGGCGGTATGGCCGTAGAGGTCGTTGACCAGTTTGAAATTGTCGATGTCGATCAATAGCAAGGCGCCCGGTTGTGCCGGCGATACCTGGGCCAACAGCTGCGGCGCGCGTAAATCGAGGGCACGACGGTTGTACAACGCGGTCAATGGGTCGCGGGCCGCCAGGCGGGCGATTTGTTGTTCACGCCGATAGCGTTCCGAGCCGGTCATCGACAAGGCGATCAGCATGATCGCCATCGCACCTTCCACCAACGAGACCTGGATAATCTCGCCCTTGAACGCGGCGAGGTCGATCAGCGTGCCGGGGATCACCACCGACAGCGCCTTGGCCACGTAAAAGGCGCCGTGCAGCAGCAACACATAGCGCAACTGCACCGCGCCGATGCTCAAGGATTTGCCGTGGGGGCGCAGCAGGAAGCTGGCGCGCAGGGTCGGCAGCGCCACCAGCAGCGACTGCACGGCCAGCATGGCTTTGGACCACGACAGGTCGGTTGGCAATGCGAGCATGCCGAGCCAGATGATCAGCAACAGCAGCCAAAGCCGCGACAGGCGCACCTGGGTAAAGCGTGCCACGCCGAGTAAAAACAGGAAGTGTGCGGTCACCAGCAGGCCGTTGGCGAACCAGATTCCGATCATCAACAGGCCGCTGCCGCGCAGCAACGCCAGGGTGGAACCGAGGCTGATGGTCGCAAAGCCTGCGGCCCAGAACAGCAGCGACGGCTCGCGCACGCTGCGCCACTCAACGGCCAGGTACAGGGCCGCGGCCGCGGCGAGCGCAATGCTCAGGGTCAAAATCGTAGGAGGGTCGAGCGTCATGTCGTGCCGGGTCTGCCTGGGTGTGCGCTTTAAGTCGGGATTGTAAGCGCACACGCAGGTTTTTCAGAGCATTCCGTGTAGTAGCACACGGCCAGCCGATGATCGGCGGGTCAGACGCCTTTAGTCGAAGGCAGCAAGATCGTGAGGATGCCCGCCAGCGGCAGGAACGAGCAGATCTTGTAGACGTACTCGATGCCATGGTTGTCGGCGAGCAAGCCCAGTAGTGCGGCACCAATGCCACTGAAACCGAACATCAGGCCGAAGAAGATGCCGGCGATCATCCCCACATTGCCCGGCACCAGTTCCTGGGCGAACACCACGATGGCCGAGAAGGCCGAGGCGATGACGAAGCCGATCACCACACTGAGCACGGCGGTCCAGAACAGGTCGACGTAGGGCAGGGCCAGGGTGAACGGCGCAGCGCCGAGGATCGAGAACCAGATGACTTTCTTGCGGCCGATCTTGTCGCCGATCGGGCCACCGGCGAAGGTGCCGACGGCCACCGCACCGAGGAACAGGAACAGGTACATCTGCGAGCTGGCCACCGACAGGTGGAATTTCTCGATCAGGTAGAAGGTGAAGTAGCTGGTCAGGCTGGTCATGTAGAAGTATTTGGTAAACACCAGCAGCGCCAGCACCACCAGGGCAAACGTCACGCGGCCTTTGGACAAACCGTGGGTGGCCTTGCCGCCTTGCTTGAGCTTGAACAGGTTGAGGTGGTTGCGATACCAGCGGCTCAGGCCGTACAGCACCAAAATGGCGAACACGGCGAACAGCCCGAACCAGGCGATATGGGTTTGGCCGTAGGGAATGATGATCGCCGCCGCCAGCAACGGGCCGAAGGCGCTGCCGGTGTTGCCGCCGACCTGGAACGTCGATTGCGCCAGGCCGTAGCGGCCGCCGGAGGCCAGGCGCGCCACGCGCGAGGTTTCCGGGTGGAAGGTCGACGAGCCAACGCCGACCAGCGCCGCCGCCAGCAGGATCGCCGGGAAGCTGCCGACAAACGCCAGCATCAGAATGCCGATCAAGGTGCACACCATGCCGGCCGGCAGCAGCCACGGCTTGGGATGGCGGTCGGTGTGGTAACCGATCCAGGGTTGCAGCAGGGACGCGGTCAGTTGGAAGGTCAGGGTGATCAGGCCGACCTGGGTGAAGCTCAGCCCGTAGTTGGCCTTGAGCATCGGGTACACCGACGGCAGCACGGCCTGGATCAGGTCATTGATCATGTGCGCCAGGGCGCAGGCGCCGAGGACGCGCATGACCAAGGGGCTTATTTGCGGTGTGGCGGTTGCAGCGGCAGGTGACGCGGTCAGGCTCGACATGCAGGCATTCCATACAGGGCAGCGAACAGGGGCGGCGAGTACTTAAGCTCGCCGTCCGTTTCTAAATGTTGCGGTGTTTATGCTAGATTTGCTGCAAATGCCTGTCTCGCGAAATTCGGGCGCCAACTGTTGCAAAAAGGGCGAAATCATCAAACCACTGGATGTATTTCTGCGGGAGATCGACGAAGGCGACTGGTCTGTGATCAGTTCCGCGACCGATTATCCCGAAAATTGGGTGATCCCCGAGCACAGCCACGAGAAGCATCAACTGTTGTATGCGGTTGAAGGCGTGATGGTGGTGTACTCGGCGCTGAACCAATGGACGGTGCCGCCCAATCGCGGCTTCTGGATGCCCTGCGGTCAAGTGCATTCGCTGCGCTGCGTCGGCACGCTCAAAATGCGCAGTGTGTTTGTGCGCCCGGAGCGCTTTCCCAACCTGCCCACCGAGCCCAAGACCGTCAGCGTCTCGCCGCTGCTGAGCGAGTTGATCAAGGCTTCGGTCAGCTTGAAACCGCCGTACGCCGAGGATTCGCGTGATGCGCGGATCATGCACCTGATCCTCGATGAGCTGGCGATTCTGCCCGCATTGCCGCTGTCGCTGCCCCAGCCTGCGGACCTGCGCATCAACCGTATTTGCCAGGCGCTGCAACACGAGCCGGGGGATGCATCAACGGTGGCGGATTGGAGTGAACGGCTGGCCCTGGACCAGAAAACCATCCAGCGCCTGTTCCGCAAGGAAACCGGCCTGACCTTCGGCCAGTGGCGCCAACAGGCGCGCTTGCTGTTGGCGCTGGAGCGCATCGCGGTAGGGGAGAAGATTATCGATGTGGCCATCGAGTTGGGCTATGAAAGCCCGAGCGCCTTTACCAGCATGTTCAAGAAGCAGTTTGGCAAGACGCCGAGTCAGTTTTTCAGGTAGTTCGGATGGCCTTGTGTGCGGCTGTAGAGCACCGTGAGGTCTGGTACGCCAACAGACTGGCGACGCCCAGCAATGCCGCGCTGAGTTCAAAGGTCGCCCGGTAGCCGCTCAGGTCGAACACCACGCCGCCGAGTGTGGCACCGGAGGCGATTGCCAATTGGATGATAGCGACCATCAGTCCGCCGCCTGCCTCGGCATCGTTCGGCAGCACCCTCGACAACCACGTCCACCAAGCCACTGGCGCGGCCGTGGCAATCAGCCCCCACAGGCCCAGCAAAACGGTGGTAGCGGTTGGCGAGCGCCCCCCTGCAACCAGCCCCAGGGCGATCACCGCCATTACCAGTGGGATAGTCATCAACGTGAAGTACAGGCTGTTTTTCAGCACGCGCTCAATCAGGAACGTCCCCGCAAGCCCAGTCAACCCCAGCACCAACAACATGAGTGAAAGCGTGGGCACACTGACTTGGGTCACGTTCTCCAAGAATGGGCGCAGGTAAGTGAACAGCATGAACTGCCCCATGAAGAACACACTGGCGGCCGCCATGCCCAAGGCCACGGGCGTGCTCTTCATCAGGCGAAATACGTTGCCGGTCTTGGCTGCAGCGTCCGCCTTGATCGAAGGCAGGCTTATCAGCAGCCACACGCTGGCCACAATCGCCACCGGCACAACGCAGAAGAACGCGCCACGCCAACCGATCAGTCCGCCGAGGAAGCTACCCAACGGTGCTGCAATCACCGTCGCCAGCGCGTTCCCGCCATTGACGAGCGCTAAGGCACGCGGCACTTGCGCAGCGGGCACCAAGCGCATCGCGGTAGCGGCGGACAGCGACCAGAAGCCGCCAATCGCCACGCCGATCAACGCACGGCCGAGCATGAACGCCAGGTAGTTTGGCGCCAGCGCCACCACCGTTCCGGACAGGATCATCAGCACAGTCAGCGCCAACAACAAACCCTTGCGATCCACCCGCGCGGCCACTGCGGCAATGGCCAGGCTGGTCAGCAAGGCGAACAGCCCAGACACTGAAATGCCTTGGCCGGCCTGGCCTTCAGAGATGTGCAGGTCGGCCGCCAACGGCGTCAACAGGCTCACGGGCATGAATTCAGACGCCACGAGGGCGAACGCCGCGAGGGACATGGCGAGTACCGCGCCCCAGTGGGGCGTGAGAGCGTTTTGGGACATTACTTCAAGCTGCTTTTGAAGAAGGTGGCGAGCTTGGCGAACGGGATCAGGTTCACCCGGTCGTAGAGGTCGACATGGCCTGCACCCGGGATGATCACCAGTTCCTTGGGTTCGGCGGCACGCTGGTAGGCGTCTTCGCTGAATTCGCGGGAGTGCGCATCGGCCCCGGCAATCAGCAACAGAGGGCGCGGGGAGATCGTCTCGATGTCGTTGAACGGGTAGAAGTTCATGAACTTCACATTGCTGGTGAGCGTGGGCCGTGTGGTGTTTTGCGGCGAAGCACTGGCCGAGGTGAATGCTCCGCGCGGGGTACGGTAGAAATCGTAGAACTCGTCGCCCACCGCATCGCCAGTGAGGGTGTGCGGGGTGCCGCCGGTGTAGACGGTGTTGCCGCCCTGGAATTCCACATAACGCTGGTTGGCTGCCTGGCGCAACAGTTGTTGGTGCTGCGCCTGAGTGACACCCTGCTTGAGGCCGTTGCGGTTGGCAGCCCCCATATCGTACATGCTGACGGTGGCGATGGCCTTGAGTCGAGGGTCGATCTTTGCCGCCGCGATGGCGAAACTACCGCTGCCGCAAATGCCGATTATGCCAATGCGCTCACGATCCACCAGCGGGCGAGTGCCGAGGAAGTCGACGGCGGCGCTGAAGTCTTCAACGTAGAGGTCAGGCAGTACCGCGTTGCGTGGCAAACCTGCGCTTTCACCCCAGAACGACAGGTCCAGGGAAAGGGTCACAAAGCCCTGTTCAGCCATTTTGGTGGCGTAGAGATTGGCGCTCTGTTCTTTTACGGCGCCCATCGGATGACCAACGATTATCGCCGGATTCTTTGACCCCGCAGCAATACGCTTGGGTAAGAACAGATTGCCGGCGACCTGCATCCCATACTGATTATTGAAGGTGACCTTTTCCATTGTCACTGTGTCGCTGTTGTAGAAGTTGTCAGCACCGTTGGACATGTCGGCTCCTATTGAAGAGAAAGAAGTCACCAGCAAACCCAGGGCGAGCAATAGGCGTTTCATTGGTTGAACCTTGGCGAAGTGGGGTGGCCCATTTTCCCGGTGCGCTCGAAGGTTCTGTAGTGTGTTCCACTGGAATACTTGCCTGATCCTCTGAGTGTGCGTGCTCACTTGGGACGCCAAGGGGCTGGCGCGGTAAAGTCCAGTGAAGAACAGAAAGAGCCCGCCATGAAGACACAGCACATCCCCCAATCGCCTCTGCAAACGCTGGTTCAGTCGATTGCCTCGCGGGTCGCGGCACCCGGCGACTACCCCATGCCGATCCCGGGCCTGGGCTTTTATCGGCGTGAGCAGCCCGCTGCGCCGGTGGTGTGCATGGTCGAGCCGAGCATCGTCCTGGTTGCCCAGGGCGAGAAGCAATTATGGGTCGGTGGCCATGGCTATTCGTACGACACCGCGCGATTTTTGGTCACGTCACTGGACATCCCGGCCAATTCGCAAGTGCTGGCCGCCAGCCCGTTGGAACCCTGCCTGGGCCTGACCTTCAAATTGGATCTACGCATCCTCGCCGAACTGATTGGCCAGAGTGGCGCGCCGCCGACGCGTGAGCGGGCGATACTGAAAGGAGTGGGTATTGGCACTGTCACCGATGGGATACTGGCGTCTTTCGCGCGCCTGGTTGCCTTACTGGATGAGCCTGAGGCGATACCGGTACTGGCTCCGCTGGTTCAGCGCGAGATTCACTACCGGTTGTTGCAAAGCGATCAGGCCAGCCGATTGCGCCAGATCTGTTCCATTGATGGGCCGGGTTATCGAATAGCCAAGGCGATCGATTGGCTGAAACTGAATTACGGCGAACTGCTGCGCGTGGATGAATTGGCCGCGCGGGTACAAATGAGCGCGGCCACTTTTCACCATCACTTTCGCCAACTGACGGCCATGAGCCCGCTGCAGTATCAGAAGTGGTTGCGCTTGAACGAGGCGCGACGTTTGATGTTGAACGAGCATCGGGACGTGTCCAGTGCCGCGTTCCAAGTGGGCTATGAAAGCCCCTCACAGTTCAGTCGGGAGTACAGCCGACTGTTTGGTGTGCCGCCCAAGCGCGATATTGCTGCGCTGCGAGGGAAAACGGCCGTTACTGATCAGTCGTTGTCAGGTTAGCGAAAAAAATACAGCCAATCAGCCGCGCAAACAGGCTCAAGGTTTCCGGCAAGTTGGGGTCGTCAAACAACATCGCCCGCGAATCCAGCGCACACAGCGCGCCGAACAGGCGGCCATCGGGCAGGAAGATCGGCGCGCCGGCGTAGCTTTCGATGGCGTATTGCTTGACCACCGGGCGCGTGGCGAAGCGGCCGTTCTGGCTGATTTGCGGAATAAACAGGGTTTGCGGGTTGATGCAGAACTCACTGCACAGGGTGGTTTCCAGGTCGAGTACGTCATCGACATGAATGCCCATGTCGAGCGGATCGTGCGCGGAGCACACCACCCATTCCAGGTCGGTGAATTTGGCGATGCCGGCAAAGCGCATGCCGGTCAGGCGGGTGACCAGTTGCAGGACGCTGGTAGTGGCTTCGATTTCGGCGATGGCAGCGCGCTCATCGGCGCTGAGTAACGAATGGGCTGCGGTGACGCTTGGAAGCATGCTTGAGCACTCCAATGGCGTGGCGGCCTGGGGCCCACCACGCAGGGTCAGGTGTTAGTTAATGCGTGGATGCTGTTGCACCAGGTTCTGGCGCTTGGCTTCGAGCGCGGCAATTTCGGCGTCGATGTCTTCGATCTTCTGCTCGATATTGTCGTGGTGCTCTTGCAGGATTTCCTTGGCTTCTTCCATGTCCGAAGCGGCCGGGGCCGCGCCGCGCAGGGGCTTGTTGGCAGTTTCCTTCATGGTCAGGCCGGTGACCAGGCCGACCACGGCAAACACCATCAAGTAGTAGGCGGGCATGTACAGGTTGTTGGTGCTTTCCACCAGCCAGGCCACGGCGGTTGGGGTGAGGCCGGCGATCAATACCGAGACGTTGAACGCGCTGGCCAGCGCGCTGTAGCGCAAGTGCGTGGGGAACATCGCCGGCAGTGTCGAGGCCATTACGCCGATAAAGAAGTTGAGGACCACGGCAAGAATCAGCAAGCCTGCGAAGATCAGGCCGATCTTGCCGCTGGTGATCAGCATGAACGCCGGGATCGACAGAAACAGCAGACCGACGCTGCCAGCGATGATGAAGGGCTTGCGGCCGATCTTGTCGCTGACAAAGCCAATGAATGGCTGCACGAACAGCATGCCGACCATGATCGCGATGATGATCAGCACGCCGCTGTTTTCTTTGTAATGCAGGTTATGCGACAGGTAGCTCGGCATATACGTGAGCAGCATGTAGTACGTCACGTTGGTGGCCGCGACGATGCCGATGCAGGTCAGCAGGCTGCGCCAGTGCTTGGTGGCGACTTCCTTGAACGACACTTTGGGGCCATGGGTCAGGCCCTGGCGGTCGCCTTGTTCGAGTTTGTCCATGTGCTGCTGGAAGGCTGGGGTTTCTTCCAGCGCGTGACGCAGATAAAGGCCGATGATGCCCAGGGGCAGGGCGAGGAAGAACGGCAGGCGCCAGCCCCACGCCTCGAAATCGGCTTCACCCAGTATCGTTGAGATCAGCACCACCACACCCGCGCCGAGCACGAAGCCGGCGATGGAGCCGAAGTCCAGCCAGCTGCCGAGGAACCCGCGTTTGCGGTCCGGCGCATATTCGGCGACGAAGATCGAGGCGCCGGTGTATTCACCGCCCACCGAGAAGCCTTGGGCCATTTTGCACAGCAACAGCAGGATCGGCGCCCAGATGCCAATCGAGGCATAGCCGGGAATCAGGCCGATGGCGAAGGTGCTCAGGGACATGATCACAATGGTGGCGGCAAGGACCTTCTGCCGCCCGTATTTGTCGCCCAGGGCGCCGAAGAACAGGCCGCCCAACGGCCGAATCAGGAACGGCACGGAGAACGTACCCAGGGCAGCGATCATTTGTACGCTGGGCGAGGCGTCGGGGAAGAACACCTTACCGAGCACATAGGCGACGAACCCGTAGACGCCGAAGTCGAACCATTCCATGGCGTTACCCAGGGCAGCGGCGGTGATTGCCTTGCGCACCTTGGTATCGTCGACGATGGTGATGTCTTTCAAACCGATGGGTTTGACGCTTTTCTTACGTATTTTCATGCGGGCCACTCTAAAACAGAACAGGGGAGGTGCCATCGTTGCGATGGCACCGCTCTGTCAGTTCAGATACAAGAGGACATCAAATAATTCACCACTATTTGCGTTTTTTTGCAGATGCATTGAACTTCGTGGCTTTACGAGGGAAATATCCGAATGCCAGCCGCCGCCTCACGCCTGACCTACCGCAAGCCCGAAGCCAGTGACGTGCAGCGATTGTTCGCGATCTTCGGCGACCCGCAGACTAACCTGTTCAATCCCAACGGCCCGATGGCCAGCCTGGCCGACGCCCAACGCTTGCTCGACCACTGGCGCGAACAATGGGCCACTCAAGGCTACGGCTGGTGGGCGGTTGCCCGCAGCGAGCAGCCTGAACGCATCATCGGCTTCGGCGGCGTGGCGCCGCTTAATTACCTGACCGAGCGCCGTATCAACCTGGGTTATCGCTTTGCCGTCGAGGCCTGGGGTCAGGGCTTCGCCACGCAGCTTGGCCGTGATGCGCTGGCGCAGGCGTTCGGACCGCTGCGGTTGCCGGCTGTGTTCGGGTTGGTGCGCCCGGACCACGCCGCGTCGATTCGTGTGCTGGAAAAGCTCGGCATGCAGCCTTTCGGCGTGCTCGACGATGTGCCGGGCCAGGCGCCAAGCCTGGTATTACGGATTTGTCATCCTACAACTTCCGTTGATTGAGCCGATCTATACCGGCCTTACACCTCAATAAACCGCAATCTTTGAGATTGACACCGCACAGGCAGCCCGCTATAAAAGTCATAGTTGTACGACGACATATGACGTTACGTATGTCCTACCTAACAAAAATAAAAAGTGATGCCATGAATTTGAATGAGCCCCTCAACGCCCATCGCGTCGGCACGGCCGTCGGCAACTATCGCTGGACCATCTGCGCGATGTTGTTCTTCGCCACCACCGTCAACTACCTCGACCGCCAGGTCCTCAGCCTTCTAGCGCCGCAGCTGTCGACGCAATTTGGCTGGAGCAACACCGACTACGCCAACATTGCGGCGGTCTTCCAGTTTGTTTATGCGATTTCGATGCTGTTTGCCGGACGCTTTGTCGACAAGATCGGCACTAAAGCCGCCTACGTGGTGGCGATTGGCATCTGGTCTTCGGGCGCCATCATGCACGCGTTCGCGGTGCCGATGGGCGAGGGCATCGCGGCGGTCAGCACTGCCATCGGCCTGGCGGTGATTCCGGTATCGATTGCCGGTTTCATGCTGTCACGCGCGGTGCTGGCGATTGGCGAGGCGGGCAACTTCCCCATCGCGATCAAGGCCACCGCCGAATACTTCCCGAAAAAAGAACGTTCCCTGGCCACCGGTATTTTCAACTCCGGCGCTAACGTCGGCGCGATCCTGGCGCCGATCTGTGTGCCGTTGATTGCCGGGATTTGGGGCTGGGAAGCCGCCTTTATTGTCATCGGCGCGCTGGGTTTTGTATGGGTGGCGGTGTGGGCGGCGGTCTACGAAAAACCGGAGCAGCAAAAACGCCTGTCGGCTGCAGAGCTGGCTTACATCCGCAGCGACCAGACCGTGCAGCCGTTCACACCTGAACCTGTTGGTACAACGCCGAAGAAAGTCTCGTGGTTCAAGTTGCTGACTTACCGCCAAACCTGGGCGTTTGCCTTCGGCAAGTTCATGACCGACGGCGTGTGGTGGTTCTTCCTGTTCTGGCTGCCCACCTACTTGTCAGCGCAATACGGCATGAAAGGCGCCGATATCGTGATGCCGCTGGCCGTGCTCTACAGCATGACCATGGTCGGCAGTATTGGCGGCGGCTGGTTCCCCAGCTACTTCATGGCCCGCGGCGACGCACCGTATGACGGCCGCATGAAAGCCATGCTGGTGATCGCGCTGTTCCCGCTGGTGGTGTTGCTGGCCCAGCCTTTCGGCTACCTGAGCTTCTGGGTGCCGGTGCTGTTGATCGGCGTGGGTGCCTCGGCGCATCAGGCATGGTCGTGCAATATCTTTACCACCGTTTCCGACATGTTCCCGCAAAAAACCGTGGCCTCGGTGGTCGGCATCGGCGGCATGGCCGGCGGCTTGGGTGGTGTGGTGATGACCAAGATTGGCGGTTGGGTGTTCGACTACTACAAGTCCATCAACGACATCCACACCGGCTACATGATCATGTTCGCAATCTGTGCCCTGGCTTACCTGGTGGCGTGGAGCGTGATGAAGGCGCTGGTGCCGCGTCATAAGGAAATCACTGATCTGTAAAACGGACACAAACCTCAAAGCTGCGAAGATCTAATGTGGGAGCGGGCTTGCTCGCGAAAGCGGAGTGTCAGACACGCATAAGTCGACTGACACTCCGCCTTCGCGAGCAAGCCCGCTCCCACAGTGGATTTGCGCTGAACTGAATGGTTTTGTTGCATGCCTTACAACTCACGCGCCCAGGTTTCACTCACCAGCGATTTGCCGAAACTGACCGTGGCCTCTTCATCAACCAGGTTGAACCCGGCCTTCTGATACAGCCTGCGCGCGTCGGTCAGCGCGTCCACCGTCCACAGCAACATACTTTTGTACCCTGCATTGCGTGCAAAGCGCAGGCATTCGTCCACCAGGCGCTGGCCGATGCCCATGCCGCGCGCACTGGCGTCCACATACAGCATGCGCAGCTTCGCCGTGGTTTCGTCATGGCGCACCACGAACACCGAACCCACCACTTCGCCGTCTTTTTCCGCGATCCAGCAACGCTCGCTGACGGGGTCAAACTCGCGCAGGTACTTGGCGACAATCTCCGACACCAGCGCTTCAAACTCCCAGTTCCAGTTGTACTCGCGGGCATACAGCGCCGATTGCTGCTGCACCACCAGGCCCATATCGCCCGGTTGCGGGTCGCGCAGCAAGTAACTCGGCGTGCGGCCTTGCAACAGTGTCTGGATACGCTGCATGGCGGCCGTCAATTGCTGTTGCTGCGACTCGGGCAGGGCCTCCAGCAAGGCAATGACTTCCTGTTGGGTCTGGTTTTCCAGCGGTGCGAGCACGGCGTGGCCGACGTCGCTGAGGTGCAATTGCACGGCGCGCGCATCGGTGACGGAGCGAACTTTCTGGATCAAGCCTTTCTTTTCAAACCCGCTGATCAGCCGGCTCAGGTAACCCGCATCGAGGCCGAGCATCTGGCACAGGTCGGCGCTGGTCAGGTCGCCACGCGAGGAGAGTTCGTACATCACACGGATTTCGGTGAGGGAGAAGTCGCTTTGCAGCAGGTGTTCCTGCAGCACACCGATCTGGTGCGTGTAGAAACGGTTGAAACCGCGAATGGTCGCGGCGCGTTCGACAAGGGTCGTAGACATGACGATGCTCGCTTGGTTGCCTGAAGCAATTATATTGTTGCTTTAGGCAACCAAGTCAAACACTTTGTTCAGCGGTTACGCGTCACCCGCCAAATGGTGTTGGCCAGGTCATCGGCGATAATCAGCGCACCTTTCGGGTCCACCGTCACGCCCACCGGCCGTCCACGGGTCTTGCCGTCATCGCCGCGAAAGCCAGTGGCGAAGTCGATGGGTTCACCGGACGGCTTACCGTTACTGAACGGCACGAAGATCACCTTGTAGCCCACCGGGTTGTCACGGTTCCAGCTGCCGTGCTCGCCGACGAATGCGCCGTCGGCGAATTTTTCACCCATGGCGGGGATGGAAAAATCCACGCCCAGCGCCGCGACGTGGGAACCCAGGCTGTAATCCGGCTTGATCGCCTCGGCGACTTTTGCCGGGTTCTGCGGTTGCGCGCGCGGGTCGACATTCTGGCCCCAGTAGCTGTAGGGCCAGCCATAGAAGGCGCCTTCACGCACCGAGGTCAGGTAGTCCGGCACCAGGTCCGGGCCGAGTTCATCGCGCTCGTTGGCCACCGCCCACAATTGCCCCGAGCCCGGCTGAATGGTCAGTGCGGTCGGGTTGCGAATGCCGGTGGCGTAGGGTTTGTGTGCGCCCGTGGCGGCGTCGATCTGCCAGACCATTGCCCGGTCGATTTCCACTTCCATGCCGCGCTCGGTGATGTTGCTGTTGGAGCCGATGCCCACGTAGAGCTGGCGCCCGTCCTCGCTCACGGCCAGGGACTTGGTCCAGTGGTGGTTGATCTGCGCCGGCAGGTCGGTGATTTTGGTCGGTGGGCCGCTGGCCTTGGTCTGGCCGTCGGCATAGTCGAAGCGCACCAGCGCGTCCTGGTTGGCGACGTAGAGTTTGCCGTCGGCGAACGCCAGGCCGTAAGGCGCATTGAGGTTGTCGGCGAACACGGTTTTCAGTTCGTAGGTGCCGTCACCGTCGGCATCGCGCAGCAGGGTCAGGCGGTTGCCGCCCTTGACCTGGGTGTTGCCCTTGGCCTTGATCACGCTGGCAATCACGTCCTTGGGCTTGAGCTTGGCCGCGCTGCCGCCACGGCCTTCGGCAACCAGGATGTCGCCGTTGGGCAATACCAGGGTTTGGCGCGGGATCGCCAAATCGGTGGCGATGGCGGTGACGCTATAGCCTTCGGGCACCTTGGGTTTTTGCGCGCCCCAGGGCGTGGGTTCGGCAATTTTCATGCTCGGCAACAGGCTGCTTTGTTGTTCCGGCAATTTCGGATCAGGGCCACGGGCCTGGGTCTTGTCGCCTTCGCCACCGCAGGCAGCCAGCAACAGGGCGGTGCTGAGCAGGGTCAGTGTGTGGGACGTTTTCATTTGGCACCTCCGGTGCGCAGGCCGGTCCAGGTGGCGGCGAGTGTCAACACCGTGACGATCACCGACAGCACCAGGCCGGCAGGCATGGCGGCGTATGCGTCCTTGGCATGCTGGAAGGCATTGATCAGGCCCAGTACCCAGGTGGCCAACAGCAGCAGCACATACACAACAGGTTGACCTGCTTTACGCTCGGCGCGCAGCAGATTGACCAGCGCAAACAAAAACGCGAAACCCGCGAACACCAAGGCACCGGCGATCAGCCACGAGGCGAAGTTGGCCCATTGAATCTGGTAGGTCTGGGTGTAGGCGATGTCGCTGAGCAGGGCGCCGAGAAACAGCGGCACCGTGCCTGCCAATAAGGTCGCATGCAGCGGCCCCGGCGTTGAGCTTCTATAGACGGGAAGGGTAGTCATGTTGATGGCGGCTCCTTGTTGTACAACGCCCCTGGGGTCGGGGCAGCGCATAGGAGAGGAGCGCAGCGTTTGTCAGAAAGTTCAGGGTATTTCGTGTCGAAATATTATGAACCCACTGGGTAGGCCTGGGCCTAACGCCGTATCATCCAACCCTTTGTCCCCGCCAGGCAGTGTTATGACCCACCCGCGCATCGGCTTCGTCTGCCAATACAAGCATTCCGACCGTCAACTCTCGGCCAGCGCCTTGAAGTTGATTGAAGGCCCGTTCAACCCGCGCACCACGACGTTGCGTTGGCTCGAAGGCGTGGCGCCGTCTGTGGCCCGCGACAAGCTGGTGGAAATCGTCACGCATAATCTGGCGGCGCAATTGCGCTTGCTGGCCTACGTCGCCGAGCTGCCGCCGACCTTGCGCATGCTGCGCTTGAGCAGTGACTTGCTGCCGTTCTACAGCCACCCGAAAGTCGCGGACGTGTACAAAGACCCGGCAATCGAACGCCAGTTGATCGAGGGCTTTGCGGCCATCGGCGACTTTGCGCGCGCCTCGGACATTCGCCTGTCATTCCACCCAGGCCAATACTGCGTACTGGGCTCGGAAAACCCCGGCGTGGTGGAAAACAGTGTGGCCGAGTTCGAATACCACGCCGACATGATTCGCATGATGGGCTACGGTCGACGCTTCCAGGACCTCAAGTGCAACGTGCACATTGCTGGCCGCCTGGGCGTTGAAGGCACGCGCGCGGTGTGGTCGCGCTTGTCCGAAGTGGCGCGCAATTGCATCACCTTCGAGAACGACGAAAAAACCTACGGCCTCGACCATTGCCTGCAAGTCGCCGACCTGGCGCCGGTGGTGCTGGACATCCACCATTGCTGGATCCACGAAGACCAGTACATCGACCCCGATTCGCCACGGGTCGCCCGCGTGATTGACAGCTGGCGCGGCGTGCGCCCCACGATGCATTACTCCCAGCCCCAGGAAAGCCTGCAAGCGCTGGGTTTCGACGCCGAGCACAAACTGGAGATGGACGCGCTGTTGAAGGTGGTCTCCAAACGCGACCTGTACGCCCACAGCGCACACATGTGGAACCGCTGGACCAACGATTACGCCCTGCAGTTTCTCGACCGTTTCGACATCATGCTCGAAGCCAAGGACAAGAACGTCGCGGCGCTGGCGTTTTATGAGTATTGGCAACGTCGTTCGGCGTAAAAAATGGCATGCTTGACGGCCCGATATAAGGACCCGCGCCATGCCAACCCTGCACCTGCTCTGTGGCAAGATCGCCTCCGGCAAATCCACCCTGGCTAAGACCCTGGCCGCCGAGCACGCCGCCGTCGTGCTCAGCGAAGACCACTGGCTCGCGCAGCTGTATCCTGCCGAGATCCAGTCGATTGCCGATTACCTGCGCTGCGCCCAGCGTGTTCGCGGGGTGTTGGGGCCGCTGGTGATCAACCTGCTGCAATCGGGCGTCAATGTGGTGCTGGACGTCCCCGCCAACACACGGGCCAATCGCGAATGGCTGCTCGGCCTGGCGCACGCCGCGCAGGTGCCGCACTGCCTGCATTACCTCGAACTGGACGATGCTACCTGCCGCGCGCGCCTGCATGCACGCAATGCCCAGGGCGAGCATGATTTCGCCGCCACCGATGCCGAATTCGAACTGATCACCCGACACTTCAGTGTGCCGAGTGAGGCCGAAGGCCTGGTGATTGAGGTGCATCGCCCATGAGCACCGTTCAAGGTCTCGATGCAAACGGCTGTGTGTTGACGGTTGGCGATGCGCCCCTGCAGCCTGAGTTTCAACCGGTGCTGACCGACGTGTGTACCACGCTTGCGCAGGCCGGTTTGGGGCTGCACAGCCTTTATCTGTATGGCAGCGTCGCCAGGGGCGACGCGATCCCGGGTGAGTCGGACCTGGACCTCACGCTGGTACTCAGTGAACCGCCAGATTCGCTCGTGCTTGAGCGATGGGAGCAGCTTCGCCAGGCGTTGGCGCAACGGCATTCTACGGTGACCAAAATCGACTTCGATATCGGCCACAGCGCCGAGGTGCTGGCGGCTGAAAACCACAATCGCTGGGGCTTCTGGCTCAAGCATCATTGCCGGTGCGTGTGGGGCGATGACCTTTCACTGCGCCTGGAACCGTTTCGGCCGTCGCGTGAGATCGCCTTGGCGCTCAATGGCGACTTCGAACCCGTGCTCACGGCCTATCTCACACGTATCGAGCAAGCCGGCACCGAACAGCAACGCCATCGCCTGCAACGCGAAGCCGCACGCAAGCTGATTCGGGCGACGCACACGTTGCGCGCAGCAGACGCCGCAGGCTGGCCACACAGCCTTGAAGAACACGTCGCGTTGTTCGTGCAGCATTACCCAACGATGCGCATCCAGATCGCCTACTTCCTGTTTGAAGCGCGCAACCCGAGCGCTGAGCGCGAGGCCTTTTGCACGCGGCTGCAGGCCTTTGTCAGCTGGATGGTTTCACAGCAGGCATAGTTTGGATCGACCAAAGAGGACTATGCGCCACAAGGTGCGCGCCGGCGCGGTGCGCGGGATATTCCAGTCGATGGTCGAGCTGTCCGACCATGGCGACCTGATGGGCAAGTTCCTCGGCCTGGCGTGCCCGAAATTGCCGCGTGCGGGCACTTCCCGTGGCAACAGATCGCGTATTTCCAGGGCCGTACGCGTCAGGACTTGAAGCGCCCCACCAAACCGTTCAACTCATCCGACAAGTTGGCCAGGCGCCCCGAGTCATCCTGCGCAGAATTGGCCAGGCTTTCCACCAGCCGCGCTTCGTCATAGATCTGCTGGATATGCCGGTTGATCTCTTCGGCAACGCTGTGTTGTTCCTCGGCGGCGGCTGAAATCTGCAGGTTCTGGTCGCGGATTTCATTCACCGACAACTGGATGCCTTCGAAGCTGTCCCGCGCGTTTTCGATGGATGATACGCTCGCGCGGGACAGGTCCAGGCAACTGCTCATCTTCTGCGTGACTTCCTCGGTTTTGCTGCCGAGGGTGCCGAGCAGTTGCTCGATCTCGCCGGTGGAGTCGGAGGTGCGCTTGGCCAACGCCCGCACTTCATCCGCGACCACCGCGAAACCACGGCCTTGATCACCGGCGCGGGCGGCTTCAATCGCCGCGTTGAGCGCGAGCAGGTTGGTCTGTTCGGCAATCGCGCGAATGGTGCCGAGGATCTGGTTGATGCTGCGGCTGCCGGCTTCCAGCTCGACCATGGCCTGGGACGACTCGGTCAACCGCCGGCCGAGGCGATTGACGTTGTCGGTGGTGACTTCGATCTGCTGCTTGCCCTCGGCCACGCGGCGATGGCCGTTCTCCGCCGATTCCGCCGCGCCGCTGCACGAGCGCGCGACTTCGTTGGCGGTGGCGACCATCTCGTTGAACGCGGTCGACACCAACTCCACCGCCTCACGCTGGCGCCCGGCGGCTTCGTTCATGTTGTGCGCCACTTCACTGTTGACCCGTGAGGCGTCCTGCAAGTTGGTCGAGGCGGCGCCGATGTGCTGGATCAATTGGCGGATCGCGGCGAGAAACTTGTTGAACCAGCCCGCCAGCTCAGCGGTTTCATCCTTGCCCTGCACCTGCAATTCGTGGCGCAAGTCGCCTTCGCCTTGGGCGATGGACTGCAAGCCGGTGCTGACCTGACCGATCGGCTTGACGATGACTTTGGAAAACGCTGCGGCAATCAACCCGAAGATCAGCACCAGCACCGCCACGATCGCAGTGGTCAGGTAGGTCATGCGCGTGGCGGCGGCCATTACTTCGTTGTATTCGATCAGCCCGACATAGCGCCAACCCAGGCCCGGCGAGGTCCACACGTTGGCCATGTAACGCACGCCGTCGATGACCACTTCGGTCGAGCCTTGCGGCGTTTGCGCCAAGTGCGCATAGGGCGCGCCGAGGTCCTTGAGCGGCTTGAAGTTGTGCGCGGCATCGCGCGGGTCAACCAGCACCACGCCGTCTTCGATCAGCATCACGTAGCCGCTTTCACCCAGCTTGATGCTCTTGAGCAATTCGGTGAGGTTCTTCAGCGATACGCTGACCACGAACACGCCTTTGGCCTTGCCGTTGGTGTCCAGCAGGGCGCGGGCGGTGCCGACCAGGGCGACGTCATCTTTGTCGTAATAGTAAGCCGGCGTGCGCACGGTTTTATTCGGGCTGGCCATGGCGGCCTTGTACCACGGGCGGGTGCGCGGGTCGTACTTGGCCAGTTGCGGGTCATCGGGCCATTTGGCGTAGGTGCCGTCTTCGAGGCCGATGGACAGGATCGCCGCCGAAGGATGGCTGGCGCCGAACCGGGCGAACTGGTCGATCACCTGCTTAGCCTGCGCCGGCAGCGGTTGGCTGGCGGCGTTGGCGGGCTGGTAATCCTTGAGAGTGTTCACGGAAGTGTATACAGGATCGGCGGACATTTGATCGACGTTCTGCAGCGTGCCATCGAAAAACTGCCGGATATTGCCGTCGATCTGGCGTATTTCGCGGGTGCTGCCGTCAATGAACTGCTCGACCGCCTGGGTCCGAGTGTTCATCACGGAGATCACCGCGACCAGGCTGACCGGAATAAACGCCACGGAGACGAACGCGAGCACCAGCTTGTTTTTTATTTTCATCGAGACGACCATCAGCAGGGAGGGCGATTTGCTATCACTGCTGTTTCGGCTCGGGCACGCTAAATCTTTAGCGATATTTTGTGTACAACAAAAATAGTTTTTGTCCTGGAATTTTACCGGCCGCAAAACCGCTCATTTCGGCGTGACGTTAGCGTGGTAATCCCGATCTGCGGCGGGTCAGCGTATGTCTTTGGTTGCCAGTATCGAATCGTCCTTGATGTCCGCGGCGAACTTGCGCATCAGGCGCACCAGGTTTTCGAAATCGCCTTCGTCCCAGGTCGAGAAGATCGACACGCCCATGCGCTCGCGGGCGTCATCCACACGGTCGGTCATGGCCTTGCCTTTTTCGGTGATGACCGACTCACGCACGCGGCGGTCCACGGCGCTTTCCTGGCGCAGGATCAGGCCCAGGCTTTCGAGTTTCGCCACCTGGCGGCTGACGGTGGTGTAGTCGCGGCCCACGCGGTCGGCCAGTTCAACCACGCCAATCGGGCCGAGCCGCTCGACCAGCACCAGCAGCGGAAACAGCGCGCGGTCCAGGGAAATCCCGGCCTCGCGAACCATCGCCTCGTCACGCTGGGGGCGGTTCATCACCCCGACAATTTCCACCAGCGAGTCATGCAGGTCTCGCAGTTGTGCGCTTATATGTGCGTTTTGCACGCTTTTTCTTGACACCGTGTTTCTCCATCTTAATATGTGCGTATTGCACATATAGGTGATCCGTATGAACGAGCAATGCGCTGTTGATGTACTGATTTGCGGTGCCGGTGCGGCCGGTTTGACCCTGGCGATTGACCTGGCACGCCGTGGTATCCGCTTTCGCCTGATCGAGAAAAACGCCGAGCCTTTTCACGGTTCGCGGGGCAAGGGCATTCAGCCGCGCTCTCAGGAACTGTTCGAAGACCTGGGGATTCTGGATCGCCTGTTCGCTGTGGGTGGAGTCTATCCGACTGAGCGGCGCTACCGCGACGATGGCAGCTACAGCGAGGCCAATTCCATTGAACACAACGCGCCGACGTCGGCCGAGCCGTATCAACAGCCGTTGATGGTGGCGCAATTTCTCACCGAACGCGTGCTGCGCGAACGCCTGCTGGAGCTGGGCCACACGCCGGAATTTGCCTGCGAGTTGGTGGCGTTCGAGCAGGACGCCGAGGGTGTCAGCGCACAGTTGGCCGACAACAATGGCAAGCAATCTGTGCGTGTGCGCTGGCTGGTGGGCGCCGATGGCGGTCGCAGCTTTGTGCGTCACGCCCTGGATATCGGCTTCCCAGGCAAAACGCTGGGCGTGCGTGCGCTGGTTGCGGATGTGCGGTTGTCCGGCCTCTCAGCCGATTGCTGGCACCGTTTTGGCGAAGGCGACATGCTCCGACAGATCGCCGTGTGCCCGCTGGCCGGCACCGAGTTGTTCCAGATTCAGGCGCCAATCCCGCTGGAGGCTGACATCGACCTCAGCGCCGAAGGGCTGACGGCGATCCTGGCCGAGCGCACCGGGCGCGATGGTATTCAAGTGCATTCGGTGTCCTGGGCTTCGGCCTACAACATGAATGCGCGGTTGGCTGATCATTACCGTGTCGGCCAGGTGTTTCTGGTCGGTGACGCTGCACATATCCATCCGCCAACCGGTGGCCAAGGCCTCAACACCAGCGTGCAGGACGCCTACAACCTGGGCTGGAAACTGGCGGCGGTGGCCAACGGTGCACCGCAAACGTTGCTCGACAGTTACGAAGAAGAGCGGCGCCCCATAGCCGCTTCGGTACTGGGCTTGTCGACCAAACTGCTCGACGGCATGCAGCGTGGCGACATGCGCCGGGGCAGGGAAGTGCATCAACTGGATCTCGGCTACGCGCAAACATCACTCGCGCTGCAGCACGCCGAGCGCACCGGCAACCTGCTGGCAGGTGATCGTGCTCCGGATGCACACCTGCGCGGCGCCAGCGGCCAAGTGCTGCGCCTGTTCGACCTGTACAAAGGCGCGCATTGGACGCTGCTGGGCTATGGCGTTACACCCGGTGCGGTGTCGCCTCGGCCGGGGCTGCATATCCATCACATCGGCCCGCAGTTTGAATGGGTGGATGAGCATGGGCAGTTGCAACATGCGTATGAGCTGGCCGTTGGCGACTGGGTACTGGTGCGCCCGGACGGTTATATCGGCGCATTCGTACCCTCGGCTGCGCTCGAAAGGCTCGAAGGCTACTTGCTGCAAGTCGGCCTGGGGCCCGTTATGCCGGGATAAGCCCTGCGTCCTGGTAACTCTGGACCCGTTCGTCATACAGGCTGATGCAGGCACGTGTCGCTGACGGCCTGCTGCTTACCCGGCACGCTGCGCTACCACCTGGCACGCATTCAGGAGCTTTTCGGGATTGATGTGGAAACGCCGGAGCGCCGGTTTGTCACGGAGCCGGCGATCCACGTGCAGCGCGTTATCGACAGTTGAGGACGGCTTGGCTATGTTCGTTCGCCTGAGTTGAACGTCATCATTAAGGACAATGCATGTCACTGATTTCGCAACGCGTAGCACTGGCCCGCAACGGCGCCAATAACAAAGTTATCTGCCGCATGCCCTCGGGCTGGGCAGTGATGGGCGATGTGCAGTTTCTGCCGGGATATTGCCTGCTGCTGCCCGACCCGGTGGTGGCCAGCTTGAATGACCTGGATGCCGAAGCCCGCGCGACCTATCTGCTCGATATGGCCCGCCTTGGCGACGCCGTGCTGGCGGCGACTGGCGCGGTGCGCATGAACTACGAGATCCTCGGCAATTCCGAGCCGGAGCTGCACTGCCATCTCTTTCCTCGCTACGCCACGGAGCCGGACGACAAGCGCAAGATGCCGGTCTGGTTCTACGACTGGAAAACCGCCACGCCTTACGCAGACGCCCAACACGGCGAGCTGCGCACGAAGATCGCGCAATTGCTGACAGCTACAAGGAAAGCAGGATGATGCACAGAAATAAGCTGGTCCCGGAATTGATGGTGAGCAACCTGAGTGACAGCCTCGAATTCTGGGTGGCGTTGGTAGGGTTCAAGATCGCTTATCAACGCCTGGAAGACGGTTTTGCCTACCTGGATCTGGACGGCGCGCAGGTGATGCTTGAGCAAGTCGACCCGCTCGCCAACCAATGGCTGACCGCCGCGCTGGAGCGGCCGTTCGGGCGTGGGATGAATTTGCAGATTGACGTCGCGGCGGTGCTGCCGGTGATTCAACGGCTGGACGCGGCGGCGTATCCCTTGTTCAAGCCGAGTAAGGATGTGTGGTACAGGGCCGGCGAGGTCGAGGTCGGGCAGCGTGAGTTTCTGCTGCAGGACCCGGATGGTTATTTGGTCAGGCTTGTAGAAAGGCTCGGTGAAAGGGCACGCCCGGTTGAAGCCGAGGTGCCCGAATAGCGCCGGTTTCAGCCCGCGATGGCATTCAGCTCAGCGAAGGTCTCATCGGATAACGCCAGTTCGCCGACCGCCAGGTTTTCATGCAGGTGCGCCACCGACGAGGTGCCGGGAATCAGCAGGATATTTGGCGAGCGTCGCAGCAACCAGGCCAGTGCCAGTTGCTTGGGTGTCACGCCCAGCCGTTGGGCAACACGTGTCAGCGTCGATGACTGAACCGGGGTAAAACCGCCCAGCGGGAAGAACGGCACGTAGGCAATGCCGTCGCGGGCCAGTTCGTCGATCAGCGCGTTATCGTGCTGATGGGCGATGTTGTAGAGGTTCTGCACGCACACGAACTTGACGATTTTGCGCGCCTCGGCCACCTGTGTCGGGGTCACGTTGCTGATGCCGATATGGCGCACCAAGCCTTGCTGTTGCAACTCGGCCAGCACGGTCAGTGGCGCTTCATTGGAACCTTCGCCAGGGCCCATCAGGTTATGGGACGCGCGGAAGTTGACCACGTCGAGTACATCCAGCCCGAGGTTGCGCAGGTTGTCATGCACGGCCTGTGTCAGTTCTTGCTTGGACGGCGCGGCATGCCAGCCGCCTTCGTTATCACGGCGCGCGCCGATCTTGGTGACGAGGGTGAGGTCGTCGCGGTACGGGTGCAGCGCCTCGCGGATCAGTTGATTGGTGATATGCGGCCCGTAGAAGTCACTGGTGTCGATATGGTTGACGCCGGCGGCGACGGCCGCGCGCAGCACCGCCAACGCGCCGGCACGATCCTTGGGCGGGCCGAACACGCCGGGGCCGGCCAGTTGCATCGCGCCATAGCCGATGCGGTTGACCTGGCGGTCGCCCAAGGTAAATGTGCCGCTGTTTGCCAAACCCGTCATTGCTGTCACCCTTGCGTCATCGGAGTAAGGCTCTAATATGAAGGATCCTTCAGATATTGGAATTCGCATTCCATGAGCCCCGTCAAAGCCACGTTAAAGCCAAGAAAATCAGCGGTTCAGGCGCGTTCCGTCGCCACCGTCGAGGCGCTGCACACGGCAACCCTTCAGGTTTTGACCCAGCAGGGCCTGATCCGCTGCACCACCACCCGCGTGGCTGAGCGCGCCGGTATGTCGGTGGGCAGCCTCTATCAGTACTACCCGAACCGCGACGCGCTGCTGGCCGCCGTGCTGCAAAAACATTTGGAGTGGGTGGCCGAGGCGGTCGAGTTGGCCTGCAGCCGCCATCAACAGCTGCCGGTGGCCGAGATGGCGTCCGGGCTGGTGACGGCGCTGCTCAACGCCAAGCTGCGCGACCAGGGCGTGTCCAAGGCGCTGTATGCGATTGCAGGCGAGCGGGGCGGTGCTGAATTGGTCGCGCGTATCAATGCGCGGATGGTGGCGGTGATTGCTGCGATGTTGCGCACGGCAACGGATGCTCAGTTTGACGACCCGGTCCTGACGGCGAGCATTGCCCTGAGCGCTATTGTCGGCCCGGTGCGGACCTTGCTCGAGGGCAACGCGTCGCCTGCATTCGAAGCGGGGCTTGAGCAACAGACCACACTGTTGCTGAAGGCCTATTTGCAAACCCATATACACAAGGAGTAGCGCCGATGCGCGAGCGCAAAGCGTCGCGATTACTGGTTATAAACCCCGCCGGCGAAGTCCTGCTGTTCCGGTTTGTGCATAAAGACGGCGCGCTGGCCGGCAGGAATTACTGGGCCACGCCAGGCGGCGGTGTCGAGGCGGGCGAAAGCTTCCACGCGGCGGCGATCCGGGAGCTGCGCGAAGAAACCGGGATTGTGGTCAGCGGCGTGGACGCATCTGTGGCCGAGCGCAGCTTCGAGCTGATGCTGCCCAGCGGCGAGACGGTGTTGGCGATCGAGCACTACTTTATCGTTCACGCCGCCAGCGCGGCGCTGTCCAGGGCCGAGTGGACGCAGGAAGAGACCCAGGTGATGGCGGACCATCGCTGGTGGTCCGCCCAGGCGCTGCGCTTGACCGAGGAAAGGGTATGGCCCGAGGGGCTGGTAGAAATGCTGGTGGAGGCGGGCGTCTTTACCGCTTAAGTAGCGGCGAGAATCTCGGCCGTTTCCATCACCCTGGCGTAGTCCATCGCCAGGTTACTCAGCGACAGCGCATGCACATCCTCGGCAGGCCACAGCCGCCCGGACAAATCGGTTTGGTCAAACGTGTAGCAGGCATCCCCGGCCACGATCGCCTCAAAGCCCAGGTTTCCGGCGGAGCGTGCCGTGGATTCCACGGAGTTGTTGGTGATCACGCCGACGATCACCAACTGCCGGATCGCGCGCATGTGCAGCCAGCGCTCCAGGCCCGTGGCCGCAAACGCATCCGGCACGTTCTTCTCCAGCACATGCTCATGTTTGAGCGGCGCCAGTTCAGCCTGGAACTCGCAGCCTGGCTGGCCTGGCCAAAATACCGAGCCGGGCGTGCGCGACAGGTGCCGCACATGGACGACCGCGCGCTGCGACTGCCGCCAGGCGCCCAGCAGTTGCTGCATATGCAATTCGGCGTCGGGATTGTTGCGACGCCCAAGCGTTGGGTTGTTCATGCCCTGTTGCATGTCGATGATCACCAATGCTGCGTTTGGCGCTAACGGTTCCATGGCACATCCTTTCCTGATCGAGCACGAAACATAGCAGCGAATGCAAGGGTGCAAACAGGGATTTGTTCGAACCTAACCCCGTTTGCCTTTACACTGCGCACCCAATTTTCAGCAAGGATGCTTTGGATGCGCGCGCTACTTTGCGGTGTGTTCCTTTCCATGACCTTCGTGGCGCCGCTAATGGCCGAGCCGCGCTCCTTTTCGGTCAATGATCCCAGCGGCAAATTCCTCGTCGAAGTGCTGTTTCCCGAAGTGCCCGAAGCGCTGGATCAACCGGCGCCGGCACTGATCACCGTGCGCGACAAAAACACCCTGCAAATCCTTCAGCAGCTGCGCACCCCGGCCGCTAACGTGCCGCTGCGCAACGGCAAAACAGACCCGGATCATTTGGTGGGTGAATACGGCGTGCTGTACTTCGCCGACATCGACTTCGATGGCCGCCAAGACCTGGCGATCCGCAATAGCAGTGGCGTCGATGAAGGCTTTCAGTACAACTACGATGTATATCTGCAAGACCCGCAGAAGACCCAATGGGTACTCAATGGGCCCCTGACCGAACTGGCGAATGCTAACTCAGGCGGGATGTTTTCGGTCAACGCGAAAGACCGCACGCTGCATTCGCAAACGGACCGTGGCTGCTGCTGGATGCGCTCCGCGCAATGGCAAATGCGCGACGGTCAGTTGGTGCAGTTGAGTGCGTACACGCAGGAAGAGGTGCTGCCCACCGAATTTGGCCAGAACTCCAGCATGCCGCGCGGCTATATGCTGCGTACCACCGGCGAGTGGAAAGACGGCAAATGGCAGGAAACACCAAGGTTGGAAGGGCCGGTCAACGAAGACCCACACCGGCTGGTCGGCACGCTGGATGGCAAGATTGCGGTCGAGCTGTGGTATCAGGATCAGGGCGCGGTGGTGATAGGCGAGTTGCGTTACCTCCAGAGTGGCAGCGGTGAGCCGATCAAATTGATCGGTGCGCGCGAGGACTACGACAACCAGCCATTCCTCAATCTTCACGAATACACGGACGATGGTCATCAAACCGGCATCTGGCGGATCTCCCGTGACTATGGCGGCACCTGGGTCAGTGGCGCCAGGGACGATGACCGCGAGTTGACGATCCAACTGCGCGACGAATACCGCGAACCGGACTACGCCAAACTCGATGAAGTCGCGCGGGATCAGCGCGACGGCCACTACCAGATGCGCAATGACTTTTTGCGGCGCGACGGCGACCTCGACCTGAAAATCCTGCCCGAGCGTGATGCCCAGGGCCGGGAGCTTGCAGACATCACCCTGACTTTGAAAGACACTGCGAGCGCAAAAGAGATCACGACGGCGCACTATACGGTGCCGATGGAAACCGAAAACCTGATCATCGTGCGCGAGCCGCTGGCATCGCCGCGGGTTGGCCCGTATCACATCCAATTGGTGAAAAACTTCGCGGTGATCGAACACAACTCCGCACCGGACAGTTCGGACTACTTCACCGGCATGTACCGCAAACAACCCTGATTCGCCTGCCCAGCACGGACTTGATAACGCATGCCTGTACACATTCGCCTGGCGCTTGCCGATGACGCGCCGCTGCTGCCCCGCGTTGAACTGAGCGCCGCCCAGGTATTCCGCCGTATCGATGGCCTGAGCTGGCTGGCGGACACCGCCACGATGAGCGTCGAACGTCACCGTCAACTGATTGCGTTAGCCACCTGTTGGGTGGTGGTCGACGCTGATGCCCAGCCACACGGCTTTCTCAGCGCCGAACGCCAGGGTGATGCGCTGCACATCCATGAACTGTCGGTCGGGCAATCCATACAAGGCCAAGGCTGGGGCCGTAGGTTGGTGGAAACGGCGATGGACTGTGCGCGCGCGAACCTGCTGCGTTCAGTCACGTTGACCACGTTCAGGCACGTGCCGTGGAATGCGCCGTTTTACACCCGTCTTGGGTTTCAGCCGACAGGCGACAAGCGCCTGGCGGACATCCTGGCCGACGAGTACGCCTACGGCTTCGAGCCCGGTAGCCGCTGCGCGATGACGTGGTGGGTGTCACCCAACAAAGGCACTTGAGACGACGCCGCTTTAACGTTTGCTTAAACCCAGTGTTTACGGCGCACTGAGCGCATACACTGTCGCCCCCCCCCAATCTCAGCAAGGAAGCGCTGGATGCGTTCGCTCTTCAACGGTGTGCTCATCTCCCTGGCCCTGACGGCGACTGCCATCGCCGAACCACGCTCGGTGTCGGTCAATGACCCCAGCGGCCACTACCTGGTCGACGTGTTGTTCCCGGAGGTGCCCGAGGACCCCGGCGAATTGGCGCCTGCACTGATCACCGTGCGCGATAAAAACACCCTTGAAACCCTCCAGCAGCTGCATTCGCCGGCCGCCAATGTGCCGGTGGACCAAAACGGCAAGATCGACAATTGGCTGCTTGGGCCGTTCAGCCTGCTGTACTTCGCTGACTTCGACCTGGACGGCCGCCAAGACCTCGCGATTCGAAATGGCAACGACCCGACGCAGCGCTACAAACCGATGTTCGATGTTTACCTGCAAGACCCGCAAACCCAGCGCTGGGTGCTTAACGCGCCCTTGACCAAACTGGCTTGGGAAACCAGCAGCGGTATGTTCTCCCTCAGCCCGTTCGAAGGCACTTTGCTTTCGCAGGTTGACCGTGGCTGCTGCTGGACACGCTCGACCCAATGGCAAATGCGCAACGGCGAGCTCAAGCGGCTCAGCGCGTACACCCAGGAAGAAGTCCCGGCCACCGAGTCTGGCGAAAATTCCAGCATGCCGCGTGGCTATTTGCTGCGCACCACTGGCGGATGGAAGGACGGCCAGTGGCATGAGCAGCCGAGCCTCGAAGGCCCGGTCAATCAGGAGGTGCAGTCACTCTCCGGCACCCTGGACGGCACGCTACCGGTGCAACTCTGGTATCAGGAGCAAGGCGCGGTGATTATTGGCGAACTGCGCTACACCCGAAGCGGCAGCAGGCAGCCGATCCAACTGGTGGGGGAAAAAGAAGAGAGTGACGGAGACAACTTCCTCTACCTGTTCGAATCCGCCGACGACGGCCACCAGACGGGCATCTGGCGGATCACGCGCAGTGACCGTGAGCCCTACGAGTACGGCGGCACCTGGGTGCGTGAAGCCAAAGTCGCCAAACCTGAACGGGTGATCCGGCTACAGCCTGAAGCGCGCGAACCCGACTACGAGAAAGCCACTGATGTGGCCCGCGATCAGCGCAGCGGGCATTACCAGATGCGCGATGATTTCCTCGGGCGTGATGGCGACCTTGATGTGCACATCCTGCCTGAACGCGACGCCCAGGGCCGGGAAGTGGCGGAGTTCACTATCCGCCTGAAAACCACCGCAACCGGCCAGGAGATCGTGACCGCACACCACACCGTGCCAATGGAAACCGAGAACCTGATCATCGTGCCTGAGCCGCTGGCGCCGCGTTCAAACGGTCCGTATCACATTCAACTGGTGAGAAACTTCGCGGTGATCAACCACAACGCGGCGCCGGACAATGACCACTTTTTCACCGGGATGTACCGCAAGCAGCCCACTCAACCCTGAGCCGTTCAGCGCAGCTTCTCGAGCATCTGGTAGTACCACATGCCCACCGCCAGCATCGGGTTGCCGAACACATCGCCCAGCGGCACCTTGATGTGTTTGCAGCCGGCAAAGGTGTCGAATTTTTCCAGTGTGCCGGTCAGCGCTTCAGCCATGATTTCACCCATGATGTGGCTGGTGGCGATGCCATGCCCCGAATAGCCCTGGCAGTACCAGACGTTGTCTGAGAGCTTGCCCAGCTGCGGGATGCGGTTCATCACGATGCCCATCGCGCAGCTCCACTGGAACTCGATGTCGACGCCCTTGAGTGCCGGGAACGTGCGCTCGATACACGGGCGCAGCTCCGCGGCGATGTCGCGTGAATCGCGCCCGGAATAGTTGGCGCCGCCACCGAACAGCAAGCGGCCATCGCCGGTCAGGCGGTAGTAATCGAGCACAAACCGGCAGTCGTACACCGCCAGGTCGTGCGGGTTGATCTGCTGCGCCAGTTCGCCCAACGGCGCGGTGGTGACGATGCCGCCCATGGCCGGGAAAATCTTGCCCTTGAGCTGCTTGGGTTCGAGCTTGTGGTACACGTCGCCGGCCAGCAGCACGTGGCGTGCGTCAATGCGGCCATGGGCGGTGACCACCGCAGGCCGCTCGCCATGCACGATTTGCAGCACTTCGGTGTTCTCGTAAATCAACGCGCCGAGGCTGTGCGCCGCGCGCGCTTCGCCCAGGCAAAGGTTGAGCGGGTGCAGGTGCAGGTTGCGCGTGTTTTTCAGCGCGCCCAGGTACAGCTCGCTGCCCAGATGCTGACGCACACCGGCTTGATCGAGCAGGCTGACCTGATCGCCCATGCCGCGCCGTTGCGCTTCATCGTGAAAGGCGCGCAGTTCGGTCAGGTGCGAGGGCTTCATCGCGGCATGCAAGTGGCCGTGCTTGAGGTCGCAGGCAATCGCGTACTTATTGACGCGTTGCTCGATGATTTGATGCCCGCGCCAGCGCAGGTGCCAGATGAAATCGTCGACCTCAGCGCCCAGGCGGCTGCGCATTTGCGCGCGCATCGCCTCGTCGCCCGACAGGCTACCGGTGACTTGCCCACCATTGCGCCCGCTGGCGCCCCAGCCGATGCGATTGCTCTCGACAATCGCGACCTTGAGCCCGCGTTCGGCCAGCTCGACCGCGCTGGCGACGCCGGTAAAGCCGCCGCCGATAATCACCACGTCGACACTGACCTGGCCGTGCAAGGTCGGGTAGTGGGTGGCGTCGTTGAGGCTGGCGGTGTAATACGAGGCGCTGCGCTGGGCAGCACCGGTGACAGGGCGCATGGCTGCGGTCATGGCATGTTCCTTCTGATAAATGAATGCCGGCGAGGCCGGTTCGGATTAATCAGAGGTGTGCATCGGGCGGGCGCGCATGGCGGCAATGCCACAGTGCCCAGAAGGCCAGGATGATATTGAACAGCGGATTTTCGCAGGGACGCGCCTGCACCTTCGGGAAGGAAGGCTGCAGCTGGCGACGGAACACACACAAGCGCGAAATCATGGCTGCCGATGCTCCCATCGCACGTGGATGCGTTCAATCGCCGTTTGTGTACCTTCAGTTATGCCTTTGTTAAACAATCAGGGTTGATTGAGCGCATTCGTGTAGGCGCTAAACATGTCCGCCATACCCTCGGCGTACCCCTCAATTTCGCCGGCCGTACGCGGGCTGCCGGAAAAATCCTTGCCCACCGAACTGAGCGTGGTCAGGATCAAATCGCATGCCAGTGCGCGCGTCTGTTCAGGCACGTCCGGCAGCAATTCGAGCATGAACGCCTCAAATGCGCGCTGGCCTGCCGCACGTACTTCGACGGCTTCGGGCGCATCGCGGTACAACGGCGCGGCGTCGTTGAGCGCCACGCGCATCTGCGCTTCTTCGCATTCGGAATGGATAAACGCATGCACCAGGGTGCGCAGGCGCCGCAGCGGCGGCAGGTCGGTTTGCTCGAGGATGCTGCGCAGCAACTGCGTGGTTTGCTGCCACTCATCGCTCTGCAAGCGAAACAGAATCGCCGCCTTGTTAGGGAAGTATTGATACACCGAGCCCACACTCACGCCTGCTTTTTCCGCCACCCGCGCGGTGGTGAAACGCGTGGCGCCTTCCTTGGCCAAAACCTGAATAGCCGCCTCGAGGATCGCCGCCACCAGCTCGGTGGAACGCGCCTGTTGTGGCTGCTTGCGTGAGGAAATACGGGCGGTCTGGCGGGTTGTCATCTGGGGCTCCAGCGGCGGGGCTAACGCGAATAGCGAATGCGACGAATCACTCGCATACTTTAAATGCGACGGATTAGTCGCATCTTAGTCCCAACCTGACGGAAATCAATCATGACGACCCTGACCACCGCGCCATTGGCGCCCCTGATCGAACGCCTCTACGCACAAGCCAACGCAACCACCAGCCCGACCTTCAACGATATATCCGGCGAAGAGCGCGACCGCCTGATGCACAGCAAAACCGATTACCTTGAGCTCTACACGCTGCTCAAGGACCTGTGGCTACCGGTCTCCCGCGACACCGGCAACTTGCTCTACATGCTGGCGCGCAGCAGCAACGCGCGGGCTATCGTTGAATTCGGCACTTCGTTTGGCCTGTCCACCTTGTTCCTGGCCGCCGCACTGCGCGACAACGGCGGCGGTGTGCTGATTGGCAGCGAGTTCGAGCCCGCAAAGATCGCCCTGGCGCGCGAGCATTTCATCCAGGGCGGCGTGAGTGACCTGATCGAAATCCGTGAAGGCGATGCCCTCGTGACGCTGGCCAGCGACTTGCCTGAAGCCGTCGACCTGTTGCTGCTGGACGGCGCCAAGGCCTTGTATGGCGACGTGCTGAACCTGGTTGAAAAACACCTGCGCCCCGGCGCATGGGTGGTGGCCGACAACACCAACTACTGCCCGGAATACCTGGCACATGTGCGCGAGCCTGCGAACGGCTATCTGTCCGTGCCATTTGCCGATGATATTGAGCTTTCGATTCGCCTGGGCTGACAGGAGCGACCTTTATGCCTGTATTTGTCACGGGAGCCATCGGGAGTTGCTGAGGGAAACGTCAGCACCGATCGGCAGGCAATTCGGAAAACCCTGAGACTTCCCGGCGAAAATCTTCATAATGGCGGCCAATTTGTTTAGCCCGTTATTCTGGTGTGCCCGCATGGAAATTAAGGTCAACTTTCTCGACAACCTTCGGCTTGAAGCCAAGTTCGATGACTTCACGGTAATTGCCGACCAACCGATTCGCTACAAAGGCGATGGTTCGGCACCGGGTCCGTTCGATTACTTCCTGGCTTCGTCGGCGTTGTGTGCGGCGTACTTTGTGAAGCTGTACTGCGAAACGCGCAATATCCCCACGGAGAATATTCGCCTGTCGCAGAACAACATCGTCGACCCGGAAAACCGCTACAACCAGATCTTCAAGATCCAGGTCGAGTTGCCCGCCGACATCTCCGACAAGGACCGCCAGGGCATCCTGCGTTCCATCGACCGTTGCACCGTGAAGAAAGTCGTGCAGGCCGGGCCCGAGTTCGTGATTGAAGAGGTGGAAAACCTCGACGCCGATGCCCAGGCGCTGTTGATGCCGAATACGACTGGCGAGGCGGGCACCTACATCGCCGGCAAAGACCTGCCGCTGGAGCAGACCATTGCCAATATGTCCGGCATTCTCGCGGGCCTGGGCATGAAGATCGAAATCGCCTCGTGGCGCAATATCGTGCCCAACGTCTGGTCGCTGCATATCCGCGATGCCCACTCGCCGATGTGCTTCACCAACGGCAAGGGCGCGACCAAGGAAGGCGCGCTGGCGTCGGCGTTGGGCGAGTTTATCGAGCGGCTCAACTGCAACTTCTTCTACAACGATCAGTTCTGGGGTGAGGAACTGGCCAACGCGCCCTTCGTGCATTACCCGGATGAACGCTGGTTCCAGCCGGGCCGCAAAGACGAACTGCCGGCTGAAATCCTCGATGCCTACTGCCTGAAGATCTACAACCGCGACGGCGAGCTGCGTGGCTCGCACCTGTACGACACCAATTCGGGCAATGAAGAACGCGGCATTGTTTCGCTGCCGTTCGTGCGCCAGTCCGACGGCGAAGTGGTGTACTTCCCCTCCAACCTGATCGAAAACCTCTACCTCAGCAACGGCATGAGCGCGGGCAACACCTTGGCGGAAGCCCAGGTGCAGTGCCTGTCGGAGATTTTTGAGCGTGCGGTGAAACGCGAAATCATCGAAGGCGAATTCGCGCTGCCGGACGTGCCGGCTGAAGTGATCGCAAAATACCCCGGCATTCTCGCCGGTATCCAGGGCCTGGAAGCCCAGGGCTTCCCGGTGCTGGTCAAGGACGCGTCCTTGGGCGGTGAATTCCCGGTGATGTGCGTGACCCTGATGAACCCGCGCACCGGCGGCGTATTTGCATCCTTCGGCGCCCACCCAAGCCTGGAAGTGGCGCTGGAACGCAGCCTCACCGAACTGCTTCAGGGCCGCAGCTTCGAAGGCTTGAACGATTTGCCACAGCCGACCTTCGAAGGCCATGCGGTGACCGAGCCGAACAACTTCGTCGAGCACTTTATCGACTCCAGCGGTGTGGTCTCGTGGCGCTTCTTCAGTGCCCAGTCGGATTACGAATTCGTCGAGTGGGATTTCTCCGGCCACGGCGAAGACTCCAACGCCCAGGAAGCCGCGACCCTGTTCGGTATTCTCGAAGGCATGGGCAAAGAGTCCTACATGGCGGTGTACGAACACCTCGGCGC
Organism: Pseudomonas sp. D2002; assembly: GCF_013385735.1. Taxonomy (NCBI): domain Bacteria; kingdom Pseudomonadati; phylum Pseudomonadota; class Gammaproteobacteria; order Pseudomonadales; family Pseudomonadaceae; genus Pseudomonas; species Pseudomonas sp. D2002. The sequence continues at coordinate 100,518 of NZ_JACAPL010000002.1, read as the reverse complement.
AACCGCCTGCCGCATCCTGGTGCCGGACTACTCGGAAATCTACCCGGTGGACGACCTGATCTGGGACAACACCAACAAGGCGCTGTTTTTCCGCGCCGATATCCTCAACCTGCACAGCCTCAGCGACGACGAGCTTAAAGCGCTGGCTGAGCGCCTGGTGGAAAGCGAGCTGGACGACTACACCGACATCACCACCTTGATCGGCATCGAATTCGACGACAACACGGCGTGGGGTCAGCTGACCATCCTGGAGTTGAAGCTGCTGATCTACCTCGCCTTGCAGCAATATGAGGAGGCGAAAGAGTGCGTGGAGATGTTCCTGCAGTACAACGACAACACCGCTGAGCGCGGCCTGTTTTATCAGGCGGTGAATGCGGTGTTGGAGATGCACCTGGACGAAGATCTGGAACTTGAGGATTACGAGACCAACTTCCGCCGCATGTTTGGCAACGAGCGGATGGACGCGGTGATTGGTTCGGTGAACGGCACGGTGCGTTTCTATGGCTTGACGCCGACCAGCATGAAGCTGGAAGGCCTGGATCGGCATTTGCGCTTGATCGACAGCTATAAAAAGCTGCACAGCGCGCGCGCCAACATCACCTCAGCCTGACACCGATCGTTCCCACGCTCTGCGTGGGAATGTATCCCGTGACGCTCCGCGTCAGCCTTTCCAGGCGGG
>NZ_JACAPL010000002.1:0-99652 GCF_013385735.1 Pseudomonas sp. D2002 | reverse complement strand
CGATCAGCTGCACTCGGCGCGCGCCAACATCACCTCAGCCTGACATCGATCGTTCCCACGCTCTGCGTGGGAATGTATCCCGTGACGCTCTGCGTCAGCCTTTCCAGGCGGGACGCGGAGCGTCCCAGGCGGCGTTCCCACGCGGAGCGTGGGAACGATCAGCTGCACTCGGCGCGTGCCAACATCACCTCAGCCTGACATCGATCGTTCCCACGCTCTGCGTGGGAATGTATCCCGTGACGCTCTGCGTCAGCCTTTCCAGGCGGGACGCGGAGCGTCCCAGGCGGCATTCCCACGCGGAGCGTGGGAACGATCAGCTGTCAGGGTTAGATCAGCGCCAACGCCCGTGCCAGGTCGGCGCGCAGGTCTTCCACATCCTCAACCCCCACCGACAACCGCACCAACCCATCACCAATGCCCAGCTGCGCCCGCGTTGCCGCTGGAATACTGGCATGGGTCATGATCGCCGGGTGTTCGATCAGGCTTTCCACGCCGCCCAGGCTTTCGGCCAGGGCGAAGATCTTGACGTTTTCCAGGAAGCGCGTGGCGCCGGCCAGATCACTGTTGAGGTCGACCGAAATCATCCCGCCGAACCCACGCATCTGTTTGCGCGCCAGCTCATGCTGCGGGTGCGACGGCAGGCCTGGGTAGTAAACCCGCGACACTTGCGGTTGCTGTTCCAGCCAGGTGGCCAGGTCGAGGGCGTTGCTGCAATGGCGCTCCATGCGCAGCGCCAGGGTTTTCACGCCGCGCAGGGTCAGGAACGCATCGAACGGGCCGGCAATCGCGCCCACGGAGTTTTGCAGGAAACCCAGGCGCTCGGCCAGCTCAGGGTTATGGCCGACGATGGCGATGCCGCCGATCACGTCGGAGTGGCCATTGAGGTATTTGGTGGTGGAGTGCACCACGATGTCGAAACCCAGCTCCAGCGGGCGCTGGATCCACGGGCTGGCGAAGGTGTTGTCGGCCACGCAGATGATGCCGCGAGTACGACAGATGCGCGCGATGGCGCTCAGGTCCGTCAGGCTCAGCAGCGGGTTGCTTGGGGTTTCGACCCAGACCATGCGCGTGTCGTCTTGCAACGACGCTTCAAACGCCGACAGATCGCTCAGGTCGACAAAGCTGAAACGGTGCCCGGCGCTGCGTTGGCGCACCTTGTCGAACAGGCGGAAGGTGCCGCCGTACAGGTCATTGCCGGAGACGATGTGCGCGCCGGCGTCGAGCAGTTCCAGCACGGTGGAAATCGCCGCCAGCCCCGAGGCAAAGGCAAACGCCTGGCTGCCGCCTTCAAGGTCGGCGACGCAACGCTCCAGGGCGAAACGCGTGGGGTTGTGAGAACGACCATAATCAAAGCCCTTGTGCACGCCGGGGCTGTCTTGCAAATAGGTGGAGTTGGCATAGATCGGCGGCATCAGCGCTCCCGTGGTCGGGTCGGGTGATTGCCCGGCGTGGATCACGCGGGTGGCAAAGGCGCTTTTATCAGGCTGACTCATGCAAGGGTTCTCCGAAGGTGATTAAGCAGGTCGACGCGGGTGATCAGGCCGTGGAAGCCTGAGGCGTCGGCGATGATGGCGACGAGGCCGCGATCCAGTTCCGCCTGCAGTTCTGCCAGGCTGGCACTCGGGGCCAGGGTTTGCAAGGTGTCGGACATGGCACTGGCGACGGTCATGGAAAAGTCTGCGGCGTCGTGATGCAGGCCCAGCAAAATGTCGGATTCATCGATCACACCGACCAGTTGCTGGCCGTCCACCAGCACCGGCAGTTGCGAGACGTCGGCCAGGCGCATGCGCTGGAAGGCGGTGAGCAGGGTGTCGTCTGGGCCGACGCTGATCACGCGGCCATCCTCGAAGCGGCGCGAGATCAAGTCACGCAGGTCGCCGTAGTGTTTGTATTGCAGCAGGCCCGCGTCGTTCATCCACTGGTCGTTGTAGACCTTGGACAGGTAGCGCGTGCCGGTGTCGCAGACGAAGGTGACCACACGTTTCGGTACGGTTTGCTCGCGGCAATAGCGCAGGGCGGCAGCGAGCAGGGTACCGGTGGACGAGCCGCCGAGAATGCCCTCGGCCTTGAGCAACTGGCGGGCGTGGTCGAAGCTTTCTTCATCGCTGATGGAGTAGGCGTGGCGCACGCTGGAGAGGTCGGCGATCGAGGGGATGAAGTCTTCGCCAATGCCTTCCACAGCCCATGAGCCTGGGGTTTGCATCTTGCCGCTGCGGCTGTATTCAGCCATCACCGAGCCCACCGGGTCAGCCAGCACCATGGCCAGCTCCGGTTGTACGCGTTTGAAGAAGCGGGTCAGGCCGGTGAGGGTGCCCGCCGAGCCGACGCCCACCACAATCGCGTCCACATCGTGCTGGGTTTGCGCCCAGATTTCCGGGGCGGTGCTGGTTTCGTGAGCCAGCGGGTTGGCCGGGTTGTTGAACTGGTCGGCGAAAAACGAATCGGGAATTTCCTTGGCCAGGCGCGCGGCCACGTCCTGGTAATACTCGGGGTGGCCCTTGCCGACGTCGGAGCGGGTGATATGCACCTCGGCGCCCATGGCCTTCAAGTGCAGCACCTTTTCGGTGGACATCTTGTCGGGCACGACCAGCACCACGCGATAGCCTTTTGCCCGGCCGACCAGCGCGAGGCCCAGGCCGGTGTTACCGGCGGTGGCTTCGATGATGGTGCCGCCAGGGCGCAGGCGGCCGTCGCGTTCGGCGGCGTCGATCATCGCCAGGCCGATGCGGTCCTTGATCGAACCGCCGGGGTTTTGCGATTCCAGCTTGAGGAGCAGCGTGCACAGGCCGGTATCAAAACGGCTGACCTTGACCAGCGGCGTATTGCCGATCAGTTCGAGTACGGCGGGGCGGGAAAGCGTGGGCATGTCGTCACCTGGTACGAGAGAGCGTAGAGAGGGGGACTGCTGAAAATCCAAAGCATGGCTTGGAACATAGGCCGGGATCGCGCCGGTCGCAACCGGGCGGTCCGTTGGATGTCTTTTTTTGGCGCATGCGCGGGTTTTGACGCTTAAACGCCGCCCATTAAAACCTGCTGCAACCGCTCTACCACGGCAGTGCTGGCCACTTGCATCGGCGCGCGCAACTCACTGCCGATCAAGCCTTCCAGGGCCAGCGCAGCCTTCACCGGCGCGGGGTTAGGCTCCATAAACATCGTGTTGATCAGCGGTATCAACTTGAAAAAAATTGATCGGGCTTCAGTCAACTGGTTATCCCGCACGAGCTGGCACAGCGCCACAAAGTCCTCGGTGTGTACATGCGCCGAGGCCGCAATCGCGCCACTGGCGCCCAGGCACAGCGCGTTGAAGATCTGCAGGTCCTCGCCACACAGCACATCAACATCGCCACTGGCGAGCAGCGCCAAGGTGGTCGCCAGGTTGCCGCCGCAGTCTTTGATCGCGACGATGCGCGGGTGCTTGACGATGTTCAGCAGCGTGGCATGTTCAAAGGTCACGCCGGTGCGGTAGGGGATGTCATACAGAATAATCGGCACGCTGGACGCATCGGCCACCGTGCGGAAGAACGCTTCAAGGCCGGCCTGGGAAGGGCAGATATAGCTCGGTGCCGGCACCAGCAAACCGGCCAGCGGGCGTTTGAGGATTTCGCGTTGGAACTGCAGCAGTTCTATCTGGTTGTAGCCTGCCAGGCCCATCACCACGCGGTGCGCGGGCACCAGTTGCAATACCGCATCCAGCACCGCCAACTGTTCCTGACGGCTGAGCGAGGCGGCTTCGCCGGTGGTGGTGCACACCATGATCCCGGCCACGTGCTTTTCCAGCAGGTGGCTGACCAAGCGGCGCAGGCCGATAAAGTCGATGGAGCCGTCATGAAACGGCGTGACCACGGGAACCCAGATACCTTGAAACGATGACATGCACTTTCTCCTGATGGTTGACCGCTGAAGTCACCGTCAGAAGGGCAGAGGGATTGTGCAAAGGGAGGGAGGTCCGTCGCGCTCAATGTCCTGTCAGCTCATCTGACGGGACAGCGCGCCCCGGTCACATGAGCGACTGTTTCTTCGATTTGAGGGCGTGCGCCACGCAACCTTGCGCCTTGGCAATCAAGCCAATAACGCAACGGTTAACGAAAGACGATGCAGACATGCGCAGACACACCCTGAATAAGGCCTCCATCTTCAGCGGATGTGACGGAATGTGTCAACCCCGCTTCAGTTGCTCGCGCACAAATGCCGCGACCTCGGCGGCCAGCTCCGCATCTTCCGGTGCGCCCATGAAACCGCCATGGGGCATGGCTTCGAACACGTGCAGCTGCGCACTGACCCGCGCCTGGCGCAAGGCGCGGTGCAGGCGCACGGTGTTGGACAGGAACAGGTCGCGGGTGCCGCTTTGCAGAAAGGTCGGCGGAAAACCCCGGGTGAAATCGCCGAACAGCGGCGACAGGTACGGGTGGGCCAAGTCCGCGCCGTTGGCATACAGCAGGTTGACGTTCATCAGCGGGTTGGGCAGCACCACGTCGACGGTGCGGTTGACCTGGAAGCTGTCGCCGGACTCGGTGAGATCGACTTCCGGCGACAGCAGCACCAGCGCGGCCGGTAACGGCAGACCTTCGTCACGCGCACGCAACACCATGGCCGCCGCGAGGTTGCCGCCCGCCGAACGGCCACCGATCACGACCTGTTCCGGCGCGTGATGCTTGAGCACGTGACGGTAGGTGGCGAGGCAGTCATCCAGCGCTGCCGGGTAGGGATGCTCGGGCGGCATGCGGTAGTCCACGCCGTAGCAGATTACGTCGTGCAGGTCGGCGTGCTTGCCGGCCGCGAGGCGGCAGTTTTCGCCGCCACCGAACACCAGCGCGCCGCCGTGCAGGTCGATGTAGGCGAAGGGTGTAGCCGTTGCGGGTGTGGCGACGTGCACGGTGGCGTTTTCGACATTGAGGGTGTGCAGGCTGGCGCGCAGGGCCGCCGCTTGCCCGGCATTGGCGCTGGCGTAGTTCTGGGCGACGGCCGCCTGCAGATGGCGCCAGCCGTCATGGTCCTCGGGCGTGGGCATGGCGTGCAACGCGTTGAGGGGCACGCCGTCGGCGCCGACCAGGCGTTGCAGAGCTGCCTGGGCTTGGGGGCTGATCGATTGCGGCACGGGGATCGTGCGGGGTTCAAGTTTGACGCCGTGGTTCATGGGCTTGCTGCTCGCATTCGACGACTTTGGGTGGGCAGGATGCCAGAACACGGGCCGGTGTGGGAGCAGGTTTGTTGTGGTCTGCAGGGCTGTTGTGGCGAGCGGGCTTGCCCCGCGTTGGGCTGCGCAGCAGCCCCAGAACCTGCCAATGAGATCTGTCAGCAGTACCGAGGCGGCTGAATTGGGAGCGCTTCGCACTCCAACGCGGGGCAAGCCCGCTCGCCACTGCAAACCCGCTCGCCGATTACAGAATGCTGTAGTCCCTGACCACGCCGTTGTTGAGGTGGATGTTCAGGCGGCGGCTTTGTTGCTGCGGTGCAATGTTGTCGATGGCGGTGCGCCGGGTGTCGAGGGCGTTGTCGTAGGTATTGCCGGGGATACGGTTGGACACCAGCCCCAGCAAGTGGCGCATGGACGCATTCTGGGTGGTGGAGGGCGCGTAGTTCCAGGTTTCGGTGCCGTCGGAGGAAATCGACTGGTCCTGCGGCTCGCCATACAGGGCTTTAAGCTGTTGGGCGGTGGTCTTGCCGGAAATGATATGCGTGCGGACATACGTGGTGTCGAACAGCGAAATATCCGGCCCGGCCTTGCCCTGAATGCCCGGCAATGACAGGTTGTTCAAGCTGTTGAGGCCGTTGACGCCATTGGCGCAACCGGTCAGCAGGAGGGCGGTGGCAAGCGTTGCGATAACGGTACGACGGGCCATGATTTTCTCCGTTTAGTCAGGGCTTTAAAACGTCGGCCAATCATAAAACGGTGAAAAAAACGCGGAAAAAAACTTCCTGTCTCCGCGTCTCAATGACTTGTCTGGGTGTCTCAACCCGGCTTCATCTGCCCCAGGATGTTGCGTAACGAGAACCCGGTGTGCCGGCTCTCGCGCCCCGGCGCCTGGGCAGCAGTGTGCAACTCGCGCGCCTCGCGCGGTGAATAACCGAAGGCTTGCTTGAAGGTGCGACTGAAGTGCGCATCACTCTTGAACCCGAACTGAAACGCCAACCCCGACACCCGCTGCCGTGCGCCGGATTCACTCTGGATAATCATCCGCGCGCGGTTCAACCGGCGTTGCTGGATATACGCCGCCACGCCGGATTCGTGGCTGAACAGACGGTAGAGTTGCGCCCGCGAAATGCCCAAGTGTTTGCACAGGAAACCCGGTGACAACTCGGGGCTGCGCAGGTGCTGTTCGATCACGCGCCGGGCGCGGTTGAACAGGGTGTGGTCGATGGCCTGCTCGGCGCTTTGCAGGTTGGCCACCGACGGCGCCAGGGCCGCCGAGACCATGGCCAGCGTCGCCTGTTGGGCGTGGGGGATTTCATCGGGCGTGAGGCGCGGCAGGCGCTGTTGCAGCGCGCGCATATGGTCGGCGAGCAGTTCGCTCAAGCCACCTTGCAACACCTGGCCATGCACGTCTTTGTAATTGAGGCTGGGCGCCAGCAAGTCACGGGGGATGGTGAGGATTACCGTATCGCCGGCTGTGATCAGGCAATCCAGCTCACGGGCCAGGTCCAGGATGTAGATTTGCGAGTTACTCGCCGCCAGCGTGGTGCGGCCAGCCGTGCCATTGATCGTGTGGGACAGGCCAAGGCAGAGGTAGTAGTGGTCGAGGCTGTCACGGCGAATCATCTGCGTGGAGCGCTTGACCCGATACGGCACCGGCGCGCCGTCACCGTCCCAGGCACCGCAGCCCATCAATAACGAACCGAGATAACCGGTGGCCAGGCGGTAATTGAACGCCGAGGATTCCGGTTCGCTGATGTTGATGTCGAAGATTGCATTCACTTCTTCACGCCACACCTCAAAGCGCTGGCGGGGCGGGTAAGGCTGGGTGGTGAAGGTGAAAAGCGGGTTCTCCACAAGCGGCTCCATCCGTTAAAGCTGTTGTTCGATCGCCGCCTTATCGATCACGGACCAGACGTGCGCGATTTTCCCATCGACGAATTCGTAGAATACGTTCTCATCGAAGGTCACCGTCTTGCCGTTGATCGGCAAGCCGAAAAATTCACCTTTGGGCGTGACGTGGAAATTCAAACGGCTGGCGACCGTGGGCGGGTCGGCGACCAGCAACTGGATGCGAAACACCAGGTCGGGGATCTCGCAAAAGTCCCGCTCCAGCATCGCGCGGTAACCGGCAAGGCCCACGGTGGTTGCGTTGTAGGTCACCTGCGGGTGCACGAAAGCGCCGAGGTGTTCCCAGTCCTGGCGGTTGAGGCAGTCGATGTAGCCGCGGTAAGCGTCAGCCAGTTCATCACGCGTCATAAAACGGTCTCCTTGGTTCGGGCGCAGACCGCGCCGATCTTCTGGAACGGTTTATTGATCGGCGGTTATATCACCCACGAGCAGCTCAAGTCCCTCTGGGACTGAATAGATCTTTTCCAGCACGTCGACTACACGCAACTCTTCGGGCAAAAGCTCTTTTTCCTTGTGCTCAAGCTGGCTGCGCATTTCGTCTTCGTTTAAGGGCAGTTTTTGTTTCAGCGCCACACGCAGGAGGCCGCAGGCTTTTAACTTGTCACGTTCAAAACCTTCGCCGGTATCCATGTGCACCGCCAGGGTTACGGTTGCGAAGGCGTGCCCCTGTGCTGCTGCCTTGAGCAACCATCGGTTCGCCAGTGGATAGTCGACCGGAACTTGGCCGCTGCTGCTGTAGAGATAGCCGAGAATATACTGTGCATTGGGGCGATCTTGTTCGGCCGCACGGGTGTACCACTGCACGGCGGCGGGTACATCTTTGGGCGTGCCGGTGCCGTTCAACGTCGCGGCGCCCATCCTTTCGTAGGCCTTGGCGTTGCCAGCGTTGGCGGCCTGGGCGGCGAGCTTGACCGAGTGCTCAACATCGACCGGCGTGCCTTTACCCTGAAAATATAGGCTCGACAGCAGAAGCAACGACTCGCTGTCACCTTGAGCACTGCCCGCGCTCGCCCATTTGAACGCCTGCTGAGCATTCGCCTCAACCCCATCGCCTCTGTCATAGAGCCGCGCAATGTCGCCTTGCGCTTTGGGATGACCTTGCTCGGCAGCCTTGAGAAACCAGCTCGCGGCTTGAGCAAAATTCGTCGGTTGGTCCGCGCCTGCAAGATAGGCAACGCCCAGAAAATACTGGGCATCCGCATCGCCGTGCTCGGCCGAGCGGGTGATCCACGCCAACCCCTTTTGGTGATCGACCGCGACACCGCGCCCGTAATAGGTGAAGAAGCCAGTTTTGAACTCGGCGAAAGGTTCGCCTTTTTCCGCTGCACGCAAATACCACTGCGCGGCCTTCACCGGGTCTTTATCGACGCCCACGCCTTCGTCGTAGAGCGCGCCGATCAGCAGCGGAATACTCTGAGGGCTGCGCCATACGGTGGAGGCGAACGTGAATAAAAAATAGCTGAGACAGCCTAGCAATAGAGCAACTAAGGGCAGTGCGTACCGGCGCAAGATCGAATCCATTCGTGGAGTGAAAGTAGCCAGTGTATAGAGGCTGGCGCGCAATGGCATAACGGGCCAATGCGCATTTCCCTCATGCCCTACGCGCCATCAACAACACCGTCGCTGCCGCCGACAACAGCCCCGCGCAGCAGCGATTGAATATCCGCTTGCCCCTCGGCTCGGCAAACCAGCGGCGCATGTGCAGGCCCATATAGGCGTAGGCGCTGATGGCGACCCATTCCAGCACCAGGAACATCGCGCCCAACAGTGCAAATTGGGGCGTTATTGGTTGGCCGGGTACTACGAATTGCGGCAGGAATGCGGTGAAAATCAGGATGGCTTTCGGGTTGCCCGCTGCCACCAGAAACTCCTGACGCGCCAACGCCCACAATCCCACTTTCGATTCGGCTGATTCAGCCTCTGCTTGCGGGTTGGCCCGCCACAATTGAAACGCCAGATAAAACAGATACGCCGCGCCCAGAATCTTGATCCCGTAAAACAGCAACTCCGAGGTTTGCAGCACCACCGCCAGCCCTGCGGAGGCGAGGGCGATCATGCCGGCGAAGGCCAGCAAGCGGCCGATGCCCGCCAGGCATGAAGTGCGGTAGCCGTAGCGTGTGGAGTTGCTCACAGACAACAGGTTGTTCGGGCCAGGCGCCATGTTCAGTGCGAAGCAGGCGGGGAGGAAGAGGGCGAGCGTGGCGAGGTCCATGGCGGCTCCGGTGTGGGCTGGGCGGGGAGCGTTGAGGATAAGGGCAGTTGAGGCGGTTGGACAATCTGCGCGTTGCGGCTAACGACAAAAGCGGACGGCCCCATGCCAACAAAGCGCGATGAAGGGCGCAGGAACACGGGCATAAGAACCTCTTTGTTATTGTTTGGACGGGGTCTTCTGCATATCAGCAGCGCTGATAGGTTGGGGTGAGCATGCCGTGTGGGGTTTTTTATGGCGCGCGGGATCGGGCCGGATTACGCGCGGGATTGGGACATGGGGCGTTCGGGGGATAACAGGCGGTGGACAATTCGCGCGTTGGCGTCGCAATGACGCCAACGCGCGTGGAGCGTTTAGCTGACAGACGTTTCTTCGGTCTCTGCGGCTTGCATGCGCAAGCGTCGACCGATGACGTCCATCAAGTCACAACCGTCGCGCAAGGGGATCGCGACTAACTGCGCGAAGTCGGAGAGTATGACGGCGTCGGTTTCCATTTCGCTGCGGAAGGCAATGTTTTCCAGCACTTGAGTGACGGTGCGGATGCGGTAATCGGCCATTGCGTGTAGCACGTCGAGGGGTGCTTCAGAGTCGATCAGGAGGGAGGCGGGGACTAGGTCGATTCCGGTGAGCGGGGTGTATCTTTCCATGTTTGAAACTCCGATAAGTGCTGCAATTAACCGCCACTCACACGTCGCCAAACGATAGGGTGGCAGCTGTACGCAGGTTGGCGAACCGGTATCGGAGAGCCCGGCAGACCCGAAGGTCTCCCGCGCACAGCCGCCATTGAGGCAGCTTTGCGAGCGTGCAACAGCATCTGCAAAAAAGCGCAGTGCTTTTGCATCCGATAGTCAGGTCGCCAAACCTGATCGCCATGTGGGCGACGGGGCGGACTATAAGCGGCATTGGGTTTGGGGGGCAACCTTGAGGTTGTAAGTGGCGCCGGTAGGGTGGGGGGGCACGCCTTCAAATCTGGTGAGTGGATTTAAAACACTGTCGTCGTTCGATAGTTGAGTGCAGCTTTCGGCCAAAAGCGGCCGTTTTAGACTAGGAAAATAAATCTGTCCCTTTGCAGATCATTTAACTCGGTAAATGAGATAGTTTTGAGACTCATCGTGCACGGCTGATGATTGGTCGTTCGACCCGCTCACGGCTTTATACGAGTCGATGAGTTCCTGGCCGCCTGAGAAAAGCGGCGCGCAATTCAAGGAGGAAGGCGATGACCGCCAACAATTCGACGATGAAAATGCCCGAGCTTTTGGTGTTCGTCAGAGTGTTCATTATTGGGCTCATAGGCGCAGAAGTTTTCCGAGCTGCCCACTACATTGGTTTGAGCTTCGCTTCCTCAATTTCGGATGTCCCGGACTGCGCCAAAATCGGCGGAATTATCTTTTGCATTTTGCTTTGCACCATCTACGCCAAAGAGCGTGGGGCTTTTTCATCGGTCAAAAAGCTAGCCCGAAGCCTAAGAATCGATTTGCTTGCTGCCATTGGAATAGGCGTTTGGGCTAACGAATTGATGTCGCCCTCACTGAACCAACTTCACGACCTCTTGAAAAAGTCGGACCCTCAGCTAGCTCCTGCGTTATTGGCCATGTTTTGCGTAGTATTCTTATCCCCCATTGCTCAGAAACATTGGCCTAGAAAAAAGCCAGACGCCCCGCAGTTACGGTTTCTAACTGACGATGAGATTAAAGCTGAGAAGGACGATTTGTATGCAAACGGAAAACAAGCCAAATTTTTTGCAGATACTGTCCTTACCAGCGACGCGCATCCGGGACTTGTTTTTGGACTCGACGGCCCTTGGGGCGTAGGGAAAACAAGCTTCATCAATCTTGCAGAAATCCACTGGAGTGAGGCGAAAGACAAGGTCATTGTCTGCAGATTTGAGCCCCTGCGATATGCATCGGAGCCTGATTTGGCAGATCGTTTGATTCGAGACTTGTCGGCCACTATTCAAGAAAGGGTTTACGCCCCAGAGTTTCGTCCGGCAGTATCCCGGTACTCTCGCCTGGTCAAGGGAAAGGCCGACATTTCGTTTCTGGGCTTCAAACTCTCTCTGGAACCATCACAAGAGACGGTGGAGGAGCTACTCGATGATATTGACGAGGTACTAAAACGCATTAACCGCCGAATCATAATCGTGGTTGACGATCTTGATCGCTTAGATCCTAAGACTACGAATAACGTCTTGTTCGCAACCCGGCGTACTTTCAGGCTTTCACAGGCGACTTACGTACTTTGTTATGACACTGAGGTTCTTGTCGAAAGCAAGGAAGATGGCGCAAGGGCACGGGAATTTCTCGAGAAATTTGTGACCGTCAAGATGAACCTCTTTGTGGACAGTTCGAGCATCCGAGACTTCCTGCGCAGCGACTGGCAGAACGTTGAAAAGCACCCAATTTCTGTTCCTGCCGACACGATGATCAAGCTCAATACTGTGCTCAGCGAGTTGGCGGAAATTCTTGATAGTGATTTGGCGGCTAACTACCTATCTCTCGTTGGCGATCTTCGTAAGATCAAAAGATTCATCAACGCCATGCTCCTTATGCAGATCGAAAAAAGTGATTTAGGCCGGACGGACTTCAATCCGCGTGATCTCATCAATCTCATTCTCCTGCATCTGAATTACCCAGGCTTGTTCAGGCGTATTTATGCCGAAGAGTCGGAGGGGCGAATTGGCACATTTTCGGTTCGCCAAGATCCCGAGAAGAAGGGTAACTTTTTGAATGCAGACGGTTTTATCTCAATGATGGGTGACCATCAGGGCGCTGCGCTCTTTCTTTTGAAGCAGCTTTTTGACGCAGATACTTTGAAGCTTAATGGGCGAACTGGGGTGATAGACGTCCTCAGGGCCACACGAGCGTGCTTCAATCAAGGCAACTTTAGAAATTTAGAGGGGTATTTAAAACTCATAGTGCGCTTTGCAACGCCCATGCTCCAGACGACATTCGTCTTGTACCAACAGGCGGTGCGGCAAGCGAAACAAGGAACACCAATCGAAAAAATACTGAGATCGACTGACTTCTTGCTGGAGCGAAGCGATTACGCTCATGATAAATTTTGGCAGGCCTTAATCAATCAATCCCATGATCTCGATGTAACGGTGGCGGAAGACTCGATTAATACTCTGATGGAATACCTTCCGCGATACACACTCATCGACTTCGGCGATATGGGGCTGCGAAAGCGGTCAATTTACTCGCTATTGTGGCTTTTGAATTACGTCAATTGGGGTACAACCCCTACCCAGCGACGAATGAACACTGATGAAAAAAAGAAGGAGATCGCATGGCGGATTTTTGGTGAGGAAGAGCACGCCGGAAAAGGTTTGCTTCAACGACTCACAGACGACCGTGGTGTCCTAGGCTGGTATGACTTAATGCTGTTACGACTTCAGTGTTCTGCAGATCGCCAGGGGCAATTGTACAATATACATTCGTCTTTGATCGTTGATCAGGATCCGAACGCGGAGACGACCGGGTACGTAAATCGCCTCGCGTTATTGGGAATGAGGAAGCTATCACAGCAAGTATTCGCGTTATTCAAGAAGGCGTACATTGAACAGCAGAAAAATTTTCTGTCTGAGACCGACGAGACTCCTGATCGCGACTTTCTGGGTATTGCGCCTCTCTTGCCCCAAGACCAGAAAGCAAATGAAAATTTGCAAAAGCCCGAAGATAGCCTGATCAAGCAACTTATCGCTGGTGAGCGAGCAACCGTGAAATCTTTTGTGATCTATCAACTCAGCAATTCAAACCGCCCCACAGGATCCGGGGTAGGTTGCGGTTTCTATGATGAACAAGGCTCTGGCGAAGGCCATGGCATCGCAAATCAAATGAACGACTACATATTTGAGGTTTGTTTTAATCTCAAAATTGACCCAGAGAATGTCCATCATTTTCTTCAGCATTGCCTAACTCATCTGAGCAATCCTTTTTTCACTGGCACCTTCAATGAGCAGGATGATTACTTTCCGTTTAAAGGCGAGATTTCGGGCGGCTTGGACTCAAAACGAATGGGGCAGTATTGGCGCACGAATCAGCATCTCATTCGGGAGCTAAAGCTGGAATTCGATGATCGATGCGTAACCACCTCTCAGTACATTGCCTCTTATCGCGAGTACCTACCTGGCGTTTTTGCTGTACTTGATGAGTTAGCGGCCGACGCAACTGAATCGCCCACAGTTTAGTCGGCGATTGAAATATCTTCTATTGGCCGTTTTCGCCTCTCGTCAAGGGCAGCGATCGGCCAAAAGCAGCCGCTAACTAGCGACTGTCTTTTCCCCCAATCTGTGCAACTTCCGAAAACGGTGGCGATTTCTGGAAAATCAATACCCTTTCAGAGTTTTGACAACCCAGTCTTTTAGTTTGAAAGTGTAGTGACTGAGAGTTAATAAGCCCGCCACAACAATTATTGAAGCGCCTATACCATATAGTTTTGCGAGATCTCCGTTTTCGGGAGCCACATCAAAGTATTTAGCGATTGGCTGCATCAGCTCAGGGGATAGCGTGGCAGAAGCAATGATTCCGAATATTATTGTGATTCGGCGCGTGTAAGACTCTGATTTAATCTTATCGTCTAGATCGAGGGCTTTGCGAACAGTTTCAATTTTTTTGTGAAGCAGCTTGTAGATCGTAGTTAGATGGTCGCCTTTCTGTACTTCCTCGATATATTTTGCGATTTCTCCATATTTATGCGCAGACAGGAGGCTCTCCTCAAATTCCAATATGTCGAGTTCGAGGCGGGCAACGTCTATCGCTGTCTTGCATTTGTTTAGTCCTAGAGAAGCGTAGGAATAGTATGTTTGTATGAAGTGTGAAGCTTCATTCAGCACTTGGATATCTGAGGTTAAGTTACTGAAGGTGTAAGTGTCGTGTTGCTCGACAAAAGCCTCTACCTGCGAGGACGCTAGCATCAATGATACAGGCTCAGAGTAAAAGTTGTTGTAGTCGTCAAAGTTTCTCATGTCCTTATGATTTAAGTCGGCGTGAGTTATCTTGTCCGATAGAAACGTTCGAGTCATAACGCTGTTGACTAGCCGTTTGTGGGTAGACCAGTTTTCGGATGAACTCCATTTTTGATCGGTGTGGGAGCTGATGTAAAGTATTGGCTTGCCACGCCAGTGTTGGCCTATGGAGTCGTCTTTGTACTGGCTACCATACCATCTGATGCGGGTTTGAACGGAACCTACTGCAATGGTGCGCGCGACCACCGATAACAAATTTCGCGCTATATCCGTTAAAGTAAGTTGATCGGTATGTAAAAGTTCGTAGACAGTTAGACGCTCGTCTACGAATTCTATTTCTCCCGGAGTGTTCAGCGCTGCACCCATGATGGTTTCAAATGCTTCTCGCTGAACAACTCTCTCCTTCCGACGCATCTGGGCCATCTGACATTCGGTGCAAGCTAAATGCAATTCTCTTTCACACAATACTGATGTAAGGTTTCGTTGCGATTTATTTACTTCGCTGTGCACTACTCTTTGAGTCGTAGACTCCTCAAAGCCAGCAATGGTTTGCAACGAAATACTGATTATGCCGCCCGTGTAAACTCTGATGTAAGGAATGATTAGCTCATGATCTTCGTCATCTTCGCATTTGATTGCAATTGGGCGCATGAAAATTCTAGCGCTTTCTGTGGGAAAGCCATACGCAGAGTTGAACAAACGTTTATCAGATAAGAGTAAATTGAGAGCTAAAGATAAAGCATAGATATTGGAGTCTCCGGAGTTCGCCTTGAGAAAATCGTTATGTCCAGATACAGTCATACCTTGCTCGGTAATAGTTGACTCAATGCTTAATTGTTGTGATCGGAGCCTGCTGTCTTCTGTGAAGTAGATTTTTCCCCTACTGGTTAATGCGAAACTAAAGGCATCAGATTCAGCAAGGATTTCGCACATTACTTCGAGATTCACGTTTCCAGTAATCTTCGAAGAATACAAGAAAGTCGCAGTGCCAGAGTATGTATTGTCTTCGTAGGTGCTTTCGAGACTTGATTCCGTATCGGATAATTTCATCAACTTGACTTCCTTGTAGCTAATGCACTATGCCGTGCCAATGATATGAATCATCGCACGGAACCTACCTCTCAGCTACGGTTTCTGGTTCACAATGCTTATGCACCAATCATCTAGAGTTAAACTTGTGATCCTCCTGTGAAATAGACACGTTTTGTATAAACCGAAACTCAGCCGTTGACTTTGCCCTTCACGTTGCAAGCGAAGCTTTCGAGCAATCCTTTCGATCCACGATCGTGACTGCCTGCACCTCACCTCTAGGGCAAGAACAAAAGCTTGATTTACGTCGATGGTTTATTTGGTGGCGGTGAACCCGCACCGTTGAGGTGTACTCACTGCTGGATTGGTGACATTCCATAGGCACTCAATGCCAGCTTCTGCCCGATTTCTGACGTTTATTGCGGACTGCACTTGGCCGTTTTCTGTCGGTCGCCACCGGCCGCTTCTGGCCGATTGCTGCCCGCCACCCCAGCCAAAAATCTACCATCAATCCCGACACGGATCCTTTCGCGCATTACCCACCAACAGCAATCAACTTACGCATCTGATCCATGCACACCTGCATATCCCCACGCCACAAAAGCGTCGTAAACACCTTCAGCGTAATGGCCGACACGGCGTTTTTTGCATAAAAAGTATAGGTCCATCGAACAGGGGTTTCGCCAGCACGAGGCTCGTCAAAACACCATTGACCGGTAGCATGGGTGGCCAAACACCCGACGGTGAAAGTGAATTCGCTGACCCGATAGGCAAAATAATTTGTTCGATCAAACTCGGTCACTTGCTCGCGAGCCGTTGGTGCCGGTGGCGCAGAGCCGTAAAACTGCGCTAAAAGAAGGGCAAGCCGTTTAAATTATTCGCAAGGCATCTGGCCAAGGAGAGAACATTTGGCGACCACCCCGATTGCTCACACCCTGCGCGCACCGTCTGAACTGGATTACTACGACTGCCGCTCAACCCTGCTGCCATCTGAAGTCACCGCGCTTGAAGCCTGGAACATCATGACTGCCGAACCGGGGCCGTTGTTGCAGTTGGCGTTCCGCATTCGGGACGCGATTTCTGCATTGTTTGGCGTAAAGCGCATCGGCGGGTTTTCTGGTACCCGCCGAGACAGCGTGCAAGTGGGCGAGCACCTGGACTTCTTTCTGGTAGAACACAGCGCCCCCGACATGCTGGTGCTGACCGAGCGCGACCGGCACCTGGATGTGATGATTTGCCTGTCGATCAGCGAGCGTGTGTTTACCATCACTTCATCGGTGGTCACCCATAACGCGTTTGGCCGCGCCTACATGGTGCCGGTCGGCCAGGTGCACAAGTTGATCGTCAACAGTGATTTGAAGCGGCTGAAACGCACACTTGAAGGGTAGGGCGGTGGCTCAGCTGCCTGTGGGCTCTAGTGCCTTGTCAGCCATTGGGGCATGAACGATTTGGTTAACTGGCTTAGCGTGGAAACGCTGAAACCTGCCACGCTTGCATAACCATATAGTTTGTACTTGGAGAGCTCGTGGGCGAGATAGGCGTCCATCAAGAAAAATATCAATATCATTGCGGTGATTGCGCCAAAAGCCATGCGTCCCAAGAAAAAATATAGGCGCTGAATCACAATAGCCTTACTTTGGTCGGGAACACTCGAAGGCAATTTTTCGAAGCCGGAAAAAAGCATGAGCAAATAGGAAGATACCGCCCCCAGCACTCCGGAGGCGATTGCATATAGGTAGATCTCTTGGGTCATGGTTTTTCCTTTTCAGTGTGGAGGGAGAATGTTCAGTTCGAGTCGGCGAAATAGGTAAGGCCAGGTAAAGCCTACTGATGAAACCGCCTCCCCAACGCATCCAACCGCACCGCAATCGGCGGTAGCCGCTCACTGCTGCGCGCCAGTGTCTCCACATCATCGGCAGTGCTTTGCGCAATGCTCTGCACCGACTGCAACCGCCCGACGATCTCCAGGTTCGCCGTGGATTGCTCACGGGTGGTCGTTACGATCCGCCCGTTCAGTTCGTCGATGTGCGCAATGTCGGCGCCCACCGCTTGCAGCATTTCCACTGCCACTTGGCTGTCTTGCACGCAACGCTCTACGCCTTGCTGGCTGTCGTGCATGGCC
Source organism: Pseudomonas sp. D2002 (assembly GCF_013385735.1). Classification (NCBI taxonomy): domain Bacteria; kingdom Pseudomonadati; phylum Pseudomonadota; class Gammaproteobacteria; order Pseudomonadales; family Pseudomonadaceae; genus Pseudomonas; species Pseudomonas sp. D2002. Next base: position 82,284 of record NZ_JACAPL010000002.1, on the reverse strand, counting down.
TCGACGGCTTGACGGCTGCCGTGTTGCAAGCCTTCGATGATCTGTTTGATTTCCTGGGTGGACACGGCGGTGCGCTGCGCCAGGCTGCGCACTTCGTCGGCGACCACGGCAAAGCCTCGGCCTTGTTCGCCGGCGCGGGCGGCTTCGATGGCGGCGTTGAGGGCGAGCAGGTTGGTCTGGTTGGCGATGCTGCTGATCACTTCGAGTACCGAGCCGATCTGCTCGGCCTGCACCGCCAGGCCTTGCACGGTCTCGTTGGTGCCGTTGATACGTGAGGCCAATTGGCTGATTTCGTGCTGGGCGCGGCCGACGCTTTCCTGGCCGCGCACGATTTGTTTGCTGGCCTGGCCTGCGTGTTCGACGGCCTGTTCGACGTGCACGGTGATGTGGCCCATGGCGTCTTCCATGCGCTGCATCGAGCCGGTCATTTGGGTGATTTCGGCCAGCTGATGGCGTGCGCCTTTTTCCAGGGTGCCGCTGGCGCTGGCCAGTTCCTGGCCGAGTTGGCCGAGGCCGTGGGAGTCGCGCGCGACGCCGTCGATAAGGTGGGTGATTTGCTGCAGGAAGTGGTCGAAACGCTTGGCCAGTGACACATGCACCTTGCCTTCACCCTGGGCGGTTTCGACGGTGAGTTGGGTGGTTACGGCGAGCATTTTCTCAAGCATTTCCTGGCTTTCGACCGCTTCGCGCTGGCTGTGAATGGCGAGGTAGAGCAGGGCGACGGTCTCCATGACCACATAGAAGGCGTGGACGAACACCATGCTCCAGCCGCCATGGTGTTCCATCACGAACACCGGAAAGCCTTGATGCTGCAATGCATGAAAGACCACGTGGTGCACGGCGATCGTTGCCGCCGCCACCAGGATCGGCAGCCAGTCGCGGTAGAAAGTCAGCACGGCCAGCAGCGCGAAAATACCGAAGTGCGATTCGATCACACCTTGCGCCTGGTTGATGTGCAGGGCGGCCATCACCATCAAGCCGGCGCCCAACAAGCAGCGCATCAGGCGGGTGCCGCCGATGGCGCGATAGACTGCTGTCAGCACCACGCTGGTGCCGCCGCCGACGATCACGGCCTGCAGCAGTGTGTCGTGCCAGAACGCCAGGCCTATGGAGAACAGGAACATCAGCCACACCAACGCCAGCATGATGCGGTCGGCCTTGCGGTAGTGCTCGAAAAAACGCGTGCGGGTTGGCATTCACTCTTACTCCATGTGGTCGAGCCGGAAACAGCTAAGCATGCGGCGTGCCACACGGGACGCCGGTGGAGTGAAGCAGGTGTTCGATTGCTTTCAGATTCAGGGATGCCATGGTGTTATCGGCATCCCTGAGCGGGACTTTAAGAGCGGCTATCCAAATGGATAGCCGAAGGGGCGGGGCAGGTCAGAAGCTGTACTTGGCGGTGAGCATCATGTTGCGTGGGTTGCCGTAGGCATCACCGCCGTAGCTCACGTCGTTGGCGATGGTTGAGTAGTAGCGGCGGTCGAAGATGTTGTTGGCGTTGAGCTGCAGGTCCAGGTGCTGGCTGACCTCGTAGCCGGCCATCAGGTCGGTAACCGCGTAGCTGCCCTGTTGCAGGCGGTAGGTGCTGCCGTCAGCCACTTTGAGGTCGTTGTACAGGCGGCTCTGCCAGGAGACGTTGCCACCAACGCGCAGTTTTTCCAGTGGGCCTTGGAAGTTGTAGCGGGTGGTGAGCTTGAACAGGTGCTCGGGCGTGTCGGTGTCGAACTGCTTGTTGACCAGCTGCGGGTTGGCGTCATCCTTGATGGTGTGGGTGCGCGCGTAAGTGTAGCCACCGCCGACCTGCCAGTTCGGGGTCAGCGCGCCTTGCAGTTCGAGGTCGATGCCCTGGCTGCGGATCTCGCCGGAGGCTTCACTGCACGCGGCCTGCGGGCAGTTCGGCACCACCACTGGCACGGCGCGGTTTTCCTGGTCGACGCGGAACAGCGCCACACTCGCGTTCAGCGCGCCGCCGAGGTATTCGCCCTTGATGCCCACCTCGTAGTTTTTGCCGACAATCGGCTTGAGCGGGTTGCCGGACGTGTCCTTGTCCCTTTGCGGTGTAAAGATATCGCTGTAGCTGAGGTACACCGAGTGATGGTCGTCCAGCTCGTAGATCAAGCCGGCGTAGCGGGTGAGGTTACGGGTGACATGAAAGTCGCCGTCGCCATCGCGGTTGTCGTAGTCGTACCAGTCCAGGCGCCCGCCGAGGATCAGCTTCAACGGGTCGGCCAGGCTCAGGCGCGTGGTCACGTAGACGCCTTCCTGGGTGGTGACTTCGCGCTGGTTGTTGGTGTGGACGAAATCCGGTTTGCCTGCCGTCAGCGGCCAGTTCATGTCGTACGGGCTGTAGTTGTGGGTGGTCATGTCGTAGATGCGCTTGCTGGCGCCCACCACCAGTTCGTGGGTACGCCCGAACGCCTGGAACGGGCCGCTGGCGAACGCGTCGATGCCGGCCTGATTTTCATCGTAGGCGGCCTGGTAAACGGTGCGCGCCGGTGTGTTGTTGACCCAGCGCGACTGGTAGGAACCGGAGAACAGCGCGTCCTGTGCGGCGTAGTTGGCGTTGACCTGTAGGCTCCAGTCGTTGGCCAGGCGCTGGCGCAGTTCGGCGAATACGGTGTTGATCTCCTGGTCCTTGTTCTCCCAGCGAGTGCCGGGGTTGTAGGAGCGCGGCAGGTCGAGGTGATGGCCATCCTGGCCGACCATCGAAGAGCCCCAGAAGTAATTGGTCTTGTCCTTCTGGTTGGAAAAGCCGAGGGTCAGGGTGGTGTCTTCGCTCAGGTCGGCTTCGGTGACGGCGTAGAACAGGCCGTGGTCTTCCTCGACCTTGTCGATGAAGCTGTTGGCGTCACGGTAAGAGGTGACGACCCGGCCGCGCCACGTGCCACTGTCGTTGAGTGGGCTGGAGGCATCCAGCTCGCCACGGTAGTCGTCCCAACTGCCGGCGGCGCCGGTGAGGGTGACTTTCTGCTCGTCCAGTGGCCGCTTGCGGATCAGGTTGATGGCGGCCGACGGGTTGCCCGCGCCGGTGACCAAGCCGGTGGCGCCGCGCACGATCTCGACGCGGTCGAACATTGCCAGGTTTGGCTGGGCGCCTACGTCAACGCCGTTGTAGCCGGTCGGGATGCCGTCATACATCAGGTTGTCGATGTCGAAACCGCGCGCCTTGTAGGACTGCCGGCCAGGGCCGTTGGAGTAGTTGAGGAACAATCCGGGCGTGGCCCTGACCACGTCGTTGATGCTGGTCATCGCCTGGTCGTCCATGCGCTGGCGGGTGATGACCGTGACGGCCTGCGGGGTTTCACGCAAGGTCAGCGGCAGCTTGGTGGCGGTGGCCATTGAGCCGGTGGTGTAGGACTGGCTGCCTTCGGTAGTGGCGCCGAGTTGTTGTTCGGTGTTGATTTGCGTCGCGCCCAGTTCCACCACGGCTGACGGTTGTTCCGCATCGGCGGCGAAGGCCGCTTGTGAGCTGGCGATACAAACCGCCATCGCGATCAAATTAGGTGTAAAACGCTTGCCGATTGGTTGTTGCACAGACATGGAACAGACTCTCCCCGAAGCGCCGTCCCTGGCGAATAATAATGATGTTAAGAATTATTCGCATCAGTTTGTCAGATTGAGGCTGTCGGAAAAAGCCTTGGGGGAGAATTAGTTAACGAATTTTTCACATTTCGGCGGGGGCGTTTTACCGCTTCATAGCGGGGAGTGGGCGTGAACACCCCGTGTTACGCCCGCTCCGAAGAATGCCTGGGATCAGCCGTAAAGCCCGGCCCACGTCCAGGTCCAGTCGAAGCTCGACCCGACCACTTCCGCCAGCATGTGCAGCAAGATAGGCACCAGCAAGCCGCCGCTGGCAATCCTCGCCCAGGCAAACAGGCAACCCACCACGAAGATCATCACCAACGTGTTCCAGCTGCCGTATTGGGTATGCACGCTGGCGAACAGCGCGGACGTGACAATCACCGCCGTCCACTTCCAGGCCACACTACGTTCGTAGGGAAACAGGCGCAGCAGGTAGTGCCGCATCATCAGTTCTTCGGCGATCGGTGGCAGGATAATCAGCGACGCCAATTTGATCAGGGTTTGCCACTGGGTCAGGCCGCTGTACAGCTCAGCCATGAACGCTTCACGCGGTAACCCCAGTGCGGTGACCAGCAACCCGAACAGGGCATACGCGGCGATCAGGGCAATTACGCCCAGGCGCAAAGTCTTACGGATGTGGTGGCCGTAAAACCTAGCGGCCAGGTTATGCCGGTGTTGCACCACGAACAGACCGCACAACAGCAACCCGATGGCGCCATGGCTGATCACGAACATCAAGTAGCTTTGCATCGCCGGTGGCACCAGCAACAGGCCGGGAACGGGCGCCAGCAGCATAATCAACGCCGCGAGGACGAACATCCCGAGGCGTCTGAAGAAGCGGAATTTCGAAGGCGAGGCGGGTGGTAGGGTGGATTCCGAGGGGGCAAAGACGTGCGTCACAGTCGCTCCATGAGTGTGGGTAAAAAGGCATTTTGCCACTAAACAAGGTGATTAACGTCCAAAGCCCTCAGTTATTTACGCTGACCGCTTTCCTGCCCAGGAATCGCCACCCGACTCGTCGCCTTCACCTCACGCAGCGCCAGGCTCGATTGGATCGACGCAATCCCCAACTGACGGCGCAACACGCTCTCGACAAACTCACTGTAACTGTCCAGGTCTGCCGCCAGCACCTGCAGCAGGTAGTCCGCATCGCCGGTGATTTTGTGACAGGCCAGCACTTCGGGCAGTTGCTTGACCACCGCCTCGAACGCGTCCGGCGCGTGGTCGGTGTGGATGGCAAAGCGCACATGCACGAAGGCCATGATGTCCAGCCCAAGCAGTTTGCGATCCAGGTTGGCCTGGTAGTCCTTGATCACGCCTTCTTCTTCCAGGCGTTTACGTCGACGCCAGCACGGCGTCAGGCTCAGGGACAGGCGCTCGCTCAGTTGGGCGTTGGAAATACTTGCGTCTTCCTGCAGCAACGCGAGGATGGCGAGATCAGTGTCGTCAAGCGCGACCTGTTTGGTTTTATTTTTCATAATGTGCTGCCGCAAGGGTAAATATTCCCGATAAACCTAACAGTGCGCGAACTAAAAGCAAAGAAAGCCCAGCCTCGCCCGAACAAAATAGAGCCTGTCTTTTACTCGGGGAGGTTGAGAAATGCTGACTGTTTTTAGTGATGCCCACCGTTTACACCATGGCACCGAATTGAAAGACGGTGTGCTTAAGCCCTCATTCGAACAACCCAGCCGCGCCGACACCGTACGTGACCGCGTCCGGCAGGTCGGGCTTGGCGATATCATCGTGCCGCGCACTTTCGACCGCGCGTGTTACGTCAATGCCCACAGCGAACGCTACGTGTCCTTCCTCGAAACCGCCTGGGCGCAATGGACCGCGATTGGCCGCAGCCATGACGCACTGCCGCTGGTGTGGCCGGTGCGCGACCTGGCCAACCAACAGGTGCCGGATTTCATCGACGGCAAGCTGGGTTTCTTCGCCATGGACGCCGGCTCGCCGATCACCCGCACCACCTGGGACGCGGTCACGACCAGCGCCGACATCGCGCTCACCGGCCTGGCCCTGATCGACGAAGGCCATCACAGCGCCTTTGCCCTGTGCCGGCCACCTGGGCACCATGCCGCCCGCGAATACATGGGCGGTTATTGCTACCTCAACAACGCCGCGATTGCCGCGCAACAGGCGATCACCCAAGGCGCCCGGCGCGTGGCGGTGCTGGACGTGGATTTCCACCATGGCAACGGCACCCAGAATATTTTCTATGACCGCGCCGACGTCATGTTCATCTCCCTGCATGGCGAACCGGCGGTGTCCTACCCGTATTTTTCCGGCTTCAGCAGCGAGCGTGGCGCGGGTGCCGGGGAAGGCTTCAACCTGAATTACCCGTTGCCGAAAAACACCGCCTGGGCCGATTACACCATCGCGCTGCTCGACGCCTGCCGGCAACTGCGCCACTTCGCCCCCGAGGTGCTGGTGATTTCCCTCGGCGTCGACACCTTCAAGGATGACCCCATCAGCCACTTCCTCCTCGACAGCCAGGACTTCATCGGCATGGGCGAAATCATCGCCAGCGTCGGCGTGCCCACGCTGTTTGTGATGGAAGGCGGCTACATGGTCGATGAGATCGGCATCAATGCCGTCAACGTGCTGCACGGTTTCGAAAGCAAGACCGCCTGAACCCAAGAACAAAAAACCGCTGATTCTTTTTTCTGCCAAAACTCAAAAACATAACAAGAGGTTTTGTGATGAAAACAACCACGCCCGGGCTGACAGAAAAGCCTGCGTTGCAACGTACCCTGAGCAACCGCCACATCCAGTTGATGGCCATGGGCGGCGCGATCGGCACCGGTCTGTTCATGGGCTCGGGCAAAATCATCGCGCTATCGGGCACCTCGATCATCCTGATCTACATGATCATCGGGCTCTTCGTGTACTTCGTGATGCGCGCCATGGGCGAGCTGCTGTTATCCAACCTTAACTTCAAGAGCTTCGCCGACTTTGCCGGTGCCTACCTGGGGCCGCGCGCGGCGTTTTTTCTCGGCTGGTCGTACTGGCTGAGCTGGAGCGTGGCGGTGGTGGGCGATGCGGTAGTGGTGGGCGGGTTTTTCCAGTACTGGTTTCCCGGTGTGCCGGCGTGGATGCCGGCCGGGGGCATGTTGCTCACGCTGTTCGCGTTGAACGTGCTCACGGTTAGGCTGTTCGGCGAGGTGGAGTTCTGGTTTGCGATCATCAAGATCATCGCCGTGGTGACGCTGATCAGCGTGAGCCTGGTGCTGATTGCCAGTGCGTTTGTGTCGCCCACCGGCGTCACCGCCTCGTTGAGTCACTTGCTGGATCAACAGGCGGCGTTCCCTAATGGCCTGTTCGGCTTTTTCGCCGGCTTCCAGATGGCGATTTTCTCCTTCGCCGGCACCGAGCTGATCGGCACGGCCGCCGCTGAAACCCGCGCGCCGGAGAAGACTTTGCCCAAGGCGATCAACTCGATCCCGCTGCGCATCATCCTGTTCTACGTGCTGGCCCTGGCGTGCATCATCGCGGTGACGTCGTGGCAGCAAGTGTCGCCGAGCAAAAGCCCGTTTGTGGAGCTGTTCCTGGTGGCGGGCTTTCCCGCGGCGGCGGGCATTGTGAATTTCGTGGTGCTGACGTCGGCGGCTTCATCGGCCAACAGCGGGGTGTTTTCCGCCAGCCGCATGCTCTTCGGTTTGGCCGACCTGGGCGACGCGCCGGGCATTTTTCGGCGGCTGTCCACCCACAGCGTGCCGTTTTTCAGCCTGGCGTTCACCACCCTGTTGATGCTGCTGGGCCTGGTGTTGCTGTTTGTGGTGCCGGAGGTGATGACGGCCTTCACCATCGTGTCGACGGTGTCGGCGATCCTGGTGATTTTTACCTGGTCGACTATCCTCGCGTCCTACATTGCCTACCGCAAAAAACGCCCGGACTTGCACGCTCAATCGATCTACAAAATGCCCGGCGGTGTGCCGATGGCGTGGTTTACCCTGGCGTTTCTCGGCTTTGTGCTGTGCCTGCTCGCCTTGCGACCGGACACGCGATTGGCGCTGTGTGTAATGCCTGCCTGGTTTATCTGGCTGGGGATTGCCTATCAGTTGTCGCACGTGCGTAAACGTTTCACTGCGCAGGCCGCCATGAAGTGAAGAGGGGAGCGAAAAACCTTACAGGTGATCCGCATCGACGATGGCCTGGGCGAACGCTGCCGGCGCTTCCTGCGGCAGGTTGTGGCCAATGCCGCCGCTGATCAGGCGGAACGCATACTTGCCGGTGAAGCGCTTGGCGTAGTCCTCGGGTTGCGGGTGCGGGGCGCCGTTGGCTTCGCCTTCCAGGGTGATGGTCGGCACGCCAATGCTCGGTGACTGAGCGAGCTGTTGTTCCAGCGCGTCGTAGTGGGCTTCGCCCTGCACCAGGCCCAGGCGCCAGCGATAGTTGAAGAGCGTAATGGCGACGTGGTCGGGGTTGTCCAGGCCTTTGGCGCTGCGCTCGAAGGTAGCATCGTCAAAGGCCCACTTCGGCGAGGCGGTCTGCCAGATCAGCTTGGCAAAGTCGTGGGTGTTTTTCTGGTAGCCGGCAGCACCGCGCTCGGTGGCAAAGTAGAACTGATACCACCACTGCAATTCGGCCTTGGGCGGCAGAGGGTTGTGGCCCGCAGCCTGATTGCCGATCAGGTAGCCACTCACCGACACCAGCGCCTTGACCCGCTCGGGCCACAGCGCCGAGACGATATCCGCCGAGCGCGCGCCCCAGTCGTAGCCGCCCAGCACGGCTTGCTTGATCTTCAGCGCGTCCATGAAGTCGATCACGTCCTGCGCCAATGCCGCAGGCTCGCCGTTGCGCAGGGTTTTATCCGACAGAAAACGCGTGTCGCCGTAGCCACGGGCGTAGGGGATCAGCACGCGATAACCCTTGGCCGCCAGCAGCGGGGCGACGTTGGCATAACTGTCGATGTCGTAGGGCCAGCCGTGCAGCAGGATCACCACTTGGCCATTCGCCGGGCCGACTTCGGCATAGGCCACATCGAGCACGCCGGCCTTGATGTGTTTAAGCGCTCCAAACGCGGTTTGGCTATGGCTGACGGGCGTTGGCGGCTCGGGCATCTCGGCGTGGGCCAGGCCCACGGCGCCGAACTGCAACAGTGCAAATGCCAGGAACAGCGGGCGGAGTTTGGAGCGGTGAGTCAACTGAGTGTGCATGGCGAGCCTCCTGCGGCGTGTGTGTGCCTGGTGCTCAGTTGACCGCTGTGCTGTATCGGGCATGTTTCAGGAAGTGCCCCGGGTTAAACGCTGTGTATCCTCGGCTGCGCGGTACACACTGTGATACATACGCCTCGCGCCCTAGGCGAACACGATCTCATAGGGCTCGCGCATCCGCTCCAGCAGTTCCTGGGCGAGCATCGGCGCCAGGCCGATCGACGGGTCGCCGACCAACTGGCTTGCATACGCATGGGCGGCGTGGAGCTTGCGCGCAACGCACCAAGTGTCCAGGCGCACCTTGTGCGCACGCTGCCACGGGATCATCGCACCTTCGCGCACCGGCCAATGCCAGGCCCAAATGGGCAATTCATACAGGCGCGCGCCAATCAGGCTACAGGCCTTGGCGCTGGCACGGCCGACGGCGTCGTGGTCGTCATTGCCGTCGTTGCGCCAGGTGGTGAACACCACATCGCCGGGCTGCAGGTAGCGTGCGATAAATTGGCTCATCGGCTGCTCGCGGGCCGCCAGGGCGTCGTCGCAAAAACCACCACGAATCCACTTCAAACTGTGCAATGGCATGCCCAGGCGACGCAGCGCTTCGGCACTTTCCTGAGGGCGAATCACACTCAAGCGGCTCGCCGGCCAGGCGTTGGAGCCGGGGTGGCTGGCACTGCCATCGGTGATCGAAATCAGCAGCAGTGGGTGTTCGCGGCTGCTGAGCAGTTGCAGCAGCCCGCCGCAGGCCAACACCTCGTCGCCGGGGTGCGGGGCGATCACCACCACACGCGCGCCGGGCGGCACGAGGGTTGAAGGTGCGACGGTGGGGATTTGCGCCAACTGCGGGGCGCTGTTCCAGATTTGCGCGGGGCCGCGGCGGCCCTCGCCTAAGGAGGCAGGCTTCATGGGTGTCACATCCTTGTCAAATGGTGCTGGGTCGTACCCCGTTGACGGGACGACGCTCTTTTAGTCAGCGCAGACTCCGCTGCGCGGGTGCGACACTCCAACCCTGGAGTGCCAGCGAGGCAATGTCAGCATAGTCAAGGATTGGTCGCTTTTACATCTTGTAATGTCGATTTTTTTCAGGAGGCCTGCATCAGGCTTTTCAGATAGTCGCCAAACCCGCCTTGGGCGCGGCAATCGAGGCGCGCGCTGGTGATGACTTGCGGGGTGTGGCTCCAGGCGATAGAGGCGCCGCAGCGTTCCAGGTTACGCACCAGTTGCACATCTTCGTGGCACGCCAACGGCTCAAAACCACCGGCTTGCACATAGGCGCCGGCACTCACGCCCAGGTTGGCGCCGTGCACATGCCGATGGCCTTCGCGTGCCTCATACGCCTGGTTGTAGCGAATTTGCGCGGCCGGGTCGAAATCTTCGCTCCAGGCATCGACGGTGACCGTGCCGCACACCGCGTCGGCGCCCAGCGCCAATTGCGCCACCAGCCAGTCGGGCGCTACGCGGCTGTCGGCGTCGGTGCAGGAGATCCAGCGCGCGCCCAGATTCAGCAAATGGCGCGCGCCCACCCCGCGCACATGGCCCACATTGCGGGCCTGTACGTGCAGGCTCTGCACCGGATAGGCCTGGGCGATGGCGGCACTGCCGTCGTCGCAGCTGTCGAGTACCGCGAGAATCTGTACCGCTTCGCCCTGCAGTCCGGGATGGTTCGCAGCAATCAGGGCGGCGTTCAGGCACTCGGCCAACAGGGCTTCTTCGTTATGCACCGGGATCAGAATGCCGATCATCGCAAGCCCTCGTGGGACGCGACCGAGGTGCCGTCGCGGCTCCATAGATCGAGTAGGAAATCGCTCTCGTGATGCTGCGCAACAGGCGGCATGCCCAGGCGTTGTTGCAGCAATGCGTGCACCTGTTCGGCGGTTTGCGGGCAGCCGTCGATGGCCGGGCGCCAGTGGCAGGCCAGCAGTTGGCCGTTGTCGGTCAACGAGGCGAGGGCGCGATCGATCAGACGGTGCAAATCTTCGGCATCGAGGTAGTAGCACAGCTCGCTCAACACGATCAGTTCGAACGGCTCCGTCGGCCATTGTTCGGGCAAGCGGCTTTGGTGCACCTGCGCATGGGGAAACCCCAGCAAGCGGTTTTTCGCCAGCGCCACGGCAGCGGCGGCCGTGTCACAACACACCAGGCGATCACAGCGCGGCGCCAGTTCGGCACTTAGCTCGCCATTGGCGCAGCCGGGCTCGAATATCGAGGTGTAGCGTGGTCGGGTCAGCACCGCCAAGGTCAGGGCACGCTTGCGCCGCTCGTACCAGCGTTGGCGGAACGCCCAAGGGTCGTCATTACCGGCGAACAGTTGATCGAAATAGGGCGTGGCAACGCTCATACAAACACCACTTCAAAAGGTTGCAGCAGGCGCTCCACCACATAGGGCGCGAGCACCGGTGGCAGGCCGATCTGCGGGTCGCCTTCCAGCTGGCTGGCGAAGGCGTGAATGGCGTGGCGTTTGCGCGCGACCGCCTCGGGTGTCAGCAGGATTTTGCGCGCGCGATGCCACGGCACCTGGCTGTCTTCGGGGGTTGCCCAATGCCAGGTCCACACCGGCAGTTCGTAGAGCGTGGCGCCCACCGCCTGGGCGGCCTTGGCACTGGCGCGGCCGACGGCTTCATGGTCGCAATGACCGTCTTCGCGCCAGGTGGTGAATACCACATCGGTGGGCTTGAGGTGGCGTTGTATAAAGGCGCACAAGTGCTCTTCACCGGCTGCCACCTGGCTGTCGGCAAAACCTGCGCGCAGCCATTTCAGGCTGTGCAGCGGCAAGCCCAGACGGTGCAGAGCCTGGGCCGACTCTTGCGGGCGCACCACGCTCAAGCGTTCCACCGGCCAACGCCGGGAGCCTGGATGACTGGCGCTGCCGTCAGTCACGGAAATCAGCTGAATCGGCCGCCCGAGCGAGGCCAGGCCTTGCAACAGGCCGCCACAGCCGAGCACTTCATCGTCCGGGTGCGGGGCGATGACCACCGCGCGGTGACCTTCGGGCACCAGTTGCTCGACGCTGATCTGCGGCAGCTCAGCCATATGGGACGACGCTTGCCACTGATGCAGCGGCGTGCCCTGGCCGACAATCGGATTAGGTTTCATAACTGCCACCTCCGTGTGGAATCGCCAGCGACCAATTCACCCAAGGCCGCCAGGTCACGTTCGGCGTGACTTTGCCGCACATACACCGGCAAATCCGCCATCAACTGCGCGAAGTGCGGGTCTTTGCAATAAGGCCCGGCGCCGACCGCGCGGCCGACATGCTGAATGACTTGCTCGACGGTATCCTCAATGCAGGCGCGCGCCTGCTGAGCCAGTAGGCGCGCATCGGCCCGCGGTTCGCGGTCGATCTGTTCGGCACTGTCACGCAGTACGCACGCGGCGCTGTTCAGCACACTGTCCACCGCGCCCAGGTGGGCGAGGGCGTGAGGTTCAGGGCGTTTGGTGCATTGCTCGCGCAACACTTCGGCCAGGCGTTGCGCGCCGCCATACCAACACGCCGCGATGCCGACGCCGCCGTGCCAAAAACCGGGCCGGGAGAGGTAATCCCCCGGCCCGCCGACCGCGATGCCCTTGGTCTCTTCAAACACAATTTCGACGCTGCCCGTGGCCGCCATGCCCACGGCGTTCCAGCCTTCATTGGTGACGGTGATGCCGGGCTGGTCCATGTCCACGGCAACCAATTGCTGGCGGTCCTCTTCGTCCCAGGCGGTCAACAACCCATGGCTGACCACGGCCGCCCCGGAACACCAGGCCTTGCGCCCCTCGACGAGCAACCGATGGCCGTCGCGACGCACACGTACCTTGGCCGTTGGCGGCTCGGCAGCCCACATGCCCCAAATGCTGCCCAGTGGCGGCAAGGGGCTGTCGAGTTCGGCGATGATCGCCAAGGCATCGGTATGGCCTTCGAACAGCTTGCACAGGCGCAAGTCATGCCCCGCCACTTGGGCGAGGCCGCTGAAGCGCGCCAAGGTCTCGCCGCTGCCGGGCAATGGCAGTTGGTCCAGGCCTTCTTCCTGAAGCGCCTTCAGTGCGTCACCCAAGGCCTGCGTGTCCGCATAGCTCCGGTAGCCTTGAAGGAATCCATGCAGGGCCATCTCACACCTCGTCGTGCTGCAGTTCAAACAGTAACAACGAGCGGCCGGTCACGGCGTACTCGTGCTCGAAATCAAAGCGTTCCTGGCCACGCACCGCAGGGTCATTGGTGTCGAGCATACAGGTCCAGAATTCACCCTCCGGCACCGGCGGCAGGCGGAAGTTGACCATGTCGTGGTGGGCGTTGACCACCAGCAGCAGGGTAGCATCGCCACCCGGCCGACGAATCCCGGTTTCCTGAGCGCGCCCGTCCATCAGCATGCCCAGGCAGCGGCCCTGGCTGTCCTGCCACTGCTCAATGCTCATCTCGCTGCCGTCCGGCGCCAGCCAAGTCACATCCTTCACGCCGATGTCTTCATTGTAATCGCCGACCAGAAAGCGCCCACGGCGCAGGATCGGGTACGCCAGGCGCAGCTTGATCAGGCGTTTCACAAACTTGAGCAGCGCTTTGCCGTCGTCGTCCAGGTCCCAGTTGACCCAGCCGATTTCACTGTCCTGGCAATAGGCATTGTTGTTGCCATGCTGGGTTCGCGCGAATTCGTCACCGGCCACCAACATAGGCGTGCCTTGGGCGAGCAGCAAGGTGGCGAAGAAGTTGCGCATCTGGCGCAGGCGCAGCGCGTTGATTTCCGGGTCGTCGGTGGGGCCTTCGACGCCATGGTTCCAGGACAGGTTGTTGTTGCTGCCGTCCTGGTTGTTCTCGTCGTTGGCTTCGTTGTGCTTGTCGTTGTACGACACCAGGTCGTGCAACGTGAACCCGTCGTGGGCGGTGATGAAGTTCACCGAGCTGTAGGGGCGTCGACCGCGCTGGTTGAACATCTCGCCCGAAGCGGTCATGCGTGCGGCGAAATCGGCCAGCTGGCCGTCGTCGCCTTTCCAGAACGCGCGCACGGTGTCGCGGAAACGGTCGTTCCACTCGACCCAGCCGGGCGGGAATTTACCCACTTGATAGCCGCCAGGGCCGCAGTCCCAGGGTTCGGCGATCATTTTCAGCTGGCGCAGCACCGGGTCCTGGCGGCAGGCCACGAGGAAGCTGTGGCGCTCGTCGAAACCATCGCGATAACGGCCCAGAATGGTCGCCAAGTCGAAGCGGAAACCGTCCACGTGCATCTCGGTGGCCCAGTAGCGCAGGGAGTCGGTGACCATTTGCAGCACGCACGGGTGGCTCAGGTCCAGGGTGTTACCGGTGCCGGAGTCGTTGATGTAGAAGCGCTTGTCGTCGGGCATCAAGCGGTAGTACGAGGCGTTGTCGATACCGCGCATGGACAGGGTCGGGCCACGCTCGTTGCCTTCGGCGGTGTGGTTGTAGACCACGTCGAGGATCACTTCCAGCTTGGCTTCGTGCAGGTGCGCGACCATTTCCTTGAACTCGGCGATCTTGCCGCTGGCCAGGTAACGCGGGTCCGGGGCAAAAAAGGCGATGCTGTTATAGCCCCAATAGTTGGTCATGCCTTTTTGCAGCAGGTGCTGGTCGTTGACGAAGGCATGCACCGGCAGCAGTTCGACCGACGACACGCCCAACTGGCGAATGTGCTTGAGCACATCGTCTTCCATCAACCCGGCGCAGGTGCCGCGCACTGACTCGCCCACCGAAGGGTGGCGCATGCTGATGCCGCGCAGATGGGTTTCGTAGATGATCGTACGGTCCCACGGCACGCGCACCGGTTGGTCGTTGCCCCAGGTGTGCGCCGGGTCGATGACCTTGCACTTGGGCACGAAGGGCGCGCTGTCGCGCTCGTCGAAACTGAGGTCATCATCCGGGTGGCCGATGGTGTAGCCGAACAGCGCCTCGGACCATTTGAGTTCGCCCACCAGCTGTTTGGCATAGGGGTCGATCAGCAATTTGTTGTGGTTGAAACGGTGGCCGTTGGCCGGGTCATACGCACCGTAAACGCGGTAGCCGTAAATCAGCCCAGGGTGGGCGTCGGGCAGGTAACCGTGGAAGGTTTCATCGGTGTATTCGGGCAGTTCGATGCGCTCCAGCTCGATTTCGCCGGTGTCGTCGAACAGGCACAGCTCGACCTTTGTGGCGTTGGCGGAGAACAGCGCGAAGTTGACGCCCAGGCCGTCCCAGGTGGCGCCGAGGGGGAAGGGCAAACCTTCACGAATCCGCGACGGCTCGTTTTCCGGCGTCGCTTGGTTTTTATCGGGTTTGCTCATTGTGTTGCTCCTGCAAAGGTCTTTTTTCGGGCCGAGCGCGACCGTGCCGACGATCGTTCAGCTGACGCATGGAAAGTGAAGTGACCGCCTGACGACAGTGTCGGCAGACGGCCCATGAGGTCGAGAGCGTTAAGGCTTGGGTTTTTTCGGCGCTGCCGGTTTTTTCGCTGCCGGTGGTGCCGGCTTGCTCGCGGCGGGCGCAGGGGGCTTGGCTTTTGGCGCAGGCTTGGGCGCGGTCTTGGGTTTGGCGGCTGGCTTGGGCTTGCTCGGCGTCAGCGCTTCCGCTTCGGCCAGCTTGCGTGCCATCTCCCAGTGGCGCGCGTCCTCCCCGTGGGGCTTACCTTCGGACTCCCAGATCTGATGCGCCAACTCGCGAATGCGTTTGTCTTCAGTACTCATCACAAAACTCCTCACAGAAAATTTTCAGCTTTCTTGATCATCAGGATTGATAAAGACATTGACCGGGAAATCCCCCAGGGCAGCGCTGATCAACAGCTCCTTGTTTGGTGTGACTGCGCCTGTATGAAAAAGTCCCTTCCAGTTTTGTGTTGTCACGGCGAACGGTAATTTCACCCGCGTATCGCCCCAAACCTGCGCATTGATGTGGGGCTGTTCACCGTTTTCCAGCAGGCGATGAGGCCAGCGTGGCACCACCACCAGCAGGCGTTTACCGTGATGCTCGCGGCAGAAAGCGACGACGTGATCGGCCTGTTTGCCGATGACTTCCAGCGGTGTGTAGCTGCCGCTGCGGAAGAGCGCGGGATCAGCCTTGCGCAAGGCTAAAACCTCAGCAATCAGCGCCTGTTTGATACGCCCGTCGCGCCAGTGGGACAACAGCTCGCCGACGTCCGGTGGTGCATCCAGCGCGCGTTGCCGTGCGTTGAAATCCACCGGTCGACGGTTATCCGGGTCCACCAGGCTGAAATCCCAGAACTCAGCGCCCTGGTACAGGTCCGGCACACCCGGCACGGTGATACGAAGCAAGGATTGCGCCAGGCTGTTGACCGCGCCGGCCGCCGCGATGGCGTGGGCGGCGTCGCCCAGGGCACTGCGCAATGCGTTGCCTGCTTCGCTGAGCAGCAGGCGCGTGAGGAAGGCCTCGACGCTTTGCTCATAGGCCTCGTTCGGCGCGCTCCAGCTGCTTTGCAGCTTGGCTTCGCGCAGGGCTTTTTGTTGCCACTGCCACAGGCGCTGTTGATAGGCCTGAAAGTCCGGGTTGGCATCCAACGGCCAACTGCCCAGCAGCACTTGATAAAGGATCAGCTCGTCACCGGCGGACGGGCTGTTGGCGTCGTCGCGCAACGGTGCCGCGAGGGTGCGCCAGTGTTCGATCTGCTCGGCGTACCAAGGCGCACATTCGCTGAGTACCGCCAGGCGCGCGCGGCTGTCTTCGCCGCGTTTGTGGTCGTGGGTGGCGGTGGCCAGCAGGTTGTCGGGAAAGGTCTGCAAGCGCTGTTGATTGACCGCGTGGAATTCTTCCACGGGGGCACTGAACTGCTCGGTGCTGAAGCCCACATCGTTACGCGACAGCAGCACCGCCGAGCGATAGAACGCAGTGTCTTCCACGGCCTTGGCGGCGGCGGGCGAGGTCAGTTGCTGGAAGCGCACGCAGGCGTGCTTGAGTATCTTGCGTTCACGGCCGACTGGGCGATTGCGCCAGGGTTGGCCGCCGAGCCATTTTTCCAGGTGATCAAGCACCGGCCAGTCGCCTTCGCTCAAGGTACTGCGGGCACCGGCCAGGGCCTGCAGGAAAAACACATCATCGCGTTCGCTGCGCCCGCGCGCACTGATGTAGGTGCGGTACACCGGGAAGTGCACGATCAGTTCCTGCAAGGCGCGGCGAATAGCGCCCAGGGTCAGGTCGCGGGTCATTACATCATCGCGGGCCACTTGCAGCAGGGCTTGGGCCACGCTTTCAAAGTCACCGGCCAGGGAGCCGTTGAGGATTTGCTGGCGCGCCAGCCAGGCTTCTTCGATAAACGCTGAAGGCCGTTCGCTGTGGCGGGTCCACAGCTCGGCAAGCGGTTCGAAGCCTTGAGGATCATGTTGCAGCAGTGACAGCTGGTTCATGAACTCGTAGCCCGTGGTGCCGTCGACTTTCCAGTCTTCGCGCAGGGTTTCGCCTTCGCCGAGGATTTTCTCCACGAAGATCGGCAGGTGCCGCTCGGGCGCCAGCGAATCCACGCGACGGCGCAGCTTGCGGCAGTAACCGCGCGGGTCGGCCAGCCCGTCGATATGGTCGATGCGCAGGCCATCCACCAGACCCTCGCTGATCAGTTCGAAGATCTTGCCGTGGGTGGCTTCGAATACGGCCGTGCGTTCCACACGCAGGCCGCCCAACTCGTTGACGTCGAAGAAGCGCCGCCAGTTGATGTCGTCCGCGGCGGTGCGCCAGCTGGCGAGGCGGTAAGTTTGCTGTTCGAGCAAGTGATGCAGGCGGGCAAAACCTTCCGGTTGGCGCCCGTCGAACTCGCTAAGGCGCTGCTCAATAGCGTGCAGTACGTCGCTTTCGGTAGCACGTTCGGCCAGCGCCTGCTTGAGCCACGCCGCTTCGTGGTAGGCGTCGTCCTGATAGGCGAGGGCGTTGAAACGATCGGCCAACGGCCTGAGCAGGTCGTCGTTGCCGAAGATCAGCGCGTAATCGCGCGGGCAGATCGGGAAGCGGTGTTCGTAATGCTCGACGTAAAACGCGCCGTGCTCGGCATCGAACTGCAGCACCAGCGTGCCGGTTTGCAGGGCTTCGCCGTAGTCACTGCCGAGAAACGGCATCAGCAGTTGGCCCTTGAGCAATGGGTCGGGCGAGTGCCATTGAATGTCGAAAAACTCGCTGTAGGCGCTCAAACGGCCCCACTCCAGCACGTCCAGCCACCACGGGTTATCGGCGCCGCCGACGGCCATGTGGTTGGAGACGATATCCAGGATCAGGCCCATACCGTGTTCACGCAGCGCCGCGACCAGGCGGCGCAACGCCGCTTCGCCGCCCAGTTCAGGGTTGACGGTGGTCGGGTCGACCACGTCGTAACCGTGCATGGAGCCGGCCCGGGCGCTGAGCAGCGGTGAGGCGTACAGGTGGCTGATGCCCAACCGGGCAAAGTACGGCACCAGCGGCACCGCGTCATCCAGGGTGAAGCCTTTATGAAATTGCAGGCGCTGGGTCGCGCGCAGGGGCAGGTCTTTCATCGGTCACGCTCATGGGCTTGGTTGCGCGCGACGGCCAGCAGTTCGAGGCGGCGGGCGGCGCCGGCGTTGTCGAGCAGGCTGGCAGCCTCGCCCGGCAGGCGGCGACGCCAGTTGGGATGGGTGTCGGTGGTGCCGGGCAGGTTGGCTTGTTCCTCAATGCCCAGCGCGTCTTCCAGCGGCAGCAGCACCAGCGGCGCACGGGTGTGGCCGAGGTAGCGCACGCTGGCGTCGATCATATGGTCGGTGTCGTTGCGGATCTCATCGACGAAGTTTTGCGGGTCCTGGCTCAAGGCCTGGCGCAGCGCCTGGCGTTCACGCAGGCGGTGCTCGCTCCATTGCTCCACGGTCGGCGCGTCAATCAGGCCGAGTTGAATGTTCCACTCGATGTCGCGGCTGTGCCACCAGCCATTGAGCGTCGGCAAATCGTGGGTGCTGGTGGTCGCCAGGGCGTTGTCCGGCCAGTCGAGGATCGGCTTGAACTGGCCATCGTGGCCTTGTTCGAACAGCAGCACACGCATGCCCAGGATCGAGCGGCCGCTGAGTTTTTCGCGCAGGCCGTCGGGCACGGTACCGAGGTCTTCACCCAGCACAATCGCCTGGTGGCGGTGGGATTCCAACGCCAGCAGCCGCAGCATGTCGTCGACCGGGTAATACAGGTAGGCGCCTTCGCGCGGCGAGGCATCCATGGGGATCACCCACAGGCGCTGCAGGCCCATCACGTGGTCGATGCGCAAGCCGCCGGCGTGGGCGAAGTTGGCGCGCAGCATCTCGATGAAGGCGCGGAAACCATGGCGTTTGAGACCTTCAGGGGAAAACGCCGAGATGCCCCAGCCTTGACCGGCGCGGTTGAGAATATCCGGCGGCGCGCCCACCGTGAGGTTGGCGAGCAATTCATCCTGGCGGCTCCAGGCCTGGCTGCCGCCGCCGTCGGCGCCAACGGCCAGGTCGGCGATCAGGCCGACGCCCATGCCGCTGCCCCGCGCGGCTTGTTGCGCGCGTTCCAGGCAGCGCGCGATCAGCCACTGGCTGAAGGCGTAAAAGCCGATTTCTTCCGTGTGTTCTGCGGCAAACTCCACCAGCGCCGGGCTCTGCGGGCTGCGCCAGGCTTCGGGCCAGTGACGCCAGTCGAGGTCTTCCCCGGCAGCGGCGCGCACGGCTTGTACGGCTTCGAAGCGGCAGTGGTTTTCCAGGGCTTCGCCGCCGGCCTGGCGGAAGCTCAGGAAGTCGGCATGCTGGGGGTGCTGGCCGTGGCGGAAGTCTTCGTACAAGGCACGCAACAGGCGCTGCTTGGCCTTGGCCGCGGCCGGCCAGTCGATCAGCGTGTGTTGCTCCAGTGTGTGCAATTCATCCGCCAGCCCGAGGGCGTCAATCGCGTTGCGCACTTCGCGCTCGCCGAGGATGCAGGCGGGCGAGGCGTACAGGCTATTCAGAAACAAACGGCTGGAAGGCGAATAGGGGCTGTAACGCTCGGTGTCGGCACTGAACATCGCGTGCATCGGGCTGATGGCCAAGGCATCGGCGCCGCGCTCGGCGGCGGAGCGTGCCAGGTGTTCCAGGGCTTGGGTGTCGCCAAAACCGCCGTCACCCAGGCGGCGCAGCGCATACAACTGGGCACTCAGGCCCCAGGCGCGCGCCGGTTGGCTGTCCACGGCTTCGGCCACGCTGTAGCAGTGCGTGGGCGCCACGGCCAGGGTGAACGTCTGGTCGTCGATGTGCACCTGGTGGTAACCCAGCGCAATAATGCCGGGCAGCACGCCGTCGCCGTCGAGGCGCAACTCCAGGGTTTCACCGTCTTCCAGGCTGACCCGGCACGGCGTGTCTGCGGCGAAGTAGCGTGCCAGGTCGAGGCCTTCGCCGGTGTCGACGGTCATCAACGGTGGCAAGTGTTTGTCTTGTTGCACCTGCTCCAGTTCGCGCAGGCTGGCATCGATTTCGGCGTCGGTATCGGCCGGGTGGCCCAGGCCTTTGAGAACGGCACGCAGGGCGTCGGGTTTCACATGTTGCGGGCGGCCGTTTGCGTCGATCCAATCGACGGCCAGGCCCGCGCGGCTGGCGAGTATTTCCAGGTTCGCTTCGCTCAAAGGTGCTCTCCAACAGGGAATAGGGCGACGCGTGCGCTGAACGGCGCCAAGTGCGCCTCGTCCGTGGCAGGCGTCTCGAATAGCAGGTGCGTCGGCGCGGGGTGGTCCAGCGGCGTGTCGCCAAGGTTCAGGTCAATCTGCAACACGCTGCCGTTGCCCAGGCGCCAGCGCGCGGTGACGGCGCCGTCAGCCAGTACCTGTGCGCCCAGCGCCACGCTGCCGGGCAGGTGCGGCACGACATGCAGGTGACGCAAGCTCAGCAGGTGCCGGTAAAACTGGCTGTGGGTGTTCTCGGCAAAGCCGGGTGCCGATTGCAGAAAGGTCGGCAGGGCATTCGGGTCGGGGATATGTTCGCGCCGCTCCGGGTCTTTGAACGCCGCAAAGTCGGCGAACTCGTTGCGCCGGCCTTCGCGCACGGCTTCGGCCAGTTCGCCGTGGTGGTCGGTAAAGAACAGAAACGGCTCTACGGCGTTGACCTCGTCGCCCATAAACATCAGCGGGATCATCGGCGACATCAGCAATAACGTGGTGGCCGCTTTGAGCGCCTGGGGCGAGCACAATTGATGCAGGCGCTCGCCCAGGGCGCGGTTGCCGATCTGGTCGTGGTTCTGCAAAAACGCCACAAAGGCGCTGGGTGGCAAGTCGCCGCTGGGTTCGCCGCGCTCATGGCCATGGCGGGTGGTGTGGCCTTGATAGATGAAACCTTCGCTCAGGCAGCGTGCGAGCTTGTCTGTCGGATTTTCGGCGAAGTCGCTGTAATAGGCGTCGGTCTCGCCGGTCAGCAGCACATGCAAGACGTTATGGAAGTCGTCGTTCCACTGCGCATCGAAATCATGCGTCAGCAGGCTGGCCTGGTTGAGTTCGTTTTCCAGCATCAGCCATACGTGACGACCGGTGTCCACCTGTTGGCGTACCCGGTGTGCCAGTTCTTTGAGGAACCCCGGGTTGTCGATGGCGTGCACCGCGTCCAGGCGCAGGCCGTCGAAGCGGTATTCCAGCAGCCACATGAGTGCGTTATCGAGAAAGAAATCCCGCACTTCACGCCGATCAAAATCAATCCCGGCGCCCCACGGCGTGTGCACGTCTTCCTGAAAGAAGCCCTGGGCGTATTGGCCGAGGTAATTGCCGTCGGGGCCGAAGTGGTTGTAGACCACGTCGAGGATCACCGCCAAACCGTGCTCGTGGGCGCTGTCGATCAGCTGTTTGAGTTGTTCGGGCGTGCCGTAGGAGGATTGCGGCGCGTAGGGCAGAACGCCGTCGTAACCCCAATTGCGCTCGCCGGGGAATTGCGCCAATGGCATCAGTTCAATCGCAGTAATACCCAGCTCAGCCAGGCGTGGCAGTTGTTGTTCAACCGCAGCGTAGCCACCCAGTACGCCAACATGCAGCTCATAGATCACGGCTTCATGCCAGGGGCGACCTTGCCAGGTGCAGTGTCGCCATTGATAGGCGAGTGGGTCGACGACCACGCTCCAACCATGCACGTCCAGGGCCTGGGCCCTGGACGCCGGGTCGGGTACATCCATTTCGCCGTCGATGTTGTAGCGGTAGCGAGTGCCCGCCGGGCACTTTATCTCTATCTCAAACCAGCCTTCTGCCTGGGGCAGCATGGCGATGGATTTGCCGTCTTCCAATTCAACGCTGACATAAAACGCGTCTGGCGCCCACAAGGCAAAACGCGTGTGTTGCGCGTCCAGCATGATTGCGCCGTGGGGCCAGGTTTCCAGAGTCCGTGACGGCATCTATGAAGCCCTCCCTTGATTATTTAGCGGATTTCCCCAGTGCTTTAGCGACCAGTTGTTCGTACAGTTCGGCGTAGGGTTCCACCGCCTGGCACCAGTTGAAGGGTTGGGTCATGGAGCGGCTGCGCATGGCGTTGAGCAAGCCTTTATTGGCAAACACGCGGAACGCGCGGCTCAATGCCTCTTTGTAGCTTTCGACCGTGGATTCATTGAACAGGAACCCGGTGACGCCATTTTCGATGGTGTCGGCCAGCCCGCCGGTATTACGCGCCACCGGCAACGAACCGAAGCGCTGGGCATACATCTGGCTCAGGCCGCAGGGTTCGTAACGCGAAGGCATCAGCAGGAAGTCACTGCCAGCGAACATGCGGCGCGCATCGGTTTCATTGAAGCCAATGCGCACGCCGACCTGGCCGGGGAAGCGCAGGGCGAGCTCACGCATGGCGTTTTCTTCTTCTGGCTCACCGCGGCCGATAATCGCAATCTGGCCGCCGTTTTCGACGATAAAGCTGCTGACCGCTTCGGTCAGGTCCAGGCCTTTTTGATAGACCAGGCGCGACACCACGGCGAACAGTGGGCCGGTTGAATCATGCAGGCCGAACAGCTCGCGGACATGGGCGGCGTTTACGGCTTTGCCTTCCCAATCGCCGATATTGAAGTTGTGGGTCAGGTGCGTGTCGGTGGAGGTTTCCCAGCTTTCGTCGATACCGTTGGGTATGCCACTGAGCAGGCCTTGCTGGGTCTTGCTGGCCAGGAAGCCATCCAGGCCGCAGCCGAATTCCGGCGTGGTGATTTCCTGGGCGTAGGTAGCGCTCACCGTGGTGATATGGCTGGAATACGCCATGCCGGCCTTGAGGAACGACATCTTGCCGTAGAACTCCATGCCCTCTTGTTGCAAGGCATGTGGCGGAATGCCCAGCTCCGGCGTGGAGGCCAGGCTGACCACGCCTTGATAGGCCAGGTTATGAATGGTGAACAGGGTGGGCGTGCGTGAACCACGCCAGTGCATGTACGCCGGGGCCAGGCCAGCGGGCCAGTCGTGGGCGTGCACCAGGTCCGGGCACCAGTGAATCTGCGCGAGGTTGGCAGCCATGTCGGCGGCGGCCAGGCCCAGGCGGGCGAAACGAATATGGTTGTCGGGCCAGTCGCGGCCGTTGTTGGCGCCGTAAGGCGTGCCTTCGCGCTCGTAGAGCTCGGGGCAGATCAGTACATAGATGACCAGGCCGTCCTTGAGGTCCATGCGCCCGATCTTGCACGGCGGCAGCGCCGCGTGGCCACCCAGTTCGCCGATGATGTGGATCGGGTTATCGCTCTCCATCACCTGCGGGTAGCCGGGGATCAGTACGCGCACATCATGCAAATGCGCCATGGCGCGGGGCAGGGCAGCGGACACGTCGCCCAGGCCACCGGTCTTTACCAGATCGGCGAATTCGGAGGTCACAAACAAGACTTTCTTTCGATTAGGGTTCTGACTCACGATCGGCCGCACAGTGTTGGGCAGGTCGACCAACGAAGTCGGTCCCCCTGCCGGCTGACTAAAACGCTCTCCCTGAGTATCTACTGCGGCACTGATCATAGTTCTCTCCCACATATCTGGTCGGCTAATGGCCCGCTGCCATTAGCTCCGATGACCGCATCCTGCGGCCAGGCGCACAAGCACTGTACAAACTGGCAAGGCGTATGCCAGTTGCACCCATTGCTAAAAAAGATTGGATGGACGGGCATTTGGTGTGAACCGCGTGCGCTCGCCTCCCTTAAAAACTGGACCTATGGCAGAGTTGGAAAGTTTAGATTTTTTGCGGGGTTTTTGTTTTGGAACGGACCCATCGGTCATGAGTCTAGGACAGATTCCAGAGCCTGTAGGGTTTACAAGGCATTTTTGTAGGACAAAAAACTTGTAACGATATGCAAGGTTGAAACTTGCAGTGATTTGCGGGGATTGGCGGGGTTATTGTGGGCTGCAGGTCTGTTGTGACAGGCCTGCAGCCCACCGCAAGCCTGCTTGCTACAAAATGGTGCGACGCAGGATCAGCCCAGCACGCGAACGGGCGCGCCGCTGGCCCAGGCCTGAACATCTTCAATCATTTGCTGATAAAACTGCCGGTAATTCTGCTCGCTCACATACCCTACATGCGGGGTGGCCAACACATTCGGCAACCGCCGGAACGGGTGATCAACCGGCAGTGGCTCTTCGCTATAAACGTCCAGCGCCGCCCCCGCCAGTCGCCCTTCGGACAGTGCCGAGACCAGCGCCTGTTCATCCACAATCGGCCCGCGTGCCGTGTTCACCAAGCGTGCCGTCGGCTTCATCCAGCCCAACGCCTCGGCATCCACCAGGCCGCGGCTGCGGTCGCTGAGCACCAGGTGCACGGTGAGGATATCGGCCTGTTCGAACAGCTCACGCTTGCTGACCCAGGTTACGCCCGCTTCGGCTGCGCGTTGCGGCGTTAAGTTTTCACTCCAGGCAATCACGCGCATGCCGAACACCTGGGCAAACTGCGCGACTTTCTGGCCAATGCTGCCCAGCCCGAGGATGCCCAGGGTCTTGCCATACAGATCGCCGCCCAGCCCGACCTGCCATCCGCCGTCCCGCAGGGAGTTGGCTTCGACCAGCAAATTGCGGGTGGAGGCCATGATCAACGCCCAGGTCAGCTCCGGCGCCGCCTGTTTATAGCTGTCGGTGCCGCACACCTGAATGCCCAGGGCCTTGGCGGCAGGAATGTCGATGGCCGCATTGCGCATGCCGCCGGTTACCAGCAGCTTGAGGTTGGGCAGGCCCTGCAGCAGGGCTTTGTCGAAGGTGGAGCGTTCGCGCATCACGCAAATCACCTCGAAGCCGCGCAAACGCTCGATCATCGTTGCGGTGTCCGCCGGGTAATCGTGCAGGAAGTGCACCTGGCCCACTGCGTTCAACACCGACCAATCCACTACGCCACTGGCCACATTCTGCCAATCATCAATGACTGCAATCTGTACCGACATTCACGAGTGCCTCGAAAAAGGTGGGATTAAAGGGCATTCAAACCCTGCAACAGCGTTTTATTGAACCGGGCCGGCTCTTCCATTTGCGGCGCATGCCCAAGGCCGGGGAACTCCACCAGGGTTGCGTGGGGAATCAACTTGGCCGCTTGCTTGCCCAGCACATCGTAATGGCCAAGTTTGGCCTTCACCGCTGGCGGCGCGATATCGCTGCCGATGGCGGTGGTGTCGGACGTGCCGATCAGCAGCAAGGTGGGCATCTGCAAATCCTTGAACTCGTAGTACACCGGCTGGGTGAAGATCATGTCGTAAATCAACGCCGAGTTCCATGCGACCTGGGTATGCCCTGGGCCTTTGTTCAAGCCCGCGAGCATGTCGACCCAACGGTCGTACTCGGGCTTCCAGCGCCCGACGTAATACGTGTTGAGTTCGTATTGGCGAATGCCTTCGGCGCTGAGTTTCAGCTCGCGCTCATACCATTGGTCGACGCTGCGATACGGCACGCCCAGCGCCTTCCAATCTTCCAGGCCAATCGGGTTGACCAGTGCCAGTTGCTCGGTCTGCGCCGGGTAAAGCAGGGCATAACGGGTGGCGAGCATGCCGCCGGTGGAATGGCCGACAATCGTGGCTTTTTGAATGCCGAGTTTATCCAGCAGTTGGTGGGTGTTGAGTGCCAGTTGCTGGAAGCTGTACTGGTAGTGGTCCGGCTTGCTGGAGGTGCAGAAGCCGATCTGGTCCGGCGCGATCACGCGGTAGCCGGCACTGCTCAGGGCTTTGATCGAGTCATCCCAGGTGGCGCCGCAGAAGTTCTTGCCGTGCATCAGCACCACGCTGCGCCCGTTGGCCTTGCCCTGGGCGGGCACGTCCATATAGCCCATTTGCAGGGTTTTGCCCTGGGACTGAAAGTTGAAATGTTCGACCGGGTAGGGGTATTGGAAGCCTTGCAGCTCGGGGCCGTAGGCGGGGCCTTCAGTGGCGGCGAAGGCGGGAAGGGCACAGCTGGCCAGCAGGCTGGCGGCGCACAGTGATCGGATCAGTGGCATGGGCAGTCTCCGCAAACAGTGCCCGGATGCTGTGGCGCGGGGATTAAGCGGGGATTAACGGGGCGCCGCGAAATCGCTGGCGCCCCGCTGGGTTACAGGGCTTTCAAACCTTTCAGCAACGCCGCGTGAAACTGGTCAGGGTCTTCGATCTGCGGCGAATGGCCACGGTCGGCGAATTCCACCAGCGTTGCGCGCGGAATCAACTTGGCGACCTGCTTGCCCAGTACATGATAGTTGCCGATTTTCGCCCCGACTTCCGCTGACGCCAGGTCGCGGTTGAGGGCTGTGGTGTCGGAGGTGCCGATGATCAGCAGGGTCGGCATCTTCAGGTCCTTGAACTCGTAGTACACCGGCTGGGTGAAGATCATGTCCCAGATCAATGCGGAGTTCCACACCACTTCCCGCTTGCCGGACCCGTTGTGCAGGCCCACCACCATGTCTACCCATCGGTCGTACGCAGGCTCCCAGCGTCCCAGGTAGTAGTTGGCCTGTTGATAGCGACGCACGCTTTCGTAGGTCAATTGACTGTCGGCTTGCGCCCATTGGTCGATCGTGCGGTAGGGCACGCCGATGGCTTTCCAGTCTTCCAGGCCGATGGGGTTGACCATCGCCAGCTGTTCGGTTTGGGCTGGGTACATCAAGGCGTAACGGGTGGCGAGCATGCCGCCGGTGGAATGCCCCAGGAGCGTGGCCTTTTTAATCCCGAGTTTTTCCAGCAGTTGGTGGGTGTTGAGTGCCAGTTGCTGGAAGCTGTACTGGTAGTGGTCCGGCTTGCTGGAGGTACAGAAGCCGATCTGGTCTGGCACTACCACGCGGTAACCGGCGTTGCTCAGCGCCTTGATCGAGCCCTCCCAGGTGGCAGCACAGAAGTTCTTGCCGTGCATCAGCACAATGCTGCGGCCATTCGGCGTGCCCGTGGGTTTCACGTCCATGTAACCCATTTGCAACGATTGGCCCTGGGACGAGAATTTGAACCGCTCGACTGGGTAGGGGTATTTGAAACCCTGCAGCTCGGGGCCGTAGGTGTCTTTCTGTTGGTTGGCACAGCCGGTGAGGGTGGCCGCAAGTAACAAGAGAGTGAGATAGAGCGCGCGCTTGGGTTGCATGAAGTGTCTCCGCAGTGAAACATCGGATGCTGTTGGCGAACGATTAATCGAGGATTAACCATTGGGGGGAGGCCGATAGGCACAGCTCAAAGACGTATCAAAACGGAAAGTTCCTACTCGAAAACGTCCATGTCGCCCGGCTTACCAGTAGGAAATTAAGCGGCGGGCGGGAGGCGCGTATAGCTGTCAAAACTGACAGTAGCGACCAACGGTACTGAGTTATGCGCCTGCGAACTGGCTCACCGTCACCATCGCCAACACGGCATATCGAGCCCCTTTGGCCAAGGTGACGATCAGCAGGAAGCGCCAGAACGGCTCGCGCATGACGCCCGCCACCAACGTCAGTGGGTCGCCGATAATCGGCACCCAACTGAGCCACAACGACCAATGCCCCCAGCGCTGGTAGTGCGTGCGGGCTTTTTCCAGGTGTCGGGGGCTGACCGGAAACCAGCGCCGGTCCTTGAAGCGCTCAACCGAGCGCCCCAGCCACCAATTGACCACCGAGCCCAGCACATTGCCCAAGGTGGCAATCGTCAGCAGCGCCCACAGGCTGTAATGCCCGCTGATCAGCAAGCCCACCAGCACCGCCTCCGATTGCATCGGCAACAGCGTGGCGGCCCCGAAGGCGGCGAAAAATAACCCCAGGTAACCGGCGAGCATTAATTAACGTGCCGGGTAGTCGGCCACCACCACGTCGTTACCTTCACGGGTCAGGCCGATGACCTGATAGGCATCGCTTTTTCCGTCCATTTCCATGCCTGGCGAACCCATCGGCATGCCCGGTGCCGCGATGCCGAGCAAGTCGTCGCGCTTGCGCAGAGCCATCACTTGTTCGGCGGGTACGTGGCCTTCGACGAACTTGCCGTCAATCACACCGGTGTGGCACGAGGCCAGGCGCGGTGCCACGCCCAGACGCTGCTTGACGGCGCTCATGTCGGCTTCCACATGGTCGTTAACCTTGAAGCCGTTGCTTTCCAAGTGGCTGATCCACTTTTTGCAGCAGCCGCAGTTGGCGTCGCGGTGCACGTCGATAGGGATCAGGTCGGCAGCCTGGGCCAGGCTGGAGGTGAGCAGGGCTGAGAGCAGGGCCAGTCGCACGGTGTTTTTCATAGGGGGGCTCGCGTGTAGGAGGTAGCCGATAGATGGCGGCGATCATGACGATGTCATCGCAGGCAAGCCAGCTCCCACAGGTGAGTC
The DNA here is from genome assembly GCF_013385735.1 of Pseudomonas sp. D2002. NCBI lineage: Bacteria > Pseudomonadati > Pseudomonadota > Gammaproteobacteria > Pseudomonadales > Pseudomonadaceae > Pseudomonas > Pseudomonas sp. D2002. Next base: position 53,972 of record NZ_JACAPL010000002.1, on the reverse strand, counting down.
ATAGTTTCGGTAATGTTTCTAAATTATACGAAGGCTGTGTTTTCCAGGCGGTGCTTGAGCTGGTCCAGCGCTATGGCCGACAGCTCGACCATGCGCTCATGCAAGGTGGCGAGTTGCAGTTCGGTTTCGTAGGTCAAGACGCGTTTGAACAACGTGCCGCCGCGATGGGCCTGCAAGAAGTAGTGGATGGAGCCGTCTACGGCCAGGGAGGTGAACACGGTTTTGAACTCAGTCGCGGGGCGGGCAACCTGCACGCGATAACTCATCGGCACGCGCACGCCCAGCAGGTCGATGACTTCGGTAAACCGGGTGCCGGCCGGGAGTGAGCCGGTGGTGCCGGTGTCGGCACTGAGGGAGGTGGGGTGCCACTCGTGCCAGCGGTCGGGCTGGGTCACGTAGTCGTAGACGACCTCGATAGGGGCGTTGATAAAGCGTTCCTGGCTGATCCGCTCCAAGCGGCTCGAATGCTCGACAGCGTGCATGACACACCTCCTGTGTGGCGAGACTTTGCACTAGGAGCTGTCAGAATAGTCCCACTCCCGCGTTTTGCACGGGAGTGTTTCACGCATTTATCAGCGCACCTTGAAGCGGCTCATCAACGCAATCACCCGGCCATTGGCATCCAACAGGCTTTGCGTATTGGTTTCAGTGGCATGCCCACTTTCCACCAGTTCTTCGACCATATGTCGGATCTGCACCATGCTGCGGTTGATTTCCTCGGTCACCGCGCTTTGCTGTTCGGCGGCCGTGGCGATCTGGGTGCTGAGGTTGTTGATATGGCTGACCGAACCGGCCATTTCGTCCAGGCCGGTGTTGACGCGTGCCGTGGCATCCGCTGCCGACTGGCAACTGGCCTGGGTGTTTTCCATGGCCGCCACCGACGAACTCACCCCCGTGGTCAGGCGCGCGAGCATCTCATTGATCTGCGAGGTACTGGCCTGGGTGCGTGCCGCCAGCGCCCGGACTTCATCGGCCACCACCGCAAAACCACGACCTTGCTCGCCGGCCCGTGCCGCTTCAATCGCGGCGTTGAGTGCCAGCAGGTTGGTCTGGCCGGCAATGGCGCCGATCACGCCGAGGGTTTCGGTGATGCGCGCAGCGTCCTGGCGCATGTTTTCCACGGTGTGGGTGGCGCTGGCCACTTCGCCGATCAACGCGCTGACGCTGTTGGAGGCTTCACCGACGACCACGCGGGAGCGGTCGGCGTGTTCGTTGGCGCGCTGGGTGAACGAGGCGGTTTCAGCCGCGTTTTGCGCAACGGTGTCGGCGGTCGAGCTCATTTCGGTGATGGCGGTGACCGTCTGGTCCGTCTCCGAGGCATGCCGCACCAGAATCCGGTTGGTCTGCGCCGAGGTCTGCTGCAACTGCTCAAGCCCCGACGACATGGCGCCGGTGGCCTGGGTCACTTCACCGATCATGTTTTGCAGGTAGATGATAAAGCGGTTGACCGAATGGCCGATGGCGCCCATTTCGTCTTCGGCACGGATGGTGATACGCCGTGTCAGGTCGGCATCGCCGGCCGACAATGCGTCGATGTTGGTTCTCAGCGACTTCATGCGCTGCACCAACTGGCGAATCGCGTAGAACGCCAACAGCACCAGCAGCAACACCATGGGGATTTGCAGCATGGCCAGGGTGCCGAGTACGTCATCGCGCTGGGCGGTGATCAGCGAGGTGGGCAGGGCGGTGGCGAGGAACCACGGCGTGCCCTCGATCGGGCGCATGTAGAAGGTGCTGGCCACGCCCTGGTTGTCGAACTCACTGCGTTGCAGCGTCTGGTCGCGATGGGCGAGGGCTTTGCTGACCTGCGCGGCGAAGGCCGAGGTGCCGGCCAGTTCGCTGATGTTCTTCAACACCACCGGGCCGCTGATGCGCGTGCTGTTGCTGATGATCTTGCCGTCGCCTTCCACGATCAGCATCTGCCCGCCGATGTCTTTTTCCTTGCTGGCGACCAGGTCATTGAAAAACCCCAGGGTCACGTCGATGGTGGCGACGCCGTAGGCCGCACCGTCACGCTGGATGGCCATGGCGCAGTTGGTGCGCGGCTCCTGGCTGGCGTCGTCCTTGTAGGCGGCTGCCCAGGCGCACTGGCCGCGTGGCGAGGCGAGACCGCCTTTGTACCAGCTCTGGTCGTAATAATTGGGCGCGGCGTCACTGTTCCAGAAGGTGTTGACCGCCAGCTTGCCCGAGGCATCGCGGTGCCAGAAGGTGCTGTGCTTGTTGCGCCCTGGCGTGCGCTGGTTGGGCAGCGGCCAGATCCCGCCGCCGAAGACTTTCAGTTCGCCATACTGGTCCACCAGGCCGGGCAGCACCTTGTCGATGGCATCGCTGTCGAGCAGCGGGATGGTCTGGGTGATGCTGCGTTGCTGGGCTTGAACCTTGTTGAGTTCGCCCTTGATCTGTTCGGCCACTTCGGCGATGCGGTTGAGCACCACCTGTTCTTCGGTGTGTTTGAGTGTGGGGGCGACCAACTGGCCAATGCCCACGACGGTCAACACAAATAGCACCAGGACGAACAGCACCAGAAACACGGTGTAGCGGGTTTGAATGGAGCGCAATGGGGGCATGGGGGTCGTCCTTACGAAGCGTTTATTATCGACGCGGCTTTGTTAGAGCTTCATCGAGCTATCGGCTTGGCAAGGCGGAGCTTTAGGTACGATGGTGCAAAAATGAAAGGCGGCGGCGTCCAGCGTTGAAGAACCTGCCTGGCCTTTCAATATTCAGGTCGTTATTCACCGATACCCTGCTCACTGAACTCCATATTTTTGCTTTTCCTTAGCGGTTTGCCCATTTCTTGATTGAGCGCGTTCTCCGTGAACGGTTTCGGATTGATCGTAGTCGGGGGCGTCGAGGGGTTGTTGTCCAAGTCAAACGGTTCAGCATTGCTGGGTAACCCGATGGCTTGATACTCCTCATTGGGGACCGCTTCCACGTCGCCGGATGGCAGCCGTTCTTCGGTGGTACCCGCCAGGAATGTGCCGGTGGCGCCATTGTAACCATGCGCTATTTCGTGAAAGAAGGTGGTGACGGGGACGATCGTATTGGTGCGGTCAGCCGTTTCGAGTACAGAGTGGCGGTCAAAGAACAGCTTCGCCCGGTCAGCACGCGCACCGGGAACACCATCAATGAGGGTGCCATGGGCCGGGTTGTCTTCCAGACCTTCTTCCTCTTCCACGTCCACTTCATCGCCCTCGTCCGCAGGTGGCAAGTCACCCAGTGCGGAGCTGCCGAATTGGTAGCCCTGAGCGCCGGCGGACTTCGGCAGGATGGCTATATTGCCGCCATTCAATAAGGCCAGTTCATCCAGGGTAGCGAGGGCCTGCTGGCCAATAGGCGAGCTACGCAGGAATTCCAAGTCATCGCTGACCCGTTGGCGAAAGTCCCGGTCACCCAGCACCGTGAAAGCCTGCTCCCCGGCGCTACTGGGTTTTACCTCGGTGACCGTCGAGCCCAGTTTGCGGTTGAACTTATCATTGGCGCCGGCGTAAATAAGGTCGCCGGGCTTATTGTTCAGGATACGGTTAATGCCTTTACCGGTGTAGAAGGTCGTGCGATCGCCACCCACCAATCGGTCGTTATCGTTGCCGCCATGCAAAACGCTGTGCCCGCTACCGCCTTTAAGCAGGTCTTTGCCGTTGCCGCCGTCCAGGTAACTCTGCTTGGTCGCGGGGCCAGAACCGGCATCGAGTTCGTCCCTGCCATTATTGCCGTACATCACCGCGTTGCCGGTTCCCCCCGTGATCTTGTCGTTGCCGTCATTGCCTTCGGCGTAACCCAGGCCGCTGCCCAGCTTCAGGGTGTCCGCGCCGCGCCCGCCATAGAGCCTGGTCCTGCCTGCGCCTGCCTGGATGAAGTCCTTGCCATCGCCGCCTTCCACGTCCAACGCCAGTTTGATTTCATCGTCGACGATGACCTTGTCGTCACCGCCGTTGGTTTTGATCCAAAGGGTTTGTTCGTAGTCTGGATGATCGGCGGTGTCGAAATAGTAGGGCTTGCCATTGACCGAGATTTGCATCCTCCCGTCCGGCAAACTGCGCACATGAACATAGTCTGCGTTGTCACCGGTCTCCACCAGAAGCCGGTTTTGCGCAACCCTGGGTGAGAGTGGGTCCGTTGCATCCCAATCAATGAGTCGGCTGATCTTAATGTCGCCGTCGACATGCAGCGTGTGTTTTCTGCGGTTAACCCTGCCTGGGCTCAGATCGGACGGCGGATCATAGGGGGACGGCGTGGGGGTATCGCGCGCTGCAGTTTGGCCGGGGTAGTTGGCGGTGACGATTGAATGGCCGAGTGCTGGCAGCATGTTGGCGTCCTTTACGTGACTGGCTGGGGTAACCCCTAAGTTGAGGTTTGCCCTCAAAGCGTTCCCGTGCGCCCGCGTTGGATTCAATGCGCTATATGTCGAAGCACGTATGTCAGCGATCACCTTGTCAGTTGTGGGTCAGTTTCCCGTTTTCTGTCGGCGTCGGGCATTTCGTGCTGGCGTGGCACCGGCGACCGATCCAGCCGCCGGCAAATACACCTGGGTTACCTGTTGATCAGGCCCATTGCGGCTTCAGGGTAGCGTGAACCGGCCGTGGCGCCCGCCGGGAAGATCGACGCCAGTGCCGTCAATTCGGCAGGGCTCAATGTGACGTCTACGGCCGCCACGTTCTGTTCCAGGTACTTGCGCTGCTTGGTCCCCGGAATCGGGATCAGGTAATCGCCTTGTGCGAGCACCCAGGCCAGTGCCAGTTGCCCGGCGGTAATGCCTTTCTCAGCCGCCAGCGCTTGCACCTGATCCACCAGCAGCAGGTTTTTTGCAAAGTTCTCACCCTGGAAGCGTGGGCTGGAGCGGCGGTAGTCGTCGGCGGCAAAGTCATCCGGGCTCTTCAGCGCGCCGGTGAGGAAACCACGCCCCAATGGGCTGTAAGGCACAAAGGCGATGCCAAGACGCTGGCAGGCAGCCAGGCAGCCGTTGTCTTCCTGGTCGCGACTCCACAGCGAATATTCGCTTTGCAGGGCACTGATCGGATGAACCTTGTGCGCGCGCTCCAGGCTGGCGGCGGATGCCTCGCTCAGGCCCAGGTAACGCACCTTGCCTTGCTTGACCAGCTCGGCCATCGCACCGACGCTTTCTTCGATGGCCACTTCGGGGTCGACCCGGTGCTGGTAGTAGAGATCCAGGGTTTCTACGCCCAGGCGTTTCAAGGTGCCGTCTATGGCCTGGCGAATGTATTCAGGGCGGCCATTTACGCCGCGTGCAGCCGGGTTCGATGGGTCGCGTACAAAACCGAATTTGCTCGCCAGGAACACCTGGTCACGCTTGCCGGCGATGGCCTTGCCGATGAGTGTTTCATTGGTGTGCGGGCCGTACATGTCAGCAGTGTCGAGCAGGGTCACGCCCAGTTCCAGCGCGCGGTGCAGGGTCGCGATGGCTTCCTGTGTATCGGTGCCGGTGGTGTAGAAGTCGGTCATGCCCATGCAGCCGAGGCCGATGGCGGAGACCTGAGGGCCGTTCTTGCCGAGTTGACGTGTGTGCATCGGAGCAGCTCCTGTGGTGGGAAAGGCCCTATTGTTCTCCTCGACAAACCGGGGATAAAGCGGCTAAAACCGCTATCACTATTATGATTTTCTAAACAATCCAACAAGGTAGCCCGGCTTTGGATCGATTTAACGCCATGCGCGTGTTCACTCGAATCGTGGAATTGGGCGGTTTCGCCAAGGCGGCCGACAGCCTGCAATTGCCCCGGGCATCGGTGACCATCCTGATCAAGCAGCTGGAAGCGCATCTGGGCGTGCAGCTGTTGCAGCGTACAACGCGCCAGGTCAGCCCGACCCTGGACGGCGCCGCGTATTACCAGCGTTGTGTGCAGTTATTGATGGACCTGGAAGAAACTGAGGCGGTGTTTTCGGTGAGTCGCCAGAACCCACGCGGCACCCTGAGCATCGACATGCCCTCAGGCATTGGCCGGTTGATCGTGATTCCCGCGTTGCCGGATTTTACCGCACGCTACCCGCTGATCGAACTGGAGATCGGCCTCAACGACCGCCCCGTGGACTTGATCCGCGAGGGCGTCGACTGTGTCCTGCGCGGTGGCCTGGCACTGGACGAATCGCTGGTGGCGCGGCCCCTGGCCGTGATGGATCAACTGACGTTGGCCAGCCCCGCGTACCTTGAGCGCATGGGCGTGCCGGCGAGCCTGGACGATCTGGCCGGGCACCAGATGGTCGAGTACCTCTCCAGCGCCAGCGGCAAACGGTTTGGTTTGGAGTTCCAGATTGGCACCGAACTAAGCCCGGTCATCTTGCCGAAGGTTGTCTCGGTGAACAGCTCCGATGCGTATTTCGCCGCATGCGAGGCCGGTTATGGGCTGATCCAGGCGCCGCACTATCACGCTATGCAACAACTGGCCAAGGGCACGCTGGTGCACGTGCTGCCACAGCTGGCGGTGCCTACGATGGCGCTGACCGCGCTGTACCCGCCGCACCGCCAGTTGTCGCAGCGGGTACGGGTGTTTGTGGATTGGTTGGTTGAGCTGTGTGCCCGACCCGGCACCGGGCTGCAGCGTCAGGCCTGAGCCTTGCGGTAGGCGCCGGGCTGCTGCCCGGTGACCTTGTGGAACGCCCGGGTAAACGCCGCCACCGATTGGTAACCCACCGCCAGTGCTACCTCCGCCACCGTCTGGTCTTCCTTGAACAACTGGCACGCGTGGCGCATGCGCATCAGCAGCAACACTTGCCCCGGCGATTGGCCGCACAGTTCGTTAAACCGTTTGAAAAACGCCGAGCGCGACAGCCCGGTGCAGGCCGCCATGCTTTCCAGCGTCCAGGCATCGGCCGGGCGGGCGATCAGTTGTTCCAACAGGTTGGCGAACGCCGGCTGCCGGCCCAGTGCGGCCAGGCCGCCAAGTTCGGTGTTGTCGAGGACTTGCTGGCGCAGCACATACAGAAACAGCAAGTGGCAAAGGCGTTCGAGCAGCGCGGAAGAGGGCGCCGGGGTGCGTTCGCATTCCTGCAGGATCAGTTCGAACAGGTTGCGTGCGGCGGTCAGTGAAGGGTCGCCGGCGCGCAGGATGATCCAGGAGGGCAGGGTGTCGACGATCAGCGCCGACAAGCCGGAATGGAAGTGGAAGAAACCGCAGACCAGGCCCACGCCATCGTTGGCGGTGCTGTCCAGCGGCAGCATCGGGCGGCGCGGGCATTCCTGCGCGGCCGCCGCCGTCGCTTCGCCAGACAGCTGATAAACCAAGTCGCGCAGTAGAAACACCGCGTCACCATTGTTCAGGTGTTGCGGGCTCGGTTCACCGTCGATATGCAGCCAGCACTGGCCTTGCACGACCAGGTGGAAACTCGCGCTGGCCAGCCCGTGGGTACTCGCATGCCAATCGCCGCAGTAGCGGCCCACATGGAACAAGCTGGTGTTGAGTTCAAGACTGTCTAATAACCAATCGACAAGTGCACTGGACGAATTCATCTAACGGAAAGACTCTAGAGCAAGTAATCGCTACTTTAGCCTATTGAGTCGATTTTTTATAACCAACAGACTGGGTACACGAACCCACCAGGAGACCACTCCATGTCCCGTGTACCGTTGTTGACCCCGGAAACCGCGCCGGAAGCCGCCAAACCCTTGCTGGAAAACGCCCTGAAAGCCTCGGGTTTCATTCCGAACCTGCTCGCCGTACTGGCTAACGCACCGGCCGCCCTGGAAACCTACATCACCGTCTCCGGCCTCAACGCCAAGGCCGAACTGAGCCTGGCCGACCGCGAGGTGGTGCAACTGGTGGCGGCCACCACCCACGGTTGTGATTTCTGCGTCGCCGGCCACACCGCCGTGGCGCGCAACAAAGCCAAGCTGCCGGAGGAGGTGATCGATGCACTGCGCCAACGCGGTGAATTGCCCAATGCCCGCTATGAGACACTCGCCGCCTTCACCCGTGAAGTGATCGCCACGCGAGGTGATGTCAGTGACGCAGGTTTCGAGGCGTTTCGTGCTGCCGGTTACTCCGAAGGCCAGGCCCTGGAAGTTATTTTGGGCGTGAGCCTGGCAACCTTGTGCAACTTCGCTAACGTGTTTGCCCGTACCCCGCTGAACCCGGAGCTGGCGCAATACCGTTGGGAAAAACCGGCAAGCTGATAAGGCGATGGTCTACCTGCTGTAATAAGGAGAAACGAATGCTTGACCCAATCTTGAGCCGTTGGCTCGATGTTCAAGCGCAGGCCCTGGATGTGGGCAGTTGCGATCCACAGGAAGTGCTGCCACGGCTGGCGGAAGCCAATGTATTGCGTATCGGCGTGCCAAAAAACCTCGGTGGCTCGGGCGGCGATGTGACCGCGGCGGTGGACGCCATCGCCAATGTTGCCAGCCATTCCCTGGCGGCGGCGTTTGTGTGCTGGGGCCAGCGCTCCTTTATCGAATATTTGTTGCAGAGCCCGAATGAGCGGCTGCGTGAGCAACTGCTGCCGGACTTGCTCAGTGGCAAGTTGGCCGGGGCCACGGGGCTGTCGAATGCGATGAAGTTTTTGTCGGGCATCGAGACGCTGCAGATCAGCGCCGAGCCGACGGACGACGGCTGGACCCTCAACGGGCGCCTGCATTGGGTAACCAACCTGCGCAAGAACGGCTTTGTAGCCGCGGCGGCTATCGAACATGCGGGGGGTGGCGCGCCGTTTATCCTGGCGATTCCGGATTCGGTGGCGGGCTTGCAACGCTCGCGCGACCTGGAACTGTTGGGGTTGCAGTCGAGCAACACCGCAGCCCTGGGCCTGGAAGGCGTTGAGCTGAGCCGTGAGTGGTTGTTGCATGAGGATGCGCGCAAATTTCTACCGGCCGTACGCCCGGCGTTTCTGGGCTTGCAGTGCGGCATGTCGATTGGCCTGGCGCGGCGCTCGCTGGCGGAAGTGGCCAACCACTTGGGATCAAGCCGCACCGTGTTGCGCGATGAGTTGGAAGCGCTGCGCGTGACCCTCGACCACTTGGTCAATGACCTGAAAAAAGGCCTGCTGGCCGGGCGTTTTGCTGCCGAGCCGGTGCCCTTGTTCAAGCTGCGTATCGCCCTCGCCGAAACCGCCGCCAGTGCTGTGCAGCTTGAGCTGCAAGCCAGCGGCGGCAAGGCTTACCTCACCGCTCACGGCAGCGGTTTTGCCCGGCGTTGGCGCGAGTCGGCCTTCGTGCCGATTGTCACGCCGAGCCTGGTGCAATTGCGCACCGAGTTGCAACGCCAGGCCGCGCTGTGAGCCAGGCGGTATTAAGTGCCCAGGGGATTTGCCTGGGGTATGCCAGTGGCCCGGTGCTGCAAGGGTTCGACTTGCACTTGCAGCCGGGCGAAGTGGTGTCGATCCTTGGCCCCAGCGGCGTCGGCAAGTCCAGCCTGTTGCGCGTGCTCGCCGGTTTGCAGGCGCCTCAGGGCGGTGGCGTGCAGGTGCTCGGCGAGCCGCTGGACGGCCCGCATCCGCGCGTGGCGGTGGCCTTTCAAGACCCTGGCCTGTTGCCGTGGCTGAACCTGGAAAAGAACGTCGCTTTCGGCCTGGATTTCGCTCGCCAACCGCACTTGAGCCCTGAAGAACGCCGCCTGCGCGTTGATCGCGCCATCGCGGCGGTCGGGCTGGAACATGCGCGCCAGCAGTTCCCGGCGCAATTGTCCGGCGGGATGGCGCAGCGCACGGCGTTGGCCCGCTGCCTGGCGCGGCAACCGCAAGTGTTGCTGCTGGATGAGCCGTTCGGCGCGCTGGATGAAGTCACCCGTGCCGACATGCAGCACCTGCTGCTCAAGGTCAACCGCGAGCAAGGCTCGGCGGCGGTATTGATTACTCATGATATTGATGAGGCGCTGTTGCTGTCCGACCGTATCCTGCTGCTGGGCAACCGCCCGGCGCGCACGTTGGGCGAATGGCACATCGACCTGCCGCAACCGCGCGAAGAGCAAGTCGAGGCCATCGGCGCGCTGCGTATCGACATCTTGAAAACCTTACGGCAGGCGAGCCGCCCTCAACCCAACCCTCTTGAACTGCTGGAGCCTGGCCATGTGCTTGGATGACCTGACCCACTCGCGCCGTGACTTTCTCAAACTTTCGGCAGTGCTCAGCGCCGCCGGTGCCTTACCGCTGCTGAGCAGCTTGCAGGCCCGCGCCGCCAATGAGCCGGACGCGCCGGTGCGCATCGGCTACCTGCCGATCACCGACGCCACGCCGCTATTGGTTGCGCACAACAACGGCCTGTTCGAAGCCGAAGGTATCAAGGCCGAGCGCCCGGTGCTGTTGCGCAGTTGGGCGCAGGTGATCGAGGCGTTTATTTCCGGGCAGGTCAACGTGATTCACCTGTTGTCGCCGATGACGGTGTGGGCGCGCTACGCCAGCAAGGTGCCGGCCAAAGTGGTGGCCTGGAACCACGTCGGCGGTTCGGGCCTGACGGTGTCGCCCGGCATTACCGAGGTGAAACAGCTGGGCGGCAAGTCGGTGGCGATTCCGTTCTGGTACTCGATCCATAACGTGGTGGTGCAGCAACTGTTCCGTGATAACGGCCTGACGCCGGTGGCCCGTGCAGCGGGTACGGCGATTGCCGCCAATGAAGTCAACCTGATCGTGTTGCCGCCCTCCGACATGCCTCCGGCCCTGGCCAGCAAGCGCATCGACGGCTACATCGTTGCCGAGCCGTTCAACGCCCTGGCGGAAAACCTCAAGGTCGGTCGCGTGCAACGCTTTACCGGCGACGTGTGGCGCAACCATGCGTGCTGCGTGGTGTTTATGCACGAGCACGACCTGACCAATCGCCCGGAATGGTCACAGAAGGTGGTGAATGCCATCGTCAAGGCGCAGGTGTGGACACGCGACAATCGCGAAGAGGCAGTGAAGCTGCTGTCCAAGGACGGCCCGAACCGCTACACGCCACATGCTGAACCGGTGTTGAGCAAAGTATTGGCCCCGGCAGCCGGCGACCGCGCCGCTTACCTGGCCGATGGCGCAATTCAGCACGCCAACTGGGACGAGCACCGCATCGACTTCCAGCCTTACCCATTCCCCAGCTACACCGAGGAATTGGTGCGGCGCCTGAAGGACACCTTGATCGAAGGCGACAAGAAATTCCTTGCCGACCTCGACCCGGCTTTCGTCGCCAAAGACTTGGTGGATGACCGCTTTGTGCGCAGTGCCATTGAGTCGGTGGGTGGCATGCAGACCTTCGGCTTGCCGGATGGCTATGAACGACACGAGGAGATTGGCGTTTGAACAACGGCAGAATCCCGGGCTGGTTGCTGGGGCTGAGTGGCTTGGCAGGCTTGCTGTTTTTATGGTGGCTGGGTGTGATGGTGTTTGGTGACGCCGACGGTTTGTCGGCGCGCTTCTCACTGGCGGCGACCTTCAGCAGCCTGTGGGAACTGCTCGGGCGCGGCGAGCTGTATGTGCATATCGCGGTGAGCCTGAAACGCATCTTCGTCGGGTTATTCCTGGCGTTGCTGGTGGGCGTGCCGCTGGGCTTGCTGGTGGGCAGTTCGCGCAACCTGGAGGCGGCAACCACGCCGGCTTTCCAGTTTCTGCGGATGATTTCACCGCTGTCGTGGATGCCCATCGTGGTGATGTTGATGGGCGTCGGCGACCAGCCTATCTACTTCCTGCTGGCCTTTGCTGCGGTGTGGCCGATCATGCTCAACACCGCTGCGGGCGTGCGTCAGCTGGACCCGCGTTGGTTGCAATTGAGCAAGAGCTTGAGTGCAACACGCTGGGAAACCCTGCGTCGGGTGATTATTCCAGGCGTTGTGGGGCATGTGCTGACCGGCGTGCGCCTGGCCATCGGCATTTTGTGGATTGTGCTGGTGCCGTGCGAAATGCTCGGGGTCAGTGCGGGGCTGGGGTATTACATCCTCGACACGCGTGACCGTCTGGCGTATTCAGAGTTGATGGCGATGGTGCTGTTGATCGGGCTGCTGGGCTTTGCTCTTGACGCATTTGCACGGTGGTTGCACCAGCGCTGGGTGCACGCGGGCTGAGCGTCTCGCTTTCCAGCCCGGAAAGCGAGACGCAGGCACGATCAGCGGTGCTCGTAGCCTCGGCCGTCGTCATAGCGATGGTCGTGCCAGCCGCCACCGCCGCCGTGTGGGAAAAAGAAGCAGCCGCTCATGCTCAGCATGATCAGCAATGGAATCAGCAGTGTGATTCGACGAAGCATTTCAACATCCTCTAGGGTACTGACAGGGTCAATCAGGCGTGGGACGAGCCAAAGCTTTTCATCGCCTGTAACATATGACCCTGTCGACCCGCATCCATCCCCGTAACCGGGTATGTGCTTGGCATGCTCGACGATACAAAGTGGATACATTTATCAGGTTCAGGAAACCCGTCATGACCCAAAAGCAACGTTTGAAATATTCGATTCTGATTTCCCTTGTGGTGCTGGGGACGATGTTTGGCCTGTCCTACTTGCAGAACACCGGGGTTATCAGCGAGAAGACGTTCCAGTACATCGCCATTGCCGTGGCGGTGACCGTGGTGGTGATCAACGGCATCATGCGCCGCAAGGTCAAGCCTAACTTCTGAGGGTGACTCAGGCGCGGCTGTCGAGCACTTTGGCAGCCTCTTCATGGAGGCTGTAGCTTTTATCCGCATTGAGGGTGATCACGCCCTCGCTGCACAGGCGCTTGAGCACCTCACGCACGCTGAGAAACGACAACGGAATGCCCAGCTCCAGCAAATGGCTGTGCACGCCGCGTACGCCCAAGGTGCGCTGGTTGTCCGCAGCGGTGAGCAGGGCGTCGATGACCTTCAGCCGAATCAGGCTGGTGCGCAAACCGAAACACTTGAGCAAATGGCGAATACGCTGGTTGCCTTGCTGTTCGGGCGCTTTGCCGAACGCTTGTGCGCCGCCGCCGAAATTGGCCTCGGCGGCAGGTGTGTGTCCGTCCGTGGGCAGTTGCGAGTTGTACATGCAAAAAACTCCTTATCAGAGCCTGATCAGGAAAATGATGGCGCTCTTATCTAATAAGACGAACGAGCGAGCAAAATCATGAAGTGCCGGATGTAGAAATTTTGTCGGTATCCGATTTGTCACAGCGCCGATGACACAAATAGATACCGCTCGCGACTAAATCACTCCCGATATTTTGCGTCCTTACGGTGGGGTAGTTGCCCCCAGTGAGGGCGTTCAATATGACTGTGGAGTCGATGTGATTATTTTCAACAGGGTAACCAGGGCGTGTGTTACGGGGGTATTGCTGGGGCTGAGCCTGGCAGCCTGTGTGGGTCAGCCTGTGTCACAGACCTCGGCGGATATCCGTCGCACCACCTACGGCGTACCGCATATTCGCGCCCATGACGAACGTAGCCTGGGCTACGGCATCGGCTACGCGTATGCCCAGGACAACCTGTGCCTGCTGGCCAATGAAGTGGTCACGGTGAATGGCGAGCGCGCCAGGTTTTTTGGCCCGGAACAGGCCACCCTGGAAGAGCGCAACAACCTCGCCAGCGATGTGTTTTTCACCTGGTTGAATACACCGGATGCAGTCGCTGCGTTCTGGAACGCCCAGACACCGCAGATCCAGCAGCGCATTGAGGGCTACGTCGCGGGCTACAACCGTTATCTGAAAGAGCAGGGCGCCCCTGCACAGTGCCAGGCGGCGTGGGTGCGCCCGCTCGTGGCGCAAGACTTGGTCAAGCTGACCCGCAGGTTGCTGGTGGAAGGCGGGGTCGGCCAATTCGCCGAAGCGCTGGTGGGCGCCACACCGCCTCAAACCACGGCCAGTGCGCAGCCCGGCGTAAAAGCCTTTGAGTTGGCCGCGGCCAATCAGCAGCGCTTCAGCTTCGACCGTGGCAGCAACGCCGTCGCCGTAGGCCGTGATCGCTCGTTTAATGGCCGTGGCATGTTGCTGGCCAACCCGCATTTCCCGTGGATGGGCGGCATGCGTTTTTACCAAATGCACCTGACCATTCCCGGCCAACTCGACGTGATGGGCGCAGCGTTGCCAGGCTTGCCGGTGATCAATATCGGCTTCAACAGGCATGTGGCCTGGACCCACACCGTCGACACCTCCAAGCATTTCACCCTGTACCGCTTGACCCTGGACCCCAAGGATTCGACGCGCTACCTGCTCGACGGCAAATCCATTCCCCTGGAGAAAACCACGCTGACGGTGCAGGTCAAGCAAGCCGACGGCAGCCTCAAGGCCCAGCCGCATACCCTGTACAGCTCACAGTTCGGCCCGGTGGTGCAATGGCCTGGCAAGCTCGATTGGGACAGCCACTACGCCTTTAGCCTGCGCGACGCCAACCTGGGCAACGACCGCGTGTTGCAGCAGTGGTACGCCATGAACCAAGCCACTGGCCTCAAAGAACTGCAAAACTCGGTGCACACGTTGCAAGGCATCCCGTGGGTCAACACGGTGGCCGCCGACGACCAGGGCCAGAGCCTGTACATGAACCTGTCGGTGGTGCCCAACGTCAGCGCCGCCAAACTCGCGCAATGCAGCGACCCACGGGCCGGCCTGCTGCTGATCATGCTTGACGGCGCCCACAGTGCCTGCGCCTGGGATGTCGACCCGCGTGCCGCGCAGCCTGGCATCTTCGCCGCCGACCAACTGCCGCAACTGCAGCGCACCGACTACGTGCAGCACGCCAACGACTCGGCGTGGCTGGCCAACCCCAAGGCGCCGCTCACCGGCTTCTCGCCGGTGATCAGCCAGGACCACATCGGGCTTGGCCCACGTGCCCGTTTCGCCGTGCAACGCCTGCAATCACTGGAGAAGCAACCGATCAGCGTGGCCGACCTGCAAAATATGGTCATGGACAACGAGGTTTACCTCGCCGGCCAAGTCATGCCCGATTTGCTGGCGTTCTGCGCCAGACACCTCGGCGCCGACGCTGTGGCCTTGCAGCCACTGTGTGCCAGCCTGAAAGCCTGGGACCAGCGCGCCAACCTCGACAGTGGCGTGGGCCTGGTGCATTTCATCAACCTGTTTGAGCACCTGCAGCAACTCCCCGACGCCTGGCGCGTCGCCTTCGACCCGGCCCAACCCCTGACCACACCGCGCGGCCTGGCCATCGAGCGCGAGCCGGTCGCCAAGGCCCTGCGCGAAGCCATGCTGGCCTCCACGGCGGACGTGAGCAAACTCGGCCTGACCCGCTGGGGCGATATTCAGGTCTCTGGCCAAACTCCGATCCACGGCGGCCCGCAAGAACTGGGCATCTACAACGCCATGCAAACCGTGCCCCGCGCCGACGGCAAACGCGAAGTGGTCAGCGGCAGCAGCTACCTGCAAATCGTCACCTTCGACGACAACGGCCCTCAAGCCCTTGGCGTGCTTGCATTCTCCGAATCCAGTAACCCTGAATCGAAATACTCAAAGGACCAGACCCACGCGTTTTCAGCGAAAAAACTGCGCCCGCTGCCCTTCACCGACGCCCAGATCAAGGCCGACCCGCAGTATCAGCAACTGCTCATCAAGGAGTAGGGCAGGCGTGCAACCCCTTGATGCCAATACGAAATATTTTTGAAATCAAGGGGTTGCAGGCAAAAGCAAATGAGTACATAATGGCGCCCATCGAACGCAACGAAGCATTAAAAACTTCAATGTATTCAATGAGTTAGAGTAGAGGCAGGGTTTTATGGCCCACTCAAGTTTTTATGCGGTGAATGTCGGTAGTCAGGGCATTGATCGTTTGAGGCCGAGTAGCAAAATGGTTATGCAGCGGATTGCAAATCCGCCTACGCCGGTTCGATTCCGACCTCGGCCTCCACTCTTGAAAACCCCGTAGATTAACGTCTACGGGGTTTTTTATTGCCTGTAATTTGGGGATCACTTCCTCAACTTATTGAATCACTTCCGCAACCAGCCCCTTTTTACGAGCTAATGAGCGCCCTAGGCGGTACGAATCACAGCGCAGTTCCTAGCATCTGCAGGCTTCAGTATCGTGCCAACCTTTTAAGGCTGTTTTCTGCATTCATGAAGGGTCATATCAGTTAGTTAATTTCCGACAGCTGGATTGTATTAACCCACGGAAGAGGATACAAACACCTTCTACTGAGGCAAATCGCTATCACAAGGAGGGTGTTATGGGGAGCTCTGGATCTGGGCGTTTTTCGGATTATCCTGGTACGAAAGCCAAGGAAGTAGCAGGCGACGGTGCAGGAGTTGCCGGAGGTACAAGCGGAGTTGATAGGTGTAGCCAGGCCTTTCACGTACTATTGGAAGATGTTGGAAATGGCCAGTTCTACTCGCAGTCCCGGACTGTCCCATCTCCGAGTGCTCAGTTGACGATTATCTTTGACGGGCAGCGCGTTTTTGCGGTTGACGCAAATGGTTTGAAGGTTGGTGCACTTCCTACGCTATATAATTATCTTGTTGCATGCATACAAGACGGTGTTACTTACGTAGGTGTGGTCACTTCGTCCGCGGCATCACCCGTACCTACCGTCGAAGCTGACTTCGTGCCGCAATAATTATGGGCACTATAGAAAGAGTCTTGGTGGTCGGGGAGCTTGTTGTCGATTACACGCTGGGCCAGCATGGCTCGATGTGTAAGCTTCGCTTGGGGGGTGTAGCGCATGCTGCAAGAGGTCTTTGGGCAGCAGGGGTTGAATACTCCGTTGCTGTTTTTTGTCCGCAATATCTCGTCGACGAAGCAACTGACTATCTTGCGCAGCTTGAGTGCTACGAATTCATTTGGCTTGGGGATGTGGTCGGAGCTCCCAATGTCATTGTTATTGGCGATGTGACGGAGGTTGCGCATCAAGGTTATGAGGACCTTATGCGTGAGACGAAGAGATTGAAGCTCCGCGATCCTTTACCCTCGTTAGAAGCTTACCAAAAGGTTGTTGTCTTTCCGGGCAAGTTCAGTATTGAAGCGCTTGCTCAGGCATTCTCAAAAGATGCACGGTTCTCGTTCGATGTTGCCTATGATCTTGAGGACCTATCGTCGCTCGAAGCATTTCGAGGTCGGTTGCAAGCAATCATTATTTCGACGTCATCGTCTCTGTTCATGAATTTAGGGCATGAAGACCTTGATGGAATGCTTGCTGCCGTGCGAACACTTTCACCAGAGGTGTTCCTGCTTAAAGAGAATCGTGGTGGGAGCCGGCTTTTCGATTTGCGTAAGGGAACCGTTCTACAGATCCCGGCAACGTTGGGCCGCACCATTAATTCCGTGGGCGTAGGGGACGTTTACTCAAGTGTTATGGTCGCCCACTCACAGAAAGGGTGGCTCGAGGCGGCGTGGCGTGGGTGTCAGGCTGCGACAATCTACTCTCAGTCTACGTTCCCAGACGATATTAAGCGGGAAGTGCAGCGTGGGTTTAGGCTGCCTTTAAGTACGCTGCAAGGTCTTGGTGGGACGTCGCTTCCGTGGCACGACCGGCAGAAATACTCTATCTATCTTGCAGGTCCGGACTTTTCTTATGTCGACAAGCGAGAGCTTGATCGGGCGGTGGATAGCCTCACATACCACAATTTTAGAGTACGACGACCGATAGTAGAGAACGGTGAGTTAGAGAGGCCCGCCACAGAAAGCGGTCTGCGTCGAGCCTATTTTTTGGACTGTCAGCTACTTAGGGACTGCGACGTGGTATTTGCAATTCCTCTCGATCGTGACCCCGGAACCCTCGTGGAGATTGGGATGGCTATTGAAATGGGCAAAAAGATAGTCACCTATGATCCTCGGCGCGAGAATGAAAACACGATGGTCATGGTTGGTAGCTCTATATTCTCCGCGGACCTCGACACATGTCTAAACGGAACCTTCAACGTAATTGCTGATTTAGGGCGCGAAAAGTCATGAAAAAGGCCCTATTACTGGCATCAGGTGGTTTGGACTCCACCACCGTGGGATATCAGCTCGTCGCCCAAGGCGTTGAAGTAGTACCAATTTTTTTCGATTACGGGCAGCATTGCGCCGACGTTGAATGGGAGCGGGTGAATGAGGTCTTTCCATCCGGAATGGTGCGACCTGAGCGCTTTGATATCTCGGATATTTTCCGGGGGTCGCAGTCTCGCCTTATCCGAGAGGCTGATCTCTGGATAGAAGAAGTGAAGGACGACGACCTGTACATCCCGTATCGGACGATGCTCTTCTTTGCCGCTGCTGCAGCGCGCGCCCAGACCGTCGGGATTTTGGATGTCTATACTGGCTTCATTAACAGCAACCACGCTAAAGAAATCGACTGTACTGCTGCGTTTATGAACAGCCTTGATGGGCTAACCTCGACAATAGGCTCTGTCCGTTTCCATTCACCCTTCCGATACTCCTCCAAAAGCGATGTGGCTATGGCTGCAGCTGCGCTAGGCGTACCGATTGGTAGGACTTACTCCTGTCAGGCGTCGGCCCATTTTCCATGCGGCGCTTGCCCGAACTGTGTTGAGCGCTTGAACGCGCTGAAAGAGGCTAAATTGGTATGAGAAACTCCCTCGTCGATGTTCTCCTGGTTGCACGTCGTATTGCTAATCGCGCCAAGGAGGAGGGCGCGCTCTTCGATGAGAAGCATCCGCGTGCCACTTGTGAGCATCTTGGGGCGGTGCTGGCAGACTCTGTACTTCAGGCGGGCCTCAATTACACGACAGTCGTGCGGCCTCGTGTCCTTGCAATTCTGCAGTCGCATCCGGATCTGGACACAATCTCCTCATTGGTCTCGTTGATTCAAGCTAGCAATGTCGGTGCTTTTTTGAATTGGCGCCATTTTGAAAAAGTGGACCGATTTGAAGCACTTGTGCTTTTCTTGCAGGGTAGGGGAATCGAAGACGCGCAAGATCTACGTACAGCTTTGGTTTCTGCCGAGTTCTGCGATGCAATTCAAACAGTGAATGGCATCGGGCCAAAAACGGTTGACTATATGGCGTGCCTGGTTGGTATCGACTCTATTGCTGTTGATCGTCACGTTCGTGCCTTCGCACGATCGGTTGGTGTTGAAAATGACGATTATCATTTTCTCCGTAAGTCGTTCTGCTGTGCTGCCGATCTCCTATCTCTTCCTCGTCGCGAGTTCGATGCCTGGCTTTGGCGTCGCGCGACCGTACCTGCTCAGGTGCAGCTGAACTTGGCTATCTAAGCACGCATTGGTGATGTCCAATTGAATAGTGGGTAACTCTCTGTGGCTGGCCTGACTGAGCACGCCGAAGTCACTGGTGGCGGGTTCGCGCAGATCCTCAGCCTACGCCGCTGCAGTGCCCTTCAACACCGGGACCAGTGATCGCTTGCGGTCTGCGGTTCTTCACGACATTCACCGCGCCCCTGTCCAACTTCCATTCCGGTACTGTCACCGCTGTCACAGAAGAAGTCGACAACGATCTTGTCGTCCTGTGAATCGAAGCCCAAGCTATATTGGGTCTTGAAGTCGAGTGGCTGTTTTTTTGTGATGCCATGAAAGCTCCAGGCAGCCATAGGCGTTGCTGGACTGGCGAGTACGATGGAGGGTGGGGTACGCTGCTACGCCATATGGGCGTCATTATTAACTCAGGGACAAGCATGGAAGAGCTGAGAGCAGAGTTTGCAAGGGCGATTGAAGATGCCATCCAGGAATGCCATAGGATCAGATACACGCCGTCGGTCTGGGAGCGGATGAACAGGCAGTATGGGGCAGTTGAGGCTGCCGTGAGGCTTGTAATTTCGGGAGATTTTCAGGATGGATTCAAGCGTCTGCTTGCAGAGAATCGGCCTGAGCTAACAGTGGAATCACACATACTCCAACCAAGGTTCTCAGCACTATTTGACCGTGAAGTTCAGGAGTTGGCCCAATGGCGCTTAGCTAACGTACATCGATAGCGTCCCTGAATTGCCCTTCGCAGGTGGTGGCAATTTAGGTGGGGTTGGGGCACTACGAATGCCGGGTATGGAGCCGGATTAAGGAGAGAAAATGGGTTCGCGGAAAATTGAATATCTTTCAATTAGTGATGAAACAACGCGGCTGACATACAGCAGTAAAACCGGTTCGGATCTACAGCTTGTGGACACCGAGGTTGCTGACGAGTATTTCGTAACGCTTATGAAGGGGCAATACAGTCACGTAGGCGATCCTGCTGGTTACGGGAGCTTTGAAATTACTCTTGCGGTGGGTACTCATCTGAGTGGTCACGTTTTAATCTCGACTCCAAACAGAACCCCGGATGGAGTGAACACTCCAGAGGCTCTGACCTTCAGGCTGAAGTCGGAATAGCTGGGCAAACCAATTCGTCTTCCAGCTCGCTAGGGTCATCAGCAAGCTGGCGGCGGCACGCTTCGTCGAATGCCCGCGACACTTTTTCAGTACCTATAAAAGGTATCGTGACACACTTGAGCATCTGCGCTTGGGTATCGAAGTCAGCGGCGATCAGGTTTATAACCAGCCTTTGGTGAATATCCTGCAGGTTGTTGATGCCGTGGGCTTTCATAACCTTGCAAAGGTAGTCTTTGAAAACCCCCCGGCCACCTCAACCGTAAATTTTTCGACGTCCAATGCAGTGTTCTTTGCCGCTTCCTTCTCGCGCTTGCGGCGCTGCTTCAAGGCTTTCGCCGTCGCTGCTGCTCTTCCTCGGCCATGGTCTACCCCTTCAATTCCGCTAGTAGGCAGTGCGGGCTAGGTTAGTCGGCGTCTCGCGTTGACCTGTTTATTGATTCGCGTCACACCGCGACTTTCTGCTGACTCCAAGCGCCGTCCTTTTTTAGGCTGGAAGTTGCTGGCTTACAGGGCTTGTATGCTCGGTCGGCTGCGCCACAACCGGTTTTAAATAGCGCGTGCGCAGCGACAGGAACGGTTTCTCGATCAAGTAATACGTTCCCGCAGACATAACGATCAGGATAGGCAGCACCGTCGCCATGCCCAAGATTAATGCTGTCCAGAAATCCGTCATGTCGACGTTAAATCGCTTGAGGATTTTCATGGCGATCTCAATCGCCCACGGGTGGTTAAGGTACAGCGAGTAACTGAGCATCCCCAGCCACGCGATGGCTTTGTCCAGCATTCTGGGGAGTAATTGCACGGTGCCCAGGTAGGCGGCGGTTATCAGGCCGTAAAACAAGCCTTCCAGGGTGGGAAGGTACACCCAGACAGAGGCCTGCGAGGGGAAGCCATGATTGTCGAAGTAACCTCCCAGCACATCAAAGCGATGGTAGAGGAATGACCATAGCGCCACGAGTGCTAATAAAACCAACGGTGATTTGAAATAAGTGGGGAACTTGCGAAGTGCCGCACACGCGAGCATGCCTAATAAAAACTGGTCAATACGGCCGAATATCGTGGAGTAGGAGAGGTCTTGCACGGTGCCGAGCGTAAACCAGATGCACCAACGGATGGCGACGGCCAGGAGGATCAACCCAACTAAGTAACGAAGCCCCATTTTTCGTGAAAATATAAGCAGGAAAGGGAACAGCAAGTAAAACTGGAACTCGACAATGACTGTCCAGCCCACCCCGGGTACGGTTTTATGATCAAGCAATGCACCGACGGCAACAATGAGTTTGGCGGGGTCGATATTGCCAATGTAGAAGTACAGAAGCGTCCAGAGTATGAACAGCGGTGCAATGCGCAGTATTCTATTTCTGATGAAGGCGAAGTAGTCTATTTCTCGGTCATGGCACAGTGTCATGAATATATAACCACTTAATACCATAAACAGCGCCACGCCGGTATGCCCTTCTGCAAAAAGGCTCATCGGCCAAAAGCTCGGAACAAACGTGGTGGGGACTTGAAGTTGATGCCGCATGATATGCCATGCCAGTACTAACAGCGCTGCGAGAAAACGCAGGTGATCCAGTTTTGAAAGGTACAGCGAGTCGCTTGATTTCATTATTAGAAAACTCGAGGTAGGACCGCTAAATGTCATACTTGTTTTTTTCGCGATCTTACCATATGGAAATTACCGCGATTATAAATTTATGCTGTCATGCAATGTTCGTCTAAGTTGAATACCTCGATATTATCCAAGTAGGCGAGCCGTTCGCGCATGTCAAAGTCATCTGTTATCAGCCCAGGCCGCATTCTGCCCTGTTAATGCGTTGTTCCTTAACTTCCCCGGCATACACGCCGATCTTTGCCTGCTGAGCGGTCAGCAACGCGCCTATCTTCATCAGCGCTACCGCTTCGGCCGGGGTTTTAGCGTTGGCCGCCATGGCTGTCAGCTCAACCACCGACCACCCGATAATCGCCGCCGCATCCTCGAGATCATAAAACAGCTCCTGCTGAGCCGTTCTAGGCCCGTCGAGCCCTTGTATCAAGTCGTCCATCTATTTCCCCGCCCGAGTTCTTCAGCACCTTCATAAGCCGCATCGGCATCCTTTCCTCTCACTTGCCCCCAGTGACATCGAGAAACGTCCCGGTAATAAATGAGGCTTCATCACTGGCCAGCCACAGTATGGCCCGCGCCACTTCTTCGGGTTGTCCGCCGCGGCCCATGGGGATCGAGTCACGCACCCGATCCACTCGTCCAGGCTCGCCGCCGCTGGCGTGCATGTCGGTGTAGATGTGCCCGGGGCGGACACAGTTTACGCGGATGCCGTCCCGTGCGACTTCTTTAGCGAAGCCGATGGTAAAGGATTCCAGGGCGCCTTTTGAGGCGGCGTAGTCGACGTACTCGTTCGGGCTGCCGAGGCGTGCCGCGCCTGAGGAGATGTTGATCACCACGCCACCTCGGCCGTTGTAGCGATGGGACATGCGCTTGATGGCGTGCTGCGAACACAGCATCGGGCCGATGGCGTTGACCGCGAAGACACGTTGCATCCGGGCGAAGTCGAGGTCTTCCAGGCGCGATTGCAGCCCAAGTATGGCTGCGTTATTGACCAGTACGTCGATGCGCCCGAACTCACGGTCGATCTCGGCGAACAAAGCGGCGACGTGCTCCGGGTCTGCGCTGTCGGCGCGTATGGCCAGGGCGCGCCGCCCGGCGGCTTTCACATCATTGGCCACGGCGAGAGCTGCGGCTTCGTCGGACACGTAGCTGATCGCCACATCGTAGCCGCGCTCGGCGGCCAGCCGCGCAGTGGCTGCGCCTACGCCGCGACTTCCGCCGGTGATCAGGATGACTGGGGCATTCATGCTTGAACCTCTGCAGGGGACGAAAATGGGAAGCCTCAGCCGACAAAATCAAGGCTCATGGTAGATCATTTCCTGGCAATCGCCTGCTCACAGTGTCCACCCAAGTCCCAACGCCTTATGCAGCGAGGCAAAATCCTTGAGCAGCTCTGCGTCGCCGGATATCCGACTCTCCTGCGCCTGATACCGCGTGCGTTCAGCATCCAGCCAATCCAGCGTACTTGCGGTGCCTGCGCGATAGCGCTGGCGCGTGAGGTCTGCCGCACGCACGGCGGAAGATTCAACATTGCGCAGCAGCACCACGTTCTGGCGCTGATGGCCGTAGCGCGCCAACGCCACGTCCGCATCCCGCAACGCACTCAATACCACGCTCTTGTACTGCGCAAGCGCCTCATCGCGCCCGGCCTCGGCACCTTTGACGCTGGCGGCAACGCGGCCGAAATCCAGTGCGTTCCAAGTGATTCGCGGCAGGATCAGCCACGTGCCGTTGTCCTTGCGCGCCAGGTGCCCAGGGTCGCCGGCCGAGAACGACAGGTCACCCATGAGGCTTAGTTTGGGAAACCAATCAGCGGTTTTTTCGCCGATCTGCGCATTGCTCGAGGCTAATTGACGCTCGGCCCTGCGGATGTCGGGCCGGGCCTTCAACAGCGCGGCTGGGTCGGCAACCGGCACGGCTGCGGGAATGGCGGGCAGGGCACGCACGGTGGCGAGCTGGCCATCCAGTTCGCCAGGTTCCAGTCCGCAGAGCAGCCCGAGTTGGTCGAGGGATTCGACGATGGCGGCTTGCAACGGCAGGCGTTGGGCCTGGGTGTTTTCGGCCTGGGTGAGCACTTGTTCCAGTTGCAGCTGTGAGGCCACGCCACGCTCGCGGCGTTGCTGGGTCAGGTCCAGGGCCTGGTTTTCGACCTCGACGCTGGCGTCTACCAGCGCCAGGCGTGCTTGCTGGTCGCGCAGGTCGGTGTAGGCCTGGACGATTTCGGCCGCCAGTTGCACCTGGGCATCCGCCAGTTGGGCTTGCGAGGCGTCGGCTTCTGCCTGTGCGGCTTCGACTGCGCGGCGGGTGCCGCCGAACAGGTCGGCTTCCCAGCTGGCATCGAAGCCTGCAAGGTAGAGGTTTAACGGGCCACGGCCGCCGCCACTGTTGCCGCCCAGCGCGGAGGTGTCGGGCGAGCGCAGCTTGAGCATCGCCGCGTCGCCGGTAACCTTGGGCATCGCGTTGGCCTGTGCGCCGCCGAGGCTGGCGCGGGACTGCCGCAAGCGCGCCTGTGCCGTCGCGATGTCCGGGCTGTTCTGCAGGGCTTGTTCGACCAGCGTGTTGAGTTGCGTGTCGCCCAAGGTTCGCCACCACTGCGCGACAGCGGGCGCGTTTGGCGCGGAGCTTTGGGCATGCGGCAAACGCCCGGCTGCGAGGGTTTTTGGCGCGACATCGGGCGCACCGTGATAGTCCGGGCCGACGGTGCAGGCGGACAGCAGGCCAACGGTCAAGAGCAGGGGAAGGGTGCGAGGAGTCATCGTTGTACCGTGCGCTTTTTCAGGATGAAGATCAGGGGCAGGCACGCCAGCATCGCGAGTCCCAGTACATAAAACGAGTCGTTGTAGGCCATCACCGAGGCTTGCCGCGCAATGTCGTTGGCGAGTTGGGCAAACGCCTGCAACTGCGACGTGGACGCGTCACCGGTTTGCGCGAGGTAGCTGGCGGCGCTGCTGGCCATGTGGTCCTGGGCCAATTGGCTGTTGGCCTGGATACCTTCGCGCAGCATGTCGTCATGAAAGTGGCTGCGCCGGTCCATCAGCACGCCAAGCAAGGCCAGGCCGATAGTGCCGCCGAGGTTGCGCGACATGTTGTAGAGCCCGGCGGCGTCCCCTGCGTCGCGGGTGTCGACCGAACGCATGGACAATTGGCTCAGGGGCATCATCACCAGGATCTGCCCGAAACCGCGCAACAGTTGCGACCAGACAAAATCATGCCCGACGCTGTCGGCCGTCAATTGGGTGTCGACAAAGCAACTGGCCCAATACAGCAAGAGCCCGGCACCGACCATCCAGCGCAGGTCGTAGCGGCCCAGCATGCGCGGCAGAATCGGCATCAGCAGGAAGGCTGGAATCCCCGACAGCAACATGATCGAGCCCGACTGCTGGGCGTTATAGCCGGAAAGGATGCCCAGGAACTGCGGCACCAGATACGCCGTACCGTAAATCCCGGCGCCGACGGCGGTGCCGATCAACAGCACGCTGCCAAAACTTTTGTTGAGCACCAATTGCAGGCGCAGGATCGGCGTGCTCGACCTGAATTGCCCAACCGCAATCAGGAAGAAACCGGTCACCGTGGCGATGCTCAGCCAGCAGATCAGCAGGGAATCGAACCAGTGCTCGCGCTGGCCTTCTTCAAGCACCACCGTGAGCGAGCTCAGGCCCATGGCCAGGCCGAGGATGCCCAGCCAGTCGGCGCTGATAAAGCGTTGCAGGTTCATGCGTTCAGTGGGCAGGCCAGTGATCAGCAAGGTGATCAGGGCGATGCTGATGGGCAGGTTGAGAAAGAAGCACCAGCGCCAGTTGATGTTTTCCGTGAGCCAACCGCCGATGACCGGGCCGAGCAAGGGGCCGAGGATCACCGTCATGCCGAACAGTGTCGTGCCGATCGCCAACTGGTGTGGCGGCAGGCGCGTGCGCACGATGGTCTGCGCGGTGGGGATCATTGCGCCGCCGGCAAAGCCCTGGCCTATACGCCCGGCAATCATCGCACCGAGGCTGGTGGAGAGACCGCAGAACATCGAAAAGGCGGTGAACATCAAGGCGGTGCCGATCAGGAATCGGCGCAAACCGAACACACGCGTCAGCCAGGCGGCGAGGGGGATCATGACGATCTCCGACATCAAATAGCCGGTGGCTATCCACGTGCCCTCAGTGCCGGTGGCGCCGATTTGCCCCTGGATCTGCGGCAGTGCCGAGTTGGTGATCGACACGTCCAGCGTCGCCAGCAAGGCGCCGAGTGCGCCGGCGGCGACGGCGATCCAGTCGGTCAGCGAGGCGTTGCGCGGTTTTTCTGCGACCACCTCGGCCGTGAGTGCCTCAGCCATGATTGGCGTCCGCGGCGTGGGTGCGGGTGTCGACTTCAACGGTCGCCGACAAGCCCGGCATCAACGCCGCTCGTACGTCATCCGGCACATCCAGGGCAATACGCACCGGCACGCGCTGCACGATTTTGGTGAAGTTGCCGGTGGCATTCGACGGCGGCAGCAGCGCAAATTGCGCGCCGGTGCCGGGCGAGAGGCTATCGATATGGCCCTGCAGGTCGCGACCGGGCAGGGCGTCCACGTGCACGATGACGGATTGGCCGGGGCGCATCGCACCGATCTGGGTTTCCTTGTAGTTGGCGGTGAGATAAATCGCGCTGATCGGCACCACCGTCAGCAAGCGCGTGCCGGGCTGTACGTACTGGCCGACACGCACGCCACGATCGGCCACGCGACCGTCGAGCGGGCTGCGGATCACGGCGTCATCCACGTCCAATTGGCTCTGTGCTTCGCTGGCCTTGGCCACGCCGAGTTGCGCCTGGGCCTGTTTGAGTTGCGCCTCAAGCGTGCCGTAGCGGGTCTGGCTGGAGCGCAAGGCCGCCTGCTTGGCCGCCACGGTGCTGCGCGCTTGGGCCAGTTGGTTGTTCAGTTGCGCCAGGCGCTCTTCCGGTTCGGCGCCGGAACGTGCCAACGGGGCGTAGCGGGCGACCTCGGTTTGCGCGTGTTTTGCATCGGCTTCGGCGCCTTGCAGCTGAGCGCGGGCTTCGGCAATGGTCGAGTCCTGTTGCACCAGGTCGGCCTGGGCCTTGGCGTAGTCGGCGTTGCGCGCGGCAATCGTCGCCGAGGCTTCGTCGCTCACGGCCTGGTATTTGCGCGCATCCAGGCGTACCAGCACGTCACCGCGTTTGACGTTCTGGTTATCGCTCACCAGCACGTCGGCGACATAGCCATTGATCTTGGGCGCCACGCTGATGCTGTCGGCTTGCAGATAGGCATCGTCGGTGGTCTCGATAAAGCGCCCGGTGAGCCACCACCAGGCGGCCCAGCCCAGGCCGATCAACAGCGCGACGGTGGCAATCGTGAGCAGTATGCGTCGAGCCTTGCCGCGTTGGCCGTTGACGGTGTCTTCAGGAATGACCTGAGGGGAGGGAGGTGCAGCGGACATCGGGTCACTCCAGATTTATAACAGTTGGAATAAATTCCATTTTTCGCGAATTTTTGTCAACTGGTATATTTTGGTCCGGTATTCGAAAGGAGCTGCACATGGCACGACATAAACCTGCCGCCGAAGGTGGTTATCAGCGCGGCGAAGAAACCCGTGCGCGTATTGTCGAGGCGGCGGTCGTGGTGTTCGGCGAGCGCGGCTACGACCGCGCCTCCACGCGCGACATCGCCACGGCGGCCGGGGTCAACGCACCGGCGATTCAGTACTACTTTGATGGCAAGGAAGGCGTGTACCTGGCGTGTGTCGAGCATTTGATCACGTTGCTTTGGCGCAAGATGGGCCCTTGCGTGGAAGCTGCAGAGCGCGCGCTGGCCGACCTTGAGGCCGAGGATAAAACCTTGATCGACGTGTCGTTGGGCATCCTCGGCACGGTCGTGTCGACTATCCAGGACAGCCCACAGACCACGGCGTGGCGTGCATTTCTTGATCGCCACCAAGCCGGTCTGTGCCCGGAAAGCGCCACGAGCGCATTTGAAGACCGCTTCAAGGCGCGCATCGGCCGGGTTATCCGCCAACTGATCGCGCATTTGTCGGGTTTTGCCGTAGAGGACGAGCGCACGGTGATTCACTCAATGGCGTTATTCACCCAAGGTCTGGCGTTCCGGGTGCAGAAACCCAAATTGCTCGAAGCGCTGAAGTGGGCAGAGGTGAGCCAGAAGGAGATGGAAATCGTGCAGGAGGTGGTGCTGACACAGGCACGCTTTACGCTTGAAGGGCTGGTGAGCCAGCGAGATAGGCACACCACTTGAGGCGTTTTTAATCATATACAAGGAGGTCACGATGTCGGTCTATAACACCACGGTTCCCTGCTTCGCCCAGATGTTGAACTCGCTGAAAGGCCTGCTCGCCAAGGGCCAGGCACACGCAGCGGCGCTGACTTTCGACCCGCAGAACCTGCTCGACTCACGCCTTGCACCTGATATGCACACACTGGCGACCCAGGTTCGCTACGCCTGCACACAGGCGCGGGAGGCGGTAGATCGGCTCAGTGGGCACGCGGTGTCCACCCTGGAAACGCCAGCCTCGATGAGCGACGCGGTTGCTCTGATCGACCAGACGCTGGCAAACCTCGCAGCTGCTGATCGTTCTCTGATTGAGCGCCGGGCGCAGGAATCAATCGCCATCGAGCTGCCCGGCGGCATCGCCTTCGAGATGACCGGCGACGAATACGCCGCCAATTGGGCCACGCCGCAGTTCTATTTTCACCTGATGACGGCGTACAACATCCTGCGTCATAACGGTGTGCCATTGGGCAAGGCTGATTATGTGCCGCATATGTTTGCTTACTTGCGTAAGGGTTGAACGCCGCCGCCTCCGAAGTACGACTGCCACCGGCCGGGAAGGCAGCGGAAAATGCTGCGAAAATCAGCCTGCCGTTGTGAAATGTTGTGAAGCATGGGGAATGGCCCTTTGCCCATGCTAACGTCCGCGTCGGGGTATCGTCAGCACGACGATTTCATTCGTTCCATTGAGGGAGCAGCGCCGATGTCTACTACCGTAACGCCCGCGTCTGGCGGGTCGAACACGCCAAAGTCCTCGCCGTCCACGTTCGACGACAAGTTGAACATTGCCAAGTCCAGTAAGGTAATCGCCGATTACATGCGCCAGACCGGCAAGTCGGCCATTACCAAGCAGGAGCTGACGCAGTTGGCCAACAATGCCTCAGGCAAGGTGCCCACCGACGTTTCCGATGCGGCCAAGTACATGGAAAAACACCCGGATGTGTTCACTGCCATCGAAACCCACGACGTTGCCGGCGCCGACAATTTGTCCGGCGTGTGGAACTTCGATTGGGCGGCCAACGGTGGGCTCAAGGGCACGGCGACCGACGCCATCGCAAAAATGCAGGACACGTTCGACCTGGCCATCGCCAAGTCTGCGCAGATCACTGAAATTTCAACGGCCAAAAAAGCCGAACTGGACTCGACCAAGCAACGCCCGCAAAACTGAGTAACGTACGTTGTCAGCCAAGATAAACGGTTCCCGGCGCGTTATTGGGAACTGTTTTAACCGGTGAGGCGGGGTTATTTGTTGTAGATATCGTGCAGGATCAGCAATTCAAGCGTCGCCACCATCACACAGAGCCCTACAAAACCGCGTGTGAATACCCGGCGCGGCTTTTCATACGTGAAGCCCAAGTCGCTGCCAAAGGGCACCAGCAGCACAATCAGTAGAAACCTGATGACCTTCATTCCCTGTCCTTTTGTGATGCGTTCAGCACGGATTCAAGCGCAGTGAGCAAGTATACCGGCCAGTGAAAGCAATCCCATCGCCATTGTCGGAGAAACCTTGATGCTTGTGATCGTCGGCGTGCTTGCCATCGTTGCGTTGTGGGTGTGGTGGACCTACCCACGCGTTGGCAATGTGCTGTTTGAGCTGATCGCCTGGGTGGAAGCACGGCGGTCTCGTTTGAAGGCCGTTACCCTGCCGATCAAGGGCATGACGCTTGCAACTTACCAAGGCGGCCGCGGCCATGCGCCAGCCCTGTTGCTGTTGCACGGTTTCAGCGCGGACAAGGGCGTCTGGCTCGGGTTTGCCCGGCATTTTGTAGATGACTACCGGGTGATTATCCCGGACCTTGCCGGCCACGGTAAAAATACCTTTGTGCCGGGTGGCGACTACAGCATTGCGGCGCAAGCGCGGCGGATGGTCGCGTTGCTGGATGCGTGCGATATCGACAAAGTGCACGTGATTGGCAGTTCCATGGGCGCGTATGTCGCCAGCTGGTTGGCCACCCATTACCCGGAGCGGGTGTTGTCCCTGGGCTTGATCGGGGCCGCGGGGGTGAACCTGCCGCAACCCAATGAAGTGGAAGAATTGGTCAACAGGGGGGATAACCCATTCCTGATTCACACGCGTGCCCAGTTCGACCGTTTTTTTGCCATGACCATGGCCGCGCCACCGTCTATACCCGAGGTAATGCTGGCGGCTGAGGCGCAAAGCTATATCAAGCGACGTGAGGAGCTGGCGGAGATTTTTGCGAATTTTTCCGACAGCCCGCGCATTGAACCCTGGCTGCCTGAGGTGCGCGTGCCGAGCCTGATTCTATGGGGCCGCGAGGACCGCATGGTGCCCGTCGCCAGTGCGCACACCTGGCTCGCGGGCATTCCCCACGCACGCCTGGTGATTCTTGACGGCATAGGGCACCTGCCGATGGTGGAGTCTACGCAGCAAACCGTCGACCACTGCCGTGAACTGCTCGACAAGGCCAAAGTGTATTCCTCGATCCGCCCATAGCTGTACGGGGCGGGTGGCGCCAGAACCCACTACTGTCGCAGGCATACCACTGCCGTTCGGATGCCGCGCCATGTTCATGTCCACCAGCCTGCTGTCAGCCTTTGTGCTGTTCGCCTTTGTGTCCTCGATCACCCCAGGGCCCAACAACACCATGTTGCTGGCGTCGGGGGTGAACTTCGGGTTTCGCCGTTCGATGCCTCACGCGCTGGGGATCAGCATTGGCTTCATGCTGTTGGTGATTTCGGTAGGCCTGGGCCTGGGCGAAGTATTCAAGGTCTTCCCGTGGGCCTACACGGTGCTGCGTTATGTCGGCGCGGCCTACTTGTTGTATCTGGCGTGGAAAATCGCCACCGCTGGCGGCATGTCCGACAGCAGTGATGCGCACGCCAAGCCCATGACTTTCCTCGGCGCGGCGGCGTTCCAGTGGGTCAACCCCAAAGCATGGATCATGGCGTTGGGCGCGATCACCACCTATACGCCAGCTGAGGGTTATGTGACCAATGTGCTGGTGATTGCCCTGGTGTTCGCAGTGGTCAATTTGCCCAGCGTGTGTGTCTGGGTGGGCTGTGGCACCGGCCTGCGCAATGTGCTGCGCGAACCGCGCCGGGTCAGGGTGTTCAACGGCTCGATGGCGGCATTGTTGGTACTGTCGCTGTACCCGATGCTCTTCGGTTGAAGCGGTAGCCGGTTGCCGCCATTGACGGGTTTTGACGGGCTATTGCGGCTCGGCGCCGTATGCGTGGCCGGCAACCCGATCACGCAGCCGATCGGCACTCACCTCAATCAAACTTCATCTCGACCCGGCCAAGGGCTCGCTGCCGACCCATAAAGTCATGGAACTGTTGGCCGGCCAATAGGGCGACCGCCAGCGCCTGGCCGATGTGCACGGTTCACCCGAGGACATCACGCGGTTTCTGCTCAGTCACGCCAGTGCCCTGCGCACCCTCGCGATCAGCGAATTGGCGGCGCAGGCGGCGGGCACCTCGGCGGATTTCGAAATGGTGACGTTGCGCTGAACTGGATCAGACCGGCGAGATAGTCGCCAGCAAGCCAATGCCAATGGTCAGCACCAAAAAGCCGAACAGGAAAATTGCCATCTTGGTCATAAGGCCTCCGAAGGGAAGGGGCGACAGGAACCTTCCTGCCGCACTCGACATGGGTGTCGGGAATGCGCCCATTGTCCGCCCCGGGCCGTTTTCGATACAGACGCAGATGGCAAAGAAAAAACCGTATCAGATGGCGGTGTGACGCCTTGACTACGGGCTTGTGAAGCGCGCGGGTTTATGAAGATCAGCGCTTAACGCCCGCGCGTAGAGGTCTATGGGCAAGCCTTAATGTAATCTTCATCGGCAAGCGTGAATGTTTCAAAAAATGACCTTGGCCAGCGTAGAGCCTGCTCTGCGCCGCCTTTGCAGTGCGAGGATGTATGCGAAGTCTCTTGAGCAAATACCGTTACGCCATCCTTTTCTGGCTGTGTTTTGGCGTGTTCCGCACCTCCTTGGCCGACTGGAACCCGATCCCCTCCGGCTCCATGCGCCCGACCCTGGTGGAAGGCGATGTGGTGCTGGTGAACCGCGTCGCGTATGACCTCAAGGTGCCGCTCACGGATATTTCACTGCTCAAGCTGGATAACCCGCAGCGCGGTGACGTGGTGACCTTTACCTCGCCCAAAGACGGTGTGCGCTTGATCAAACGTATCGTCGGCATCCCTGGCGACACGCTGCAAATGAAGAACGAGGTGCTGTGGATCAACGGCGTGCCGGCCACCTACTCGGATGAGCAGGCCATCAACGAGCCCCTTGTGCCCGGCCAGTCTGTGCCGGGTATCAAGCTGACTGAGCAGGCAAATACCAGCCGGCGCACCGTGCAATTCATACCGGTGGTACGTGCGCTGCGGGATTTCGGCCCCGTCGTGGTACCCGCCGACAGCTACTTCATGTTGGGCGATAACCGCGACAACAGCGCAGATTCGCGCTACATCGGCTTTGTGCCACGCCGCCTGCTGATCGGGCGCGCGCACCATGTGCTGGCTTCGGCGCAGATCCTGGATAACTGGATGCCACGATTTCGCCGATTTGGTGCCGCAATCCTCTAAGATGGCGCCCACTGCATCAACAATAAGAGTGGGCTAAGCCTCGATGGAAAGACGCCAGTTCAGCGGTGGCATGCAAGGCAAGAACCTGCGCTACCTCAATGAAACCCCACAGCAGCCGGCCGCCGCCACGCGTGTCGGCTTTTTGCTGCTTGAGCACTTCTCCCTGCCCGCATTCACCCAGACCCTCGACACCCTCATCACCGCCAACCTGCTGCGCCCCGAACTGTTTGCCACGCGTACCTTCGGCTGCGGCGATGGCGAGGTTATCAGCGACCTGGGCCTGGTGATCCGCCCCGACGCGCGCCTGGAACTCTCAGCGCTGTGCGAGCTGGAGTTGTTGGTTGTGTGCGGAGGTTTTCGCACCGAACTCAAAGCCGGCGATGAACTCATCCAGCTGTTGCGCGCCGGCGCCGAACAGGGTGTCAGCCTCGCCGGCCTGTGGAATGGCGCGTGGTTTCTTGGCCGCGCCGGGCTGTTGCAGGGCTACCGCTGCGCGATTCATCCGGAACATCGCCCGGCGCTGGCGGAAGTCGCCAAGGCCGCCCAGGTCACCAGCGAAGCCTTTGTGATCGACCGTGACCGCCTCACGGCCTCCAGCCCCTCGGGCTCGTTCCACATGGCCCTGGACTGGATCAAGGGCCTGCACGGCAAAGCCCTGGTCGAAGGCATCGAAGACATTCTGTCGTTCGAAGAGTCGCGTTACCGGCGTATCAAACCCACGGAAAACGTCTGCGTCAGCGCGCCGCTGCGTGAAGTAGTCAAGCTGATGGACGCCAACCTCGAAGAGCCCCTGGAGCTGGACCAACTCGCGGTTTACGCCGGCCGCTCCCGACGCCAACTGGAGCGGCTGTTCAAGGAACAACTGGGCACCACGCCGCAACGCTACTACATGGAGCTGCGCGTCACCGAGGCGCGGCGTTTGCTGCAGCACACCGAGCTGTCGCAAGTGGATGTGCTGGTGGCGTGCGGGTTTGTCTCGCCGAGTCATTTCAGCAAGTGCTATAGCGCGTATTTCGGATATCGCCCCTCCAAGGAGAAGCGGTTGGTCAAGTAGCATGGGCACGGATGGCTTTTTACCGGACCAATACTTACCAAGGAGTGCCGATGTCTATAACGCTTTCAGATCGCTACCGCGGCAGTTTGCTGGGTTTGGCATGTGGTGACGCCGTTGGCACCACGGTTGAGTTTATGCCCCGCGGTTCGTTTACGCCGGTGACGGATATGGTCGGCGGCGGGCCGTTTAACCTTAAGCCCGGCCAGTGGACGGACGACACATCAATGGCGCTGTGCCTGGCTGAAAGCCTGTTGCGCAAGGGTGGTTTTGACGCGAAAGACCAGATGGGTCGGTATCTGAACTGGTGGAAATGGGGCTACTTGAGTTCTACCGGAGACTGCTTTGATATCGGCATGACCGTGCGTGAGGCATTGGCACGGTTCGAGGGCAGCGGCGACGCATTTTCGGGCTCTACCGATCCGTATTCTGCCGGCAATGGTTCGCTGATGCGCCTTGCTCCGGTGGTGCTGTTGTTCTTTCCCAACCCGGAAACCGTGCGCAAGTTCGCCATCGAAAGCTCCCGCACGACTCACGCGGCCCAAGAGGCGATCGAGTGTTGCGTGGTGCTGGCGCAAGCCATCAGCAATGCCTTGAGCGGCGCCTCGAAGAATGCAGTCTTGCAGGTCTCTGGATCAGGCTTGACTGCGCCTAAAGTGCTGGCGATCGCAGCCGGCGAGTATCAGCACAAATCCCGTGATGACGTTGTCGGTTCCGGGTATTCGGTGGCTTCTCTGGAGGCTGCATTCTGGTGCTTCCAGCACACCGACAGTTTTGCCGAGGCCGTGCTCGCTGCCGCCAACCTGGGGAATGACGCAGATACCACGGCCGCTATCGTGGGGCAGTTGGCGGGTGCCTACTACGGCGTTCAAGGCATTCCGGCAGGATGGCTGGAGACGCTATGGATGCGCGAGGAGATTCAGCAGATGGCTGACGATTTATTGGCTGCATCCCAGGCCCGCTGCTGAATACTCGCAACTCACAGTTTTTTCAGAATCGATCCAAGCGATACGACGCAAACGCAGGTAGCCCGGAAAACACCGGAGTTTCAGCGGCCAACTGCGCGACCATTTCCGCCGTCACCGCCGCCTGCGTCAACCCCAGATGCTGGTGCCCGAAGGCGAGTAACACCTTGCCGTCGCACACCCGGTCGATGATCGGCAGCGAGTCAGGCAGGGAAGGCCGAAACCCCATCCACGGCGTGGCGCCTTGCGTGCTGAGGTCGTGGCGAAACATCCCCTGGCTCAGCCGGTGCAGTTGCCAGGCGCGTTGCATGTTCGCCGGGCGTTCGAGCCCGGCGAACTCCACTGTGCCGGCCAGGCGCAGGCCGCCGTTCATGGGCGTCATGATGAATTTTCGCTCGAATGAGGTGACGGCAAAGGGCAGGCGCTGTGGCTCCTGGGGCAGCATCAAGTGATAGCCGCGTTCGGTGTCCAGCGGCACTGTTTTGCCGGTGAGTGCCGCGGTGAGTTTGGCCGAGTGTGCGCCGCAGGCGATCAGCACCTGGCGTGCAGTGAGGGTGCCTTGATCAGTCAACAGCGACACGCCATCGGGCGTGAGGCGCGCGTCCACGACGCGCTGCTTGAGAAACTGCACACCGTCGGCCTTGGCGGCCTCAACCAGTTCGCAGACCACGTGGTACGGGTCGAGAAAATGCCCGGTGCCGGGGAAAAACAGCCCACCTTGTACCGCGTCGCTCAACTGCGGCGCTGCGTTGCGCACATCACTACTTGACCAGAAGGCCACCGGCACGTTTTGTTGCCGCATGCGCTGTTGCAAGGCATCGATGGCCTCGCGCGATTCGGCGCGCTCAAACACCAACAACGAACCGTCTTCGCGCAATAACTGCGCGCGGTCAATGGAGTGCAGCAAGCGTTGCCAGGCGCCCAGGCTGCTTTCATTCAGCGCCCGAATACCGGCGACCGTGCGCCGGTAGTTCGCCGGGCGCAGGTTCAGCAACAAGCGGATAAACCAGGGCAGGGCGCGAGGCAGGTATTTCCAGTCCAGGCGCAGCGGGCCCATCGGGTCCATTAGCATTGCGGGCAGGCGCTTTAGAATCGACACATCGGCGATGGGAAACACCTGTTCGGTCGCCAGGTGCCCGGCATTGCCGTAGGAGGCGCCGTTGCCGGGCGCTTGCGCGTCGATCACCACCACGCGCTGGCCCTGTCTTGCCAATTGCAGGGCGCAGGCCACGCCGATAATGCCGGCGCCGACCACGACGATATCGCCAGTGCTGGAATTGGACATGGCCTAGGCCTCTCTCTGGCCGTCGAGCAAGCGCCGTAACCGCAATGGGTTGCCCTGTTGCAGGGCGTCGGGCAGCAGGCTGTCGGGGAAATCCTGATAACACACCGGGCGCAAGAAGCGCAGGATCGCCGCCGTGCCGACCGAGGTGCTACGCGAATCCGAGGTGGCCGGGAAAGGGCCGCCGTGGACCATGGCGTCACAGACTTCCACGCCGGTTGGCCAGCCGTTGACCAGCAGGCGGCCCGCTTTGCGTTCGAGCACCGGGAGCAAGGCTTTGGCGTGTGTCAGGTCATCGTCATCCAGGTGCAGCGTGGCGGTCAGTTGGCCTTCCAGGTGCTCCGAGACCTGGCGTACTTCGTCGTCGTTGGCGCACACCACCACCAGCGATGCGGCGCCGAACACTTCCCCTTGCAGGTGCTCATCGGCCAAAAACGCCCTGGCCTGGGTCACGAACAGGTGCGCCTGGCCTTGATTTGGGCCAACGGCCGCCGCGCCGGTGGCAACAACCTGGGCATGCTGTGCCAGTGCACCGACACCGGTTTGGTAAGCGCTGAAAATGCCCGGCGTCAGCATGGTCTGCGCCGCACACCCTGGCAGCAGCTGGCTTGCCGTGGCGATAAAGCGCTCAAGTGCGTTGCCTGCGACGGCAATCACCAGACCCGGGTTGGTACAGAACTGCCCAGCGCCTTGGGTCAACGACGCCACAAACCCCTGCGCCAAGTCTTCGGCCCGTGCCTGCAACGCCGCAGGGAACAGATACACCGGGTTGATCGAACTCATCTCGGCGTACACCGGAATCGGCTCCGGCCGCGCCTGTGCTGCCTGGGTCAACGCCACGCCGCCGCTGCGCGAGCCGGTAAAACCGACGGCCTTGATGCGCGGGTCGGTGACCAGCGCAATGCCCACCTCGCGACCGGAGCCGTACAACAACGAAAACACGCCTTCCGGCAAACCACAGGCTTTGACGGCCTTGGCCACCGCACGCCCGACCAGCTCGCTGGTGCCCGGATGCGCACCGTGGGCCTTGACGATCACCGGGCAACCGGCCGCCAGTGCCGAAGCGGTGTCGCCGCCGGCCACCGAGAACGCCAGCGGGAAATTGCTTGCGCCAAACACCGCCACCGGCCCGAGTGGCACGTGGCGTTGACGCAGGTCCGCACGCGGCAGCGGCTGGCGCTCAGGCTGCGCCGTATCGACGCGCACATCCAGCCATTCACCGGCGCGCACAGTGCGCGCGAAGGTGCGCAATTGCCCGCAAGTGCGGCCGCGCTCACCTTGGATACGCGCGCGCGGCAGGCCGGTTTCGGCCATGGCGCGGTCGATCAACGCATCGCCGAGGGCTTCAATGGCGTCGGCAATGGTTTCAAGGAACGTGGCGCGTTCGGCCAGCGAGGTTTCGCGATACGTGTCGAATGCCGCCCAGGCCAAGGCGCATGCCTGTTCGACATGCGCGCCATGGCCACCGCCGTAGGCAGGCTCTAATGGCGTGTCGGTGGCGGGATTGATCGCCCGGATCGCTTCGCGATCGCCGGAAATTGCTTGCTGACCGATCAGCATCTTGCCCGTCAGAGTCATGGGGTCGTCCTGCAAAAAAGAGGGTTGGCCGCTGTGACCACCACAGCGGCGCGCACGGGTCAGGCCAGGTTCTGCTCGGCCGACCAGTTGGCGTACCACTGGCGGAACAGCGCGTACTGGTTTTGCGCGTAACGGCGTTGCGCATCGCTGAGCACGTCAGTTTCATTGAAGTGCAGGGCGTAACCCTGGTCGCCGTTGAGCACCATCAGGTGCTTGTAATACAGCACCAGGTCGCAGCCTTCGTCGAAGGACGACAGCACGCCCAGCGCGGCTTCCAGCTCGCGCGCCAGGCGCCGTGCCTTGGCGTCGCCTTTGGCGGCTTGTTTGCTCAGGGCCACCAGTTGCAACACTTCGCGGGGCAGGGCGTTGCCGATGCCGGTGATCGCGCCGGTGGCGTTGCAGTTGACGAAACCGTGCACCACTTGGGTGTCGACACCGACCATCAGCGTGACGTCATCGTCCTGGGAGGTGATGTTTTCCGCCGCGTAACGCAAGTCGGCGCCGCCGCCGAACTCCTTGAAGCCAATCAGGTTCGGGTGTTCGCGGCGCAGTTCGAAGAACAAGTCGGCGCGTGTGGCAAAACCGTAGTACGGGCTGTTGTAGATCACCGCCGGCAAGTTCGGCGCGGCCTTGAGGATCGCCGCGAAGTGCGCCTTTTGTGCGGTGGCCGAAGCGCCACGGGAGAGCACGCGCGGGATCACCATCAGGCCATGGGCACCGACCTTGGCCGCATGTGCCGCGTGGGCCACCGCTTCGCGGCTGTTGACGGCGCCGGTGCCGACGATGGTCGGCACACCGGCTGCCACCAGGCGTGCCACGCCTTCCTGGCGTTCGGCTTCGGTGAGCAACGGCCAGTCGCCCATGGAGCCGCAGTACACCACGGCGCTCATGCCGATATCGATCAGCTCGCGGCCCTTGGCGACCAGCGCGTCGAAGTCCGGCTTGCGCTGCGGTGTGCACGGGGTCATCAGTGCGGGGATGCAACCGGTGAAGATGTTGTCGCTCATTGTTCTAACTCCAGCGTTCAGTTAAATAAGGCCCGGGCTCAGATGCCCCAGGCGAAAGGGTCCTGTTCGTCGATCAGCAAGGTGCTGTCGGCGGTCATGTAGGCGCGGCCGGTGATGAACGGGCGCACGCGTTCGCCGTCCCATTCATAACGGCCCTTGAATTGGCTGCCGGTGATGCTGGCTTGCACCCAGGTTGCGCCGGGAGCGAGTTTGCCGTCGGCGGCCAGGCACGCGAGCTTGGCGCTGGTGCCGGTACCGCAGGGCGAGCGGTCGTAGGCTTTGCCGGGGCACATCACGAAGTTGCGGCTGTCGGCGTGCGGGTCGTCTGCGAACAGTTCGATATGGTCGATCAGTGCACCGTCTGCGCCGTGAATACCTTGATCTTCAAGGGCCTTGAGCATCGCCCAGGTGTAATCAGTCAGGGCCTCGACGTTGTCCATCTCCAGGGTTTGCCCGTGCTGCGAGACCAGGAAAAACCAGTTGCCGCCCCAGGCGATGTCGCCGTGGACCACGCCATGGCCGGGCACGTCCACGGCCACCTGCTGGCGGTGGCGGTAGGCGGGCACGTTGCGCAGGGTCACGGCGCCGTCTTCATGTAACGTCGCCGCGACTGGGCCGACCGGCGTGTCGATGCTGTGCACGCCGGGCTGGATGCGCCCCAGGTGGTGCAACGAGGCGACCAGCCCGATGGTGCCGTGGCCGCACATACCGAGGTAACCGGCGTTGTTGAAGAAGATCACCCCACAGGTGGCGCCGGGCGTGACCGGCTCGCAGTACAGGGCGCCGACCAGTACGTCATTGCCACGCGGCTCCAGCAGGCAGGCGCGGCGCCATGGGTCGTGCTCGGTGCGCAGGTTCTCCAGTTGCTCGGCGATGGTGTTGCCTGAAAGCGTGGGGAAACCGTCCAGCACCAGGCGCGTAGGTTCGCCGCCGGTGTGGGAGTCGATAACGTGCAGGCGCTTCATATGACGCTCCATTCAGTGAGTGGCCGGTGACAAGGGCGCGTTGTACTGGGGCTCGCTGACGGCTTCGCTTTCGTCATCTTCGTGTTCCAGGCGCACAAGGTGTGCAGGCACGCCGGTGGCGGCGCCCCAGTAGTAGATGCCCAAGGCGCAGACCGCGACCACCAGCGTGTCAAACGGGTGGCTGAGTACGCCGATGCCGCCGAAGCTGCCGAGCTTGGAGAGCAGGA
The DNA here is from genome assembly GCF_013385735.1 of Pseudomonas sp. D2002. Classification (NCBI taxonomy): domain Bacteria; kingdom Pseudomonadati; phylum Pseudomonadota; class Gammaproteobacteria; order Pseudomonadales; family Pseudomonadaceae; genus Pseudomonas; species Pseudomonas sp. D2002. The sequence goes on along the minus strand of NZ_JACAPL010000002.1, from coordinate 14,369 downwards.
TGGTCACCGCGTAGAAGCCGATCAGCCAGGCCGACGAGCGCACTTGCTGCTTGATAGTCAGGTGCGCGGTCGGCACCCAGCGCGCGCAGAGCAGGTAAATCACGAACATCAGGATTTGCAGGCCGAGCAGCCACGACACGGTGCTCCAGCCCGACCAGTACACGATCAGCGCGGCGATGATGAACGACAGCGGGCCGAGTACCGACATGCCCTTGACCCGGAATGGCCGCGCCATTTGCGGTGCATTGCGGCGCAGCGCGGCGACGGTCACCGGGGCCACGGCGTAGCTCAGGATCAACGCGGCCGACACCACATTGATCAGCGCTTCCCAGGACGGGAACGGCAGGGTCCAGAACACCGACAGGCCAAAGGTCAGCCACAGCGCCGGGCGCGGGATGCCGGATTTTTCATCGATACGCGTGAAGATCTTGAAAAACGTGCCGGTCTGCGCCCAGCCATACACCACGCGCGGGGTGGCATTCATGTAGATATTGCCGCAGCCGCTGGGCGAGATCACCGCGTCGGCCACCACCAGATACGCCAGCCAACCCACGCCCAGCGCCAGCGCGATATCACGATAAGGCAGCGCGAGTTCCTTGCTGATCCCGGCCCAGCCGTTGGCGAGCATCTCGGTTGGCACGCCGCCAAGGAACGCGGTTTGCAGCAGCACATAGATCGCGGTCGACAGCAGTACGGAGAGGATCAACGCAATTGGAATCGTGCGTTGCGGGTTCTTCACTTCACTGGCCACCGAGATGATCGGCGTGAGGCCCAAGTAAGCGAAGATCACCCCACCGGCCGACACCGCCATCTCAATACCCGACAGCCCGAACGGTGCAAAACCCTGTACCTGGAAGTTCGCCGGTTTGAAGAAGGTGAACAGCACGCCAATCACCAACAGCGGCACGATGAACTTGAATACGCTCACCAGGTTATTGGCGATGGCAAAGGTTTTCACACTGCGGTAATTAAGGATAAAGAACAGGCACAGCAGCGCGAATTGCACCAGCCAGCCGAGGGTGGTCGGGTCGCTGGAACCGGCTTTCGTCAGCTCGGGAAACCATGCCGCTGCGTATTGGCGCGAGGCGACCACTTCAATCGCCACCAGGCTTGAGAACGCGATCAGCGTGATAAAACCCATCAAGTAGCCCAGCAGCGGGCCGTGGGAATACACCGGGTAACGCACCACGCCACCGGCGCGGGGTAGGGCGGCGCCAAGTTCGCAGTAGACGATGCCAAGCAACAGCACGGCGAAACCGCCGATCAGCCAGGAAATAATCCCTGCCGGCCCGGCGATGGCGGAAACGTGGCTGGCCGCGAACAGCCAGCCCGAACCGAAGATGGCGCCCAGCCCGATAAAGGTGAGGTCCATCAGTGAAAGTTGTTTCTTGAACTTGCCTTGAGCAGACATGGCGGCGCCTTCTTGTGAGTTATTGGATAGGCAGTGAGTGGCGCTATCCTGAACCCATCAACGGCGTGGGGATTGATGTTTTGCGCGTGTGGAGATGACGAATTCGGCACAGTTTGCCGCGCTCGACAGTCACTTCGGCATGGGGCAATCTGCTCAAAAAAACGCGGAGTCACGTCATGTTGCCCAGCGCATTTGCACGCCTATTCGAGACGAGTCGCCCCCACGACATGCAGCAGCTATTGGACGGCGTGGCGCAGTTGTTGCCGCTGTTGGACGTGATCCCGAATGCCGCGATCTTTATCAAGGACATCGACGCACGCTACGTGCTCGCCAACCACACGCTGGTGCAACGCTGCGGCCTCAAGCAACTGCAACCGCTGCTGGGCAAGACCAGCGCCGAAGTGTTCCCAGCGCAGTTGGGGCCGGGCTATACCGAGCAGGACCGGCGCGTGCTGGAGCAAGGGTTTGTGCTTGAAGACCAGCTGGAACTGCACCTGTACGGCACGCGCGAACCCGGCTGGTGCCTGACGCACAAATGGCCGCTGTACAGTGATGACGGCCAGATCATCGGCCTGGCGGGTATTTCGGTCGACCTGCAATCGGCCAGCGAAACCCACCCGGCGTACCAGCGCCTGGCCGCCGTGGACGCGTACATCCGCACGCATTTCAACCGGCGCGTGAGCCTTGGCGAACTGACGCGCATCGCCGGGATCTCCGTGGCGCAGCTGGAGCGCTACTGCAAGCGCGTGTTCCACCTGACGCCCCGGCAGATGATCCAGAAAGTGCGCCTGGAACACGCGCACCGGTTGCTGCATAGCGAATTACCGATCACTGAGGTTGCGCTGCAATGCGGCTACACCGACCACAGCGCGTTTACGCGCCAGTTCAAGGCATTGACTGGGTTTACGCCGAGGCAATATCGGCAGTTGACGTAGTTGCGCGCATTGCAATGCAACGAATCGCTCCCGCCGTCGCTCCTATGCTTACGAATGACCTTTTCACGCACACAGGTAACGGGCTTATGACGGCGGCGGACAACAATCATGTGAACTGGCTGGTTGAGCAATCGATGCTGCACGCGGCGCGCCAGCGCGCCAAGCTCTACTCGGGCCAAGGCCGGTTGTGGCAGCAGCCGTATGCGCAGACCCGGCCGCGTGATGCTACGGCGTTGTCGTCGGTGTGGTTTACCGCGTACCCGGCTTCGATTGTGACCCGCGAAAACGGCACGGTGCTGGAGGCGCTGGGGGATGAGAGCCTGTGGCATGCGCTGTCGAAAATCGGCATCCAGGGCATTCACAATGGCCCGCTGAAAAAGTCCGGCGGGCTGTCCGGCACGCGGCATACGCCGACCATCGACGGCAATTTTGACCGCATCAGCTTCGAAATCGACCCGCAACTGGGCACCGAGGCGCAGCTGCAAGCCCTGACGCGCATGGCCGCCGCGCACAACGCGGTGATCATCGACGACGTGATCCCATCGCACACCGGCAAAGGCGCTGATTTTCGCCTGGCCGAGATGGCGTATGAGGACTATCCCGGTCTCTACCACATGGTGGAAATTCGCGAAGAAGACTGGCCGATGTTGCCCGATGTCGCCGAAGGCCGTGACGCGCAGAACCTCAGCCCCTTGCAGGTGGATGCGCTGCGCGACAAGCATTACATCGTCGGCCAGTTGCAGCGGGTGATCTTCTTCGAGCCTGGTGTGAAGGAAACCGACTGGAGCGCAACCCCGGTAGTGGTGGGCGTGGACGGCAAGCCACGGCGCTGGGTGTACCTGCATTACTTCAAGGAAGGCCAGCCGTCGCTGAACTGGCTCGACCCCTCGTTTGCCGCGCAGCAGATGATCATTGGCGACGCCCTGCATGCAATTGATGTGATGGGCGCGAAGATCCTGCGCCTGGACGCCAACGGCTTCCTGGGTGTGGAGCGCAAGCTGGAAGGCGGCGCGTGGTCGGAAAGCCACCCGCTGTCGATCACTGGCAATCAGCTGCTCGGCGGCGCGATTCGCAAGGCCGGTGGGTTCAGCTTTCAGGAGCTGAACCTGACGGTCGACGATATCGCCGCCATGTCCCACGGCGGCGCGGACCTTTCCTATGACTTCATCACGCGCCCGGCTTACCAGCATGCGTTGCTGATGGGCGACACCGAGTTCCTGCGCCTGATGCTGCGCGAGATGCACAGCCTGGGCATCGACCCAGGTTCGTTGATTCATGCCTTGCAGAACCACGACGAGCTGACTCTGGAACTGGTGCACTTCTGGACCTTGCACGCCCACGATAGTTACCTCTATCAGGGCCAGACCTTCCCCGGCAACATCCTGCGCGAGCATATCCGCGAGCAGATGTATGAGCGCCTGGCCGGCGAGCATGCGCCGTATAACCTCAAATTCGTCACCAACGGCGTGTCCTGCACCACCGCCAGCATCATCACGGCGGCCCTGGGGATTCGTGACCTGGAGGCGATTACACCGGCTGATATCGAGCAGATTCGGCAGATCCATTTGTTGTTGGTGATGTACAACGCCATGCAGCCTGGGGTGTTTGCCTTGTCGGGTTGGGACCTGGTCGGTGCGCTGCCGCTGGCGGCGGATGACGTCGCGCATTTGATGGCCGATGGCGATACCCGCTGGGTGCATCGCGGCGCCTATGACCTGGTGGACCTGAACCCGGAGGCCGAACTTTCGGCCGGGCAGATGCCGCGTTCGAAAACCTTGTATGGCAGCCTCAATCACCAGCTGCAGGACCCGCAGTCATTCGCCTCGCAGCTGCAAAAAATCCTCGCGGTGCGCAGTGCCTATGGCATCGCCGCCAGCCGGCAGATTCTGGTGCCGGACGTCGAGCATCCCGGCTTGCTGATCATGGTTCACGAGTTGCCGGCCGGGAAGGGCACGCAGATCACCGCGCTTAACTTCGGCGCCACGGCGATTACCGAAACCCTGCAGTTGCCCAATATCGCGCCGGGGCCGGTGGTGGACATCATCAATGAACGGGTCGAGGGTGATCTGACCGCCGAGGGTGAATTCACCATCACCCTGGATGCCTACGAGGGTCTGGCGCTGCGGGTGGTCAGCCATTCGCCGATGGTTTAATGGCCAATGATTCAGGATCGATAGAGGCATAACCTGGCGCCGTGCGATTGGCACGGCGTGTTCCCCCCCAAACGCATCGGCCAGCGCGCGTTAACAGTGCGCCACGGTCGACAGTACCCCTCTGCTTTCAGATTGTTCTGACGTTCAAAACTATAGAGCCTTTCTTAGACTCCACCCGTGTTTTGCCGCGTCGTCAGACCTATAAAATCAGAAAGAGATAGTCCTATGAGCTCTATTCAGACGGGTGTTCCAGAGGGCTCGCGCCCGCTTAAAAGTGAGGACTATAAAACCTTGTCATTGTCCGCCTTGGGCGGTGCTTTGGAGTTTTACGACTTCATTATTTTTGTGTTCTTCGCCGCCGTCGTGGGGCAGTTGTTTTTCCCTCCCGAGATGCCGGAATGGATGCGATTGATGCAAACATTCGGAATCTTTGCTGTCGGCTATTTTGCGCGTCCATTAGGCGGTGTGGTGATCGCCCACTTCGGCGACCTTCTGGGGCGCAAGAAAATGTTCACGCTCAGTATCTTAATGATGGCTGTTCCCACACTCATCATGGGCTTGATGCCTACTTATGCCGAGATTGGGCTGTGGGCGCCAGTGCTGTTATTACTCTTGCGTGTTATTCAAGGGGCTGCCATTGGTGGGGAAGTCCCGGGCGCCTGGGTGTTTGTTTCCGAGCATGTGCCTTCGCGCCATATTGGTTTAGCCTGCGGCGTACTCACGGCAGGGTTGATGGCCGGGATTTTGTTGGGCTCTTTTGTCGCCACCCTCATCAACAGTTTTTACACCGCGCAAGAAATACTGGATTTTGCTTGGCGCGTACCTTTCCTGCTCGGCGGAGGGTTCGGGCTGATGGCGGTGTATCTGCGTCGATGGCTGCATGAGACGCCGGTTTTCGCAGAGATGCAGCAGCGCAAGGAAGTGGCCGCAGAGCTGCCTTTACGCACTGTGCTGCGGGCTCATCGAAAAGCCGTCGGTGTGTCTATGCTGTTGACCTGGTTTATGTCGGCGGGGGTGGTGGTGATTATCTTGATGACCCCGACGCTGCTGCAAACCCACTATGGCTTTACTGCAGCGCAAGCCTTGCAGGCCAACAGTCTCGCTATTGTGTGTTTGAGTGTTGGCTGCGTGATCGCCGGGAAACTGGCCGATCATTTCAGTGCGGGTTGGGTATTGATGATCGGCAGCGTCATGCTTCTGTTCAGTGCACTGCTCTTGTTCAAGACGCTTGAAACGCACCCGCAATGGCTGGTTCCACTCTATTCACTTACCGGTTTTTTTGTCGGCGCGATAGGCGCAGCCCCTGCTGTGATGGTGCGTGCCTTTCCACCGGTGGTGCGGTTCTCCGGCTTGTCATTTTCCTACAACGTGTCGTACGCCGTATTCGGTGGCCTGACGCCGATGGTCGTCACCCTGTTGCTTCAATACAGTCAGATGGGCGCCGCTTACTACATCGCCGGTGTTTGTTTGATTGGTCTGTGCACGGCAGTCTATGTTCAGGTCAATAAGCACTGACATCCGGTCAGCCATTCACCGATGCTTCAAATGCCGATGTTTCAAATGCCGATGTTTCGCGGCGCCCTCGCGCAAACCGTCGGCAATGCCCTGGGCCAGCAACTCGTTGGCCTGGCGCAAGTTGCCCGGTTGGCGCGAGTGTGTGAGCCACACGCCCATTTTCAGCTGAAAATCACTTTAAGGATTGTTCCATGCCTTTAGTTCGAATCGACCTCGCCGCCGACACCTCCACTGAAACCGCGACGGCCATCGGTGATGTCGTGTACGCCGCGATGACCAGCGTGGCCAACGTGCCTGAGCACGACAAATTCCAGATCATCAACCGCCATGCCAAGGATGAGCTGGTTTACCCGGCGGCCGGGTATCTTGGCGTCACTTACACACCCAGGATCGTGTTTATCCAAGTCACGTGGAACGCCGGGCGCAGCATTGACGTGAAAAAGGCTTTCTATAAGTTCATCGCCGACGGCATCCATGCCAAGACCGGGCTGCGCAAGGAAGACGTGTGGATCAGCCTGGTGGACGTGAAGCGCGAAGACTGGTCGTTTGGGAACGGCGAAATGCAGTACGCGCCAACCGAATGATCCAAACACTAAAAAGGGGCGACTCGGTAGGAGTCGCCGCTTTTTTATCCGGCGTTCAGTGCTTGCAGAAACGCGGTGTGTTGCAGGGTTTGCGAAAACATCGGCAACGTAAATTGCTCGGCTGCGCGCTGCTGTTCATCGCTGAAGGTTGCGGTGCAGTCGGTCAAGGTCACCACCTCATAACCTTTCTCGTAACCGGAGCGAACCGTGCCTTCGACGCAGCAGTTGGTCAGGAAACCTGCGACAACCAGGTTCTGGATGCCATTGTTGCGCAGCACCAGGTCCAGGCCGGTAGTGGCGAAAGCATCCAGCCCGCGTTTGCCTTCGATCACAATATCGGTGGGTTCGCGTTTCAGCGCGTCGGTGATCTCGGCGCCCCAGCTGCCGGCACGAAACGCGCTGCCGTCGGCGACGCCTTTGAGAATGCCGTAGGCGCGCAGGGTCAGCTCTGGGTAGCCGTCGGCAAAGCGGATGGGTAAGTGGATGATCTTCACGCCCAGCTTGCGTGCCTGCTCAATCGTGGTGGCGGTGTTTGCCAGCATGTTGGACGTTTGCATGACGTCTTTCACCGCGTCATGGAACACGCCGCCGGGGGTGGTGAAGTCGTTCTGGTATTCAATCAAAACAATCGCGGTTTTATGCGGGTGCATGGTCGCTCTCCGATCAATAGGGTTTATTCATTGCTGCCTTCAACCAGGGCGACGCTGTAGGTCGCACCCTTTAAACGGTGTGCGGCGGCGGCCGAGTAGTCGCTGAGCATTTTGTTTGGGTTGCCCAGACTGAACGGGCCGGAGCCCAGCTGCCCGATATCTTGTCTTTTAAACTGATCTGAGCGAATAAAAAAGGGCCAGGCCTCCGTTTACAGAGGTGGCCTGGCCCTTTTTTCCAGCGACAGATCAGCTCCCGAACGGGCCACTCTTGATTTGTTCACCTTTCTTCGCACACGAAGGCGGGTTGGACATACCGAAGGTCAGAATATTGCCCCCGTTGATAATGCAGTTAAATTGCTTGTTGTCGTTGGTTTTAAGCAGTACGTAGGTGTTGGTGCCTTCGGTTCGACGGTTGACGATGCTCAGGTCTGTCGGGGCATAGCCCAATGCGCCGGCGCTTTGGGATTTCACGTCTTCATCACTGAGCATGTTGGTTTTGCCCGCGAGCGCATTACACCCACTTAACAGCGCCAGTGTGGTGACCAGTAAAGATAAATTACGCAATGACATAGCCCGCATCCTTTTGTCTGTCCAAATCGATTGGTTTGCTGAACTCGATTCATTTTTCGCTGCGGATTCAAGGGCGTGATAAACACACTCCACCCAATCCCTGCGGCGATTCGAGCAAGCGTCAATCATAGGACGTTACAAAATGTATCTGCGAAAATAGGCTTGTCTGTGCGTCTCGATTACTGGTCTGTGTGTCTCATTCGAGGCAGCCGTCTGGAGGTGATTTGAAGCCTGTTGGGAAGACCTCAATCATCCACCGTAAACGTCACCCAACCCGGGCCATCGGTCGACTTTTCAATCTCGGCAATCACGCCACCCACCGATGAACCGTCCGGCAGGTTGATCAGCACAAAGTTGGGGTGGCCGGGCCATTGAAGCGGGGTGTCGAAACTCAACCGCGCAATCGTTGGTTTACCGCTGCAGGTCAATTGAATCTTTACCGTCTCATTAAGGCGTTCATCCGAGTCTGTACCCATGTGGCGAGAAGCCGTGATGACACTGGCGATACCTTGATAATCGTTAGACATGATGGCTGACCTGTTCGTAGGAGTGGCGGGTTCATCCGTGCATCAAACACGTAAACCATCTGAGCCTGTGGCGCCTGTGACGTTCCGTTTAATCACCGCGACCTGCCTGACGCCATTATTTGGCGGCGCCTTCAGATTGTTTAAACCTTCTGACTCAGGGCCCGGTCGATAGCTGTAGACACTTTGCCAGGTAAAGGGAACGTCAATGATAGGGATTGTGATACCTGCCCATAACGAAGAACGGCACATCAGTGCCTGCCTCGCCTCCATCCAGCGCGCCATTGCTCATCCGGCCCTAGCCCATCAACAGGTCCAATTGCTGGTGGTGCTGGATGCGTGTTCGGACCAGACCGCCACGCGCGTTTCGGCCATGGGTGTTGCAACGCTTGAGGTGAGCGTTCGAAATGTGGGCAAGGCCAGGGCCGTGGGCGCGGAGCAATTGCTTGAAGCGGGCGCCCAGTGGCTGGCATTCACCGACGCTGACACGGTTGTGCCCGCCGACTGGCTGGTGCGCCAGATCGGCTTTGGCGCCGATGCGGTGTGCGGGACCGTCGAGGTGGACAGTTGGAGCGAGTACGGTGAATCGGTTCGTTCGCGCTACCTCGAGTTGTATCAGTTCACCGAGAACCACCGCCATATCCACGGTGCCAACCTGGGCCTGAGTGCGGATGCCTATCGAAACGCGGGTGGGTTCCAGCATTTGGTTGCCCATGAAGATGTGCAGTTGGTGGCCGACCTCGAGAGGATTGGCGCGCGGATCGTGTGGACGGCGACCAATCCCGTGGTCACCAGCGCGCGCCAGGACTACAAGTGCCGCGGCGGGTTTGGCGAATACCTGGCGTCCCTTGTTGCAGAGGGCGCGCGGGAGCACGCGCCGGCTCATGCGCCTATTGGTTGAACGCAGGCGCCTACGTTCAAGCACTCGCTGACACAAGATTGATCCTGATCAGCTGGCCTGCCTGGCACGCCAACTATCCTTGTGCTTCCATCAAAGGCCAGGGAAGGCTCAAGGAGCATCTCTGGCCGCGCATTCTCAAGGATGAGTCAGCCATGCGGTCATTGAAGATCATGTTGTTAGCGTCGGCGTTCAACGGTTTGACCCAGCGGGCCTGGCTGGATTTACGCCAGTCGGGGCACGCGCCCAGCATTGTCCTGTTCACCGATCCAGCCTCGGTGTGCCAGCAGATCGAGGATTCAGACGCCGACCTGGTGATCTGCCCCTTTCTGAAAGACCGTGTGCCACAGCAACTTTGGAGCAACCCTGAGCGCCCTGTGGTGATTATCCATCCGGGCATCGTCGGCGACCGTGGCGCCAGTGCGTTGGACTGGGCCATCAGCCAGCAGGTCAGCCGCTGGGGCGTCACGGCTTTGCAGGCGGTGGAAGAAATGGATGCGGGGCCGATCTGGTCGACCTGTGAATTCGACATGCCTGCCGATGTGCGCAAGTCCGAGCTGTACAACGGCGCGGTGAGTGACGCCGCCCTCTATTGCATCCGCGACGTGGTGGAAAAGTTCGCCCGGGGTTTCGTCCCGGTGCCCCTCGATTACACCCAAGCCCACGTCATCGGGCGTTTGCAGCCGAACATGACACAGGCTGACCGCACCTTTAGTTGGTACGATTGCGCACGCTTCATCAAACGCTGCATCGACGCCGCCGATGGCCAGCCCGGTGTGCTGGCCAGTATCCAGGGCGGGCAGTATTACCTGTACGACGCGCACCTGGATGCACGCCACGGCACACCGGGTGAGATCCTCGCGGTGCAGGACGACGCGGTGCTGGTGGCGGCCGGTGATCAGAGCCTGTGGATCGGCTCGCTCAAACGCAAAGCCCGGCCGGGGGAGGAGACCTTCAAGCTGCCGGCCCGCCACGTGCTGGCGGAAGCACTGGCGGATATTCCCGTGCTGGATAGTTCGATCGCCACTCAACGATTCAATGAGCAGGCCTATCAACCGATTCGCTATCGCGAAGCCGGCCATGTCGGCGAACTCACCTTTGAGTTCTACAACGGCGCCATGAGCACCGAGCAGTGCCAGCGGCTGATGGCGGCGTTGCGCTGGGCCAAGACGCGGGACACGCAAGTGCTGGTGATCAAGGGCGGGCGCGGCAGCTTCTCCAATGGTGTGCACCTCAACGTCATCCACGCTGCCCCAGTGCCGGGGCTGGAAGCCTGGGCCAACATTCAGGCCATCGACGATGTGTGCCACGAACTGCTCACGGCCCGGCAACTGGTGATCAGCGGCCTGACCGGCGGCGCCGGCGCCGGTGGTGTAATGCTGGCGCTGGCCGCCGACATCGTATTGGCCCGCGAGGGCGTGGTACTCAACCCCCATTACAAAACCATGGGCCTGTACGGCTCCGAATACTGGACCTACAGCCTGCCAAGGGCCGTCGGCAGTGAAGTCGCCCATCAACTCACCGAAGCCTGCCTGCCGATCAGTGCCTTGCAAGCCGAGCAATACGGGATGGTTCAGGGCATCGGCCCGCGATGCCCGCACGCGTTCAACCGCTGGCTGATGCAGCAGGCCGGCAGCGTGTTGACCGATGAAAAATACGCCGTGGCTCGCGTCCGTAAAGCTGCGATGGACATTGACCAGGTTGAACGCTGCCGCGAAGCCGAGTTGGTACAGATGCAGCTAGACATGGTGCACAACCGCCAACAGTTCGCCGAGAAGTGCCGCAATTTCGTGCTCAAGCGCAAGACCTGCCAGACCCCGCAGCGGTTGATGGCGCCGTGGGCGGTGGCGCATAGGGCTGCGTTGGTTGATTGATGAGCTGCTTTGCTATTTTTGCAAAAAAAATCGCCATGCTCGGATAGAAGCGTTATCAGTTAATGGTTTGAACAAATGCGGTGTTGTTTTCAGTCACAAAAACCGGAATGCAACCTTTTTGAATGATCGTGTTAATCACCGAAATGGCCGGATGCCCGTAGGTTTTATGGAAGTGACTGCCCACAGCGATTGGGCATATCATTTTTTGATAGTCAAGTACCGCGCTGGCGAAGCACGGTGCTGCTCCATGATGAGGGATTTGTAACGTACCCACGTGTTTCCAGACATTTTTGAACACGTCATGAACGTCAAGTGTATTTAGATCGGTATCACCGGTGTAAATACAGCCGGGGGCATTAAAAATGTCCCTGAACTCATCCTCATAAATACAGCAGGAGAAATTTATATTTGAAGGGCTAATGAATGTATGAAAACACTCAGGCCAGAGTACGTCTGGGTGGCAGTAGGTATTTACAGGGCAGGCCAGCGAATGCTGGCAAAATATTTCGAATGAATGTTGAACACTGGATCTGAGTCGTAGCTTTGAATGATTAAATTCGGGGCCTGAATACACGAGCATTGAATTCAGGTTGATCCCGCCAGGTAGCATATTGTAAATGCGCTTGAGCTCTCGACGCTTTTTAATCGCCTTATCAAGCGTGTACTTAGGGTCGGTACGTAATTTATGAACATTGAAGCCCTGTGCACTTAGCTCGGTGTCAAGCAGTTGCCGATGGATGCTGGACTCATGATTGTAGGGCGTGAATATCCAGTCATGGCCGGGCTGAGCGCTATTGAAGGGAATACTGATACGAATGCCACTGCGTAATGGTATGGCAGGGGAGAGAGTGTCGAGAGAGACAGGTAGTTCATCAGTGGCGCCGTCAACGACGTTCTCATTTTCTATGCCTGCAACACGGAATATTTTTGTCGTCTTACCGAAAAATCTGCTCGGGTTGTTGATCAACCTCAGGATGTTGAATCCCGATAGCCGAAAGAGGTTAGTCAGCAGTATTTTCTCCTCGTCGTGTAATAGCGGCATTACCACATTCTTTATATGACCCACATGTTCTAAAAGCACCGCCAGCTTGCAGACATGGTCGTAGTCGAAGTGTGAAATGAACAGTATATCGATATCCATCTTCTGGAGGTCTGGGTGGCGTACAACACTGTTGGCACGCTTTCGATTTTGAGCGACCCCACAGTCATAAACAATGGTGAATTTCTCATCTGCGCTGAACTCATGGGTTTCCGTGAAGAACCCACCTTGACCAATCGGGTGGAAAGTACGGTTGATGTGCATGGGGTGTGTCGTCCTTGATTTGGCTGCCTCGCTCAATATGTAAGAGCGTTCGCATGAGTGGGGTTTGAAGACTATCACGTCATATTAAAAACGGTCCGGACCCACCGGGTCTCGCGGTCCCTAAACGGCTCGATGCTCAGTTCGGATCGATTGGATCCAATTTTTGCGGTTAAGTGATTGATGCAAAAAGACTAATTTTTTTCACTGTCTGACACCAACATTTCAACGCTGAAACAAATTCGTACATTTAATTGACGCCATCAAAATGCCACCCTAAGATCGCCGAAAAATAATGGCACAGAGCCATGTAGAGGGATCTAGAAATGTGGCGTTTTGTGCGTCGGGCCGGGGTTGGCCTGCTGTCCGTTTTTTTCTGCCTGGGCTCTGCCGGCTTCGCGCACGCCGCGCCCCCGCAGAACACCCCCGGCATCACCGACCTGATCCGTGACCGCCAGGACCGCCTGCTCGAAGAGCAGCAAAAGCGCCTTGAAGACCTCAAGGAGCTGCCGGGCAAATCCGCCGACGCCGCAACGCCGACCACTCCCGTCGACACCCGTTGCTTCCCGATCAAGACCATCGACCTCGCCGGCGCCGACAGCCTTTCCGCAGGCGAGCGCGCCGAACTGATCAAACCCTACATCGGCCAATGCCTGGGCGTGCCGCAGCTCAACGCGGTACTCAAGGTGATCACCGACCGTTACCTCGCCAAAGGCCTGGTGACCAGCCGCGCTTATCTGCCGCAGCAAGACCTCTCCAGCGGCAACCTCAAGATCCAAGTGGTCGAAGGCAAACTCGAAAACCTGAAAGGCGCCGAGGGCAGCGGCATCACCGACCGCCAACTGGCGATGAGCTTTCCGGGCAAGTCGGGCGAGTTGCTTAACCTGCGCGAAATCGAGCAGATGGTCGACCAGCTCAACCGCCTGCCCTCGAACCAGGCGCAGATGGAATTGGCGCCGGGCAAGGCCGTTGGCGGCAGCGATGTGCTGGTCAAAAACACCCCGCAAAAGCCTTGGCGCGTCGGGCTGTCGCGCCACAACGGCGGCCAGCGCAGCACCGGCGAGCAGCAGTGGGGCGCGAGCCTGGATTGGGATAACCCGCTGGGTTTGGCCGACCAACTGTCGCTGCGCGGCGGCCACGATGCAATCAGCGATCACCAGAAAACTTCACGCAATTCGATGCTCAATTACAGCCTGCCGTTTGGCTGGTGGAACCTCACCTACACCTACAGTGAAAGTGAGTACCGCTCCCAGGCCCAGGCGAATAATTTCAAGTTCAAGCAGACCGGCGACAGCCAGAACCACCAACTGCGCCTGGAGCGTGTGATTCATCGCGATGCGCTGAGCAAAACCTCCTTGAGCACCGGCGTGGCTTACCTGCGCACCAACAACTTCATCGAAGACAGCAAGCTGGCGCTGAGCAGCAACCGCCTCAGCGAAGCCCAGTTCGGCATCAACCACGGCCGCCGGATTGGCAGCTCATTCCTCAACATCGACCTGGGCATGCAAGACGGCATCGGCGCCTTCGACGCCCAGGCCAATCACGACCCCAAGCCCGGCCAGGCCGATGCGCGTTACCGCAAATACACCGCCACGGTCAGCTACTTGTACCCGTTCAAGTTGTGGGGCGAGTCGCTGAGTTTCAGCAGTTTGATGACCGGCCAGCACAGCGAAGACGTGCTGTTCAGCCCGCAGCGCATGAGCTTGGGCGGGCAGTCATCGATTCGCGGCTACAAGGACCAGATGCTCTCCGGCGACAGCGGCGGCTACTGGCGCAACGACCTGCGCTGGAGCCGCCCGGTGACCTGGGCCTGGCTGCAGCCGGTGTTTGCCGAGTACGGCACCAGCCTCGGTTACGACCAGGGCGTGATCAGCCGCGACCGCTATAACGCCGAGCAACATGGGCGCATGAGCAGCAACTCGGTTGAGCTGTTTGCCCGCGGCCAGAACGTCGCC
>NZ_JACAPL010000018.1:0-1381 GCF_013385735.1 Pseudomonas sp. D2002 | reverse complement strand
CAAGGTCGCGGTGTAGGTGATGTCGCCGCCTTCAACGACCGATGCTTTGTCGGCAGTCAGGGAAACCGTGGTGTTGTCGATCGAGTCGGTGATCGTGGTTACGGCTGCTTTCGGATCGGTGACCAAGTTCTCGAAATTACCACCCGCAGTCTTGGCGATGGTGGTGCTGACGCTGGAACTGTTGTTGTAGACGTCGTTAGCTGGCGTCTGGAACACGGTCGAACCAACGGTTTCACCGGCTTTGATGGTAATGGTCTGGCCATTGCTCAACGTTACGGTGACATCGGTTTGCGCTTTGTTGGTCAAGGTCGCGGTGTAGGTGATGTCGCCGCCTTCAACCACCGATGCTTTGTCGGCAGTCAGGGAAACCGTGGTGTTGTCGATCGAGTCGGTGATCGTGGTTACGGCTGCTTTCGGATCGGTGACCAGGTTCTCGAAGTTGCCGCCGACAGTTTTGGCGATGGTGGTGCTGACGGTTGAGCCGTTGTTGTAGACGTCGTTAGCTGGCGTCTGGAACACAGTCGAACCAGCGGTTTCACCGGCTTTGATGGTAATGGTCTGGCCATTGCTCAACGTTACGGTGACATCGGTTTGCGCTTTGTTGGTCAGGGTCGCTGTGTAGGTAATCTCACCGCCTTCAACGACCGATGCTTTATCAGCGGTCAGAGTGATGGTGGTGTTATCGATCGAATCTGTGATGGTGGTTTCAGCCGCTTTCGGATCGGTCACCAGGTTCTCGAAGTTACCACCTGCAGTTTTGGCGATGGTGGTGCTGACGGTGGAACCGTTGTTGTAAACGTCGTTGGCTGGCGTTTGGAAAACAGTCGAGCCAACGGTTTCACCAGCTTTAATGGTGATCGTCTGACCATTCGAAAGCGTAACGGTTACGTCAGTCTGAGCTTTGTTCGTCAGGGTCGCGGTGTAGGTAATCTCACCGCCTTCAACCACCGAGGCTTTGTCGGCGGAGAGGGAAACCGTGGTGTTGTCGATCGAATCGGTGATGGCTGTTTCAGCCGCCTTCGGATCGGTTACCAGGTTCTCGAAGTTGCCGCCTTCGGTCTTGGTGATCGTGGTGCTGACGGTGCTGCCATTGTTGTAAACGTCGTTAGCTGGCGTCTGGAACACAGTCGAGCCAACGGTTTCACCCGCTTTGATGGTGATCGTCTGACCATTCGAAAGCGTAACGGTTACGTCAGTCTGAGCTTTGTTCGTCAGAGTCGCGGTGTAGGTAATCTCACCACCTTCAACCACCGACGCTTTATCGGCGGAGAGGGAAACCGTGGTGTTGTCGATCGAATCAGTGATGGCTGTTTCAGCCGCCTTCGGATCGGTTACCAGGTTCTCGAAGTTGCCGCCTTCGGTTTTGGCGATGGTGGTGCTG
>NZ_JACAPL010000017.1:391-697 GCF_013385735.1 Pseudomonas sp. D2002 | reverse complement strand
TTCGGTCTTGGTGATCGTAGTGCTGACGGTGGAGCCATTGTTGTAAACGTCGTTCGCCGGCGTCTGGAAAACAGTCGAGCCGACGGTTTCACCAGCCTTGATAGTGATGGTCTGGCCGTTGCTCAACGTCACGGTGACGTCGGTTTGCGCCTTGTTGGTCAAGGTCGCGGTATAGGTAATCTCCCCACCTTCAACTACCGAAGCCTTGTCAGCAGTCAACGTAACCGTGGTGTTGTCGATCGAATCGGTGATAGCCGTTTCAGCTGCTTTCGGATCGGTCACCAAGTTCTCGAAGTTACCGCCTTC
>NZ_JACAPL010000017.1:0-193 GCF_013385735.1 Pseudomonas sp. D2002 | reverse complement strand
ACCAGGTTCTCGAAGTTACCGCCCTCGGTCTTGGCGATGGTGGTGCTGACGGTGGATCCGTTGTTGTAAACGTCGTTAGCCGGCGTCTGGAACACCGTCGAACCTACGGTTTCACCCGCTTTGATGGTGATCGTCTGTCCATTCGAAAGCGTAACGGTAACGTCGGTTTGCGCTTTGTTGGTCAAGGTCGCGG
>NZ_JACAPL010000016.1:0-5469 GCF_013385735.1 Pseudomonas sp. D2002 | reverse complement strand
TGGTCTCGCTTCAGCAAATTGGGTATGTGATAGCTTTCGGTGTTTTGTGAGCGTCGAACTTTCGGTTCATTTCGTCTTCACACACCGCAATCTGGCCTTTCGACTCAAATTGCTTGGGTGTTATATGGTCAAGCCTCACGGGCAATTAGTATTGGTTAGCTCAACGCCTCACAGCGCTTACACACCCAACCTATCAACGTCGTAGTCTTCGACGGCCCTTCAGGGAACTCAAGGTTCCAGTGAGATCTCATCTTGAGGCTAGTTTCCCGCTTAGATGCTTTCAGCGGTTATCTATTCCGAACATAGCTACCCGGCAATGCCACTGGCGTGACAACCGGAACACCAGAGGTTCGTCCACTCCGGTCCTCTCGTACTAGGAGCAGCCCCTCTCAAATCTCAAACGTCCACGGCAGATAGGGACCGAACTGTCTCACGACGTTCTAAACCCAGCTCGCGTACCACTTTAAATGGCGAACAGCCATACCCTTGGGACCGGCTTCAGCCCCAGGATGTGATGAGCCGACATCGAGGTGCCAAACACCGCCGTCGATATGAACTCTTGGGCGGTATCAGCCTGTTATCCCCGGAGTACCTTTTATCCGTTGAGCGATGGCCCTTCCATACAGAACCACCGGATCACTAAGACCTACTTTCGTACCTGCTCGACGTGTCTGTCTCGCAGTCAAGCGCGCTTTTGCCTTTATACTCTACGACCGATTTCCGACCGGTCTGAGCGCACCTTCGTACTCCTCCGTTACTCTTTAGGAGGAGACCGCCCCAGTCAAACTACCCACCATACACTGTCCTCGATCCGGATAACGGACCTGAGTTAGAACCTCAAAGTTGCCAGGGTGGTATTTCAAGGTTGGCTCCACGCAGACTGGCGTCCACGCTTCAAAGCCTCCCACCTATCCTACACAAGCAAATTCAAAGTCCAGTGCAAAGCTATAGTAAAGGTTCACGGGGTCTTTCCGTCTAGCCGCGGATACACTGCATCTTCACAGCGATTTCAATTTCACTGAGTCTCGGGTGGAGACAGCGCCGCCATCGTTACGCCATTCGTGCAGGTCGGAACTTACCCGACAAGGAATTTCGCTACCTTAGGACCGTTATAGTTACGGCCGCCGTTTACCGGGGCTTCGATCAAGAGCTTCGCGTTAGCTAACCCCATCAATTAACCTTCCGGCACCGGGCAGGCGTCACACCCTATACGTCCACTTTCGTGTTTGCAGAGTGCTGTGTTTTTAATAAACAGTCGCAGCGGCCTGGTATCTTCGACCGGCATGAGCTTACGGAGCAAGTCCTTCACCCTCACCGGCGCACCTTCTCCCGAAGTTACGGTGCCATTTTGCCTAGTTCCTTCACCCGAGTTCTCTCAAGCGCCTTGGTATTCTCTACCCAACCACCTGTGTCGGTTTGGGGTACGGTTCCTGGTTACCTGAAGCTTAGAAGCTTTTCTTGGAAGCATGGCATCAACCACTTCGTTAACTAAAAGTTAACTCGTCATCAGCTCTCGGCCTTAGAATCCCGGATTTACCTAAGATTCCAGCCTACCACCTTAAACTTGGACAACCAACGCCAAGCTGGCCTAGCCTTCTCCGTCCCTCCATCGCAATAACCAGAAGTACAGGAATATTAACCTGTTTTCCATCGACTACGCTTTTCAGCCTCGCCTTAGGGACCGACTAACCCTGCGTCGATTAACGTTGCGCAGGAAACCTTGGTCTTTCGGCGTGGGTGTTTTTCACACCCATTGTCGTTACTCATGTCAGCATTCGCACTTCTGATACCTCCAGCAAGCTTCTCAACTCACCTTCACAGGCTTACAGAACGCTCCTCTACCGCATCACTTACGTGATACCCGTAGCTTCGGTGTATGGTTTGAGCCCCGTTACATCTTCCGCGCAGGCCGACTCGACTAGTGAGCTATTACGCTTTCTTTAAAGGGTGGCTGCTTCTAAGCCAACCTCCTAGCTGTCTAAGCCTTCCCACATCGTTTCCCACTTAACCATAACTTTGGGACCTTAGCTGACGGTCTGGGTTGTTTCCCTTTTCACGACGGACGTTAGCACCCGCCGTGTGTCTCCCATGCTCGGCACTTGTAGGTATTCGGAGTTTGCATCGGTTTGGTAAGTCGGGATGACCCCCTAGCCGAAACAGTGCTCTACCCCCTACAGTGATACATGAGGCGCTACCTAAATAGCTTTCGAGGAGAACCAGCTATCTCCGAGCTTGATTAGCCTTTCACTCCGATCCACAGGTCATCCGCTAACTTTTCAACGGTAGTCGGTTCGGTCCTCCAGTTAGTGTTACCCAACCTTCAACCTGCCCATGGATAGATCGCCCGGTTTCGGGTCTATTCCCAGCGACTAGACGCCCTATTAAGACTCGCTTTCGCTACGCCTCCCCTATTCGGTTAAGCTCGCCACTGAAAATAAGTCGCTGACCCATTATACAAAAGGTACGCAGTCACAGAACAAAGTCTGCTCCCACTGCTTGTACGCATACGGTTTCAGGATCTATTTCACTCCCCTCTCCGGGGTTCTTTTCGCCTTTCCCTCACGGTACTAGTTCACTATCGGTCAGTCAGTAGTATTTAGCCTTGGAGGATGGTCCCCCCATATTCAGACAAAGTTTCTCGTGCTCCGTCCTACTCGATTTCATGACTAAGAGATTTTCGCGTACAGGGCTATCACCCACTATGGCCGCACTTTCCAGAGCGTTCCGCTAATCTCAAAGCCACTTAAGGGCTAGTCCCCGTTCGCTCGCCACTACTAAGGGAATCTCGGTTGATTTCTTTTCCTCAGGGTACTTAGATGTTTCAGTTCCCCTGGTTCGCCCCTTACACCTATGTATTCAGTGTAAGGTAACCATCTTATGATGGCTGGGTTCCCCCATTCAGACATCTCCGGATCAAAGTCTGTTTGCCGACTCCCCGAAGCTTTTCGCAGGCTACCACGTCTTTCATCGCCTCTGACTGCCAAGGCATCCACCGTATGCGCTTCTTCACTTGACCATATAACCCCAAGCAATCTGGTTATACTGTGAAGACAACATTCGCCGAAAATTCGAATTTCTCAATTAAGAGAACTCACAAATTTTACCTTAGCCTGATCCGTTACCAGTGAAAGTAACGTTCAGTCTATCTTTCTATCACATACCCAAATTTTTAAAGAACGATCTAATCAAAGACTAGAAATCAACATTCACCATCAACCTGATGGAATGCTCATTTCTAAGCTTTCAAAACTTTCAGAAGCAGTAGTGGTGGAGCCAAACGGGATCGAACCGTTGACCTCCTGCGTGCAAGGCAGGCGCTCTCCCAGCTGAGCTATGGCCCCGTATTTCTACAGGCGTTTCCCACACAAAATTGGTGGGTCTGGGCAGATTCGAACTGCCGACCTCACCCTTATCAGGGGTGCGCTCTAACCAACTGAGCTACAGACCCAATTTCGGGCTGCTTCTTATCGTCTTCTTCAATGAATCAAGCAATTCGTGTGGGAACTTATGGAGCAGCTGATGTCGTCGATTAAGGAGGTGATCCAGCCGCAGGTTCCCCTACGGCTACCTTGTTACGACTTCACCCCAGTCATGAATCACACCGTGGTAACCGTCCTCCCGAAGGTTAGACTAGCTACTTCTGGTGCAACCCACTCCCATGGTGTGACGGGCGGTGTGTACAAGGCCCGGGAACGTATTCACCGCGACATTCTGATTCGCGATTACTAGCGATTCCGACTTCACGCAGTCGAGTTGCAGACTGCGATCCGGACTACGATCGGTTTTATGGGATTAGCTCCACCTCGCGGCTTGGCAACCCTCTGTACCGACCATTGTAGCACGTGTGTAGCCCAGGCCGTAAGGGCCATGATGACTTGACGTCATCCCCACCTTCCTCCGGTTTGTCACCGGCAGTCTCCTTAGAGTGCCCACCATGACGTGCTGGTAACTAAGGACAAGGGTTGCGCTCGTTACGGGACTTAACCCAACATCTCACGACACGAGCTGACGACAGCCATGCAGCACCTGTCTCAATGTTCCCGAAGGCACCAATCTATCTCTAGAAAGTTCATTGGATGTCAAGGCCTGGTAAGGTTCTTCGCGTTGCTTCGAATTAAACCACATGCTCCACCGCTTGTGCGGGCCCCCGTCAATTCATTTGAGTTTTAACCTTGCGGCCGTACTCCCCAGGCGGTCAACTTAATGCGTTAGCTGCGCCACTAAAAGCTCAAGGCTTCCAACGGCTAGTTGACATCGTTTACGGCGTGGACTACCAGGGTATCTAATCCTGTTTGCTCCCCACGCTTTCGCACCTCAGTGTCAGTATTAGTCCAGGTGGTCGCCTTCGCCACTGGTGTTCCTTCCTATATCTACGCATTTCACCGCTACACAGGAAATTCCACCACCCTCTACCATACTCTAGTCAGTCAGTTTTGAATGCAGTTCCCAGGTTGAGCCCGGGGATTTCACATCCAACTTAACAAACCACCTACGCGCGCTTTACGCCCAGTAATTCCGATTAACGCTTGCACCCTCTGTATTACCGCGGCTGCTGGCACAGAGTTAGCCGGTGCTTATTCTGTCGGTAACGTCAAAACAATCACGTATTAGGTAACTGCCCTTCCTCCCAACTTAAAGTGCTTTACAATCCGAAGACCTTCTTCACACACGCGGCATGGCTGGATCAGGCTTTCGCCCATTGTCCAATATTCCCCACTGCTGCCTCCCGTAGGAGTCTGGACCGTGTCTCAGTTCCAGTGTGACTGATCATCCTCTCAGACCAGTTACGGATCGTCGCCTTGGTGAGCCATTACCTCACCAACTAGCTAATCCGACCTAGGCTCATCTGATAGCGCAAGGCCCGAAGGTCCCCTGCTTTCTCCCGTAGGACGTATGCGGTATTAGCGTCCGTTTCCGAACGTTATCCCCCACTACCAGGCAGATTCCTAGGCATTACTCACCCGTCCGCCGCTCTCAAGAGAAGCAAGCTTCTCTCTACCGCTCGACTTGCATGTGTTAGGCCTGCCGCCAGCGTTCAATCTGAGCCATGATCAAACTCTTCAGTTCAAACATCTTTGGGTTTTTAAGAAACCCTAAACTTGGCTCAGCAATCGTTGGTTACATCTTTGATTTCTCGCGGAGTAACTTGTGATGCTGATAATCTTGTTGACTATCAGTCTGACTCCACAAGCACCCACACGAATTGCTTGATTCAGTTGTTAAAGAGCGGTTGGTTAAGATCTTTCGTCTCAACCGAGGCGCGCATTCTACAGCAGCCTCATTTGCTGTCAAGTGATTATTTTCAGAAGTTTTCGAAGATTTCTTCAACAACTTCAACCACTTGCGCTTCCGATCTCTCGTTAGCGGGAGGCGAATTCTACAGCGTTACACGCTGCTGTCAACACCTCTTTTTCTCCGCTTTCGACCGAGAAGATCGAAACGTTAATAGAGCCAAACAACACCGCTCTA
>NZ_JACAPL010000015.1:303771-303999 GCF_013385735.1 Pseudomonas sp. D2002 | reverse complement strand
TGGTGGGGCGAGGACTTTTTGCTTACTTTTTGGTCCCTCAAAAAGTGAGCCGCTGTAAGAGCGGAACCATAGGTGGCCGTTACCCAAGGAATGGATATGTACACCGGCGGACCGCCATCGCAGGCAAGCCAGCTCCCACAAACAGGCAGATTGGCTTTTGATCTGGCTGTAGATTTGGCTGTAGATCTGGCTTTTGATTTTGATCTCAGGCGCCCCGTTAAACCACGC
>NZ_JACAPL010000015.1:53184-303705 GCF_013385735.1 Pseudomonas sp. D2002 | reverse complement strand
GCGTTCGGGCACACCGAGCCTGGGCGAGGTGCCGAGTGGTGGGGCGAGGACTTTTTGCTTACTTTTTGGTCCCTCAAAAAGTGAGCCGCTGTAAGAGCGGAACCATAAGTGGCCGTTACCCAAGGAATGGATATGTACACCGCCCCACCGCCTTCGCGAGCAAGCCCGCTCCCACATTTAGGACGTGGTGTATCAGTTGAATAGCGGTTGGCTGGCAGGCCGCCATCGCAGGCAAGCCAGCTCCCACAGAGAAATCGGATATACACCGTCAGATCCCGCACAGCTTACGCAGCAAATCGGTGTCCAGATGGTTCTCCACAAGGTCCGCCAACCGCTCGATATCGCGCTCGCGCAGGGCGTGGTAATCCACCTCTTGCACCTCCTGCAACCCAGCCCAGCGCAGCAACGCACTGCACGCCGCCGGCGTTTCAAACAAGCCATGCAGATACGTGCCAAGAATCTGGCCGTCTTCACTCTGGGCGCCGTCACTGCGCCCGTCATCGAGCAGCACGGCGGCACGCGACAAGGCATTGCCGGAGGTCACACCCGCATGGATTTCATAGCCGCTGACCTCCGCGTCCTCGAGCAACAAGCGCCCACGCACATTGCGCAACTGCTTCTCTTGTTCCAGCGTCGTACTGAACGCCAGCAAGCCCAAGCCTTCACTCGACCCGGCAGGCCCTTCCAGCCCGAGCGGGTCGTGCACGTGTTCACCGAGCATCTGCAACCCGCCGCAAATCCCCAGTACCTTGCCGCCATAGCGCAAGTGCCGGGCCACTGCCGTGTCCCAGCCGTTGGCGCGCAGGTAGGCCAAATCACTGCGTACACTTTTTGAGCCCGGCAGAATGATCAGGTCAGCGGCAGGAATCGCCTGGCCGGGCCCGACAAACTGCAGGTCGACCTGCGGATGCAGGCGCAGGGGGTCGAAATCCGTGTGGTTGCTGATGCGCGGCAACACCGGCACCACCACCTTGAGCACTTGCGCGGCCTTGTCGATCTGGCGCTGGTCGATGCCGTCTTCGGCCTCCAGGTGCAGGTCCATCACATAGGGCAACACGCCGACCACCGGTTTGCCGGTGCGCGCTTCCAGCCAATCGAGCCCTGGCTGCAGCAAGGCGATATCGCCGCGAAACCGGTTGATGATGAACCCCTTGACCCGCGCCTGCTCCGTCGGCGACAGCAATTCGAGGGTGCCGACCAGATGGGCAAACACACCACCACGATTGATATCGGCGATCAGCAGCACCGGGCAATCCACCGCCTCGGCGAAGCCCATATTGGCGATGTCGTTGGCGCGCAGGTTGATCTCCGCCGGGGAGCCCGCACCTTCCACCATCACCACCGGGTAGGCCGCGCTCAAACGCGCGTGGGAGGCCAGCACCGCGTGCATCGCGATGGCTTTGTAGTCGTGATAGGCCACGGCGTTCATGCTGGTGACGGCACGGCCGTGGATGATCACCTGGGAACCGGTGTCACTGTTGGGCTTGAGCAGCACCGGGTTCATGTCGGTGTGCGGTGCCAGGTTGGCGGCCTGAGCCTGCACCGCCTGGGCGCGGCCGATCTCGCCGCCTTCAGCGGTGACGGCGCTGTTGAGCGCCATGTTCTGCGGTTTGAATGGCACTACGGCGATGCCCTGGCGCACCAGCCAGCGGCACAACGCAGTCACCAGGGTGCTTTTGCCCGCATCGGAGGTGGTGCCTTGCACCATCAGCGTACTCATGCGGCTTCCTTATAGGCGGCCAGGGCTTGATCGAGGCGCAACCAATCCGCCTCCGTGTCGGGCAGGCCAAAGCGCAGGCTGCTGTCGTGAATAAACAGGCGCAGCAGGATGCCGCGCTGGGCCATGAATTCGTGCATGCGCTCGGCGTGCGGCGTGATCAGCCACTGGAACAACGCGCAGCCACCGTGAGGCTGAAAACCATGGCGCTCAAGCAGGTCAAACAAGCGCTGGCCGGCTTCGATACAACGCTCTCGTTGTTGCACATGCCCCGCCGTATCGCGCAGGCACACTTGGCCAAGCACCCGCGTCGGCCCACTGACCGCCCAAGGGCCGAGCTGTTCGGCGAGCAACTTGAGCAGCTTGCGTTCCGCCAGCACAAAGCCCAGGCGCACGCCGGCCAGGCCAAAGAATTTGCCGAACGAGCGCAACACAATCAGGCCGACTTGATGGGCCTGGCTGGCCAGGCTCAATTGCGGCGTCACGTCCATAAACGCTTCGTCCACCACCAGCCAGCCGCCGCGCTGGGCCAGCCGCGCGTGCCAGTCCAGCAGGCGTTGCGGGCTCAGACTCAAACCGGTGGGGTTGTTTGGATTGACCACCACCAGCACGTCGAGGCCGTCGAGAAAGAAGTCGACTTCCTGCTCCTGCACTTCGCGCACCACGTAACCGGCGCGGCGCCAGGCTTCGGCGTGTTCGGCATAACACGGCGACAACACGCCGACCTTGCCGGAGCGGCGCAGGCGCGGCAGCAATTGAATTGCCGCCTGGGAACCCGCCACCGGCAATACGTGGGCGGCGCCGTAGTACTCGCTGGCGGCCTTTTCCAGGCCGTCATCGGTTTCCGGCAACCGCGCCCAGGCCCGCAGCGGGATCTCGGGGATCGGCCACGGCCAGGGCGCGAGGCCACTGGACAAATCAAGCCAGTCCGCCTCGGCAATCCCGTACTGAATCACGGCCTTACGCAGCCGGCCACCGTGCTCAAGCATAAAATTGCGCCCCCGCGCAGAGGATCAACAGCCATAACCATACGCCGCGCTGCACCAGTTGCCAGCCACGGTCGATGGCGTCGGCGTCTGCCGCCGGGCCTTCGCCCAGTTGCGGGCGCTGATGCAGCTCACCGTGATAGATCGCCGCGCCGCCCAGTTCAACGCCCAATGCGCCCGCACCCGCCGCCATTACCGGCCCGGCGTTGGGGCTATCCCATGTCGGGCCCTGGGTGCGCCAGCATTTAAGCGCCAGGCGAGTTTTGCCGAGCACGGCGTAGGTCAATGCCACCAGGCGTGCAGGAATGTAGTTGAGTACATCGTCGATTTTTGCCGCCGCCCAGCCAAAGCGCTCGAAGCGCTCGTTGCGATAGCCCCACATGGCGTCGAGGGTGTTGCTCAGGCGGTAAAGCACCACGGCCGGCACACCGGCGACGACAAACCAGAAAATGGCGGCAAATACGGCGTCGCTGCCGTTCTCCAATACCGACTCGGTCGCCGCGCGCGCAACTTCGGTGCGGTCCAGCTCGCTGGTCTGGCGGCTGACCAGGTAACTCACGCGTTTGCGTGCCTCATCCAGATCATCGCCACGCAGGGCTTGGGCGACCGGAATCACATGCTCGCCGAGACTGCGCATGCCCAACGCCAGGTACAGCGCCAGAATCTCCAGCACCCAGCCGATATACGGCGCCCATGACAGTGCAGTCGCCAGCAGGGTCAGCGGCACCACCGCGATAAACCACGCGGTCACGCCGTGGCTGCGCCAACCGCGCCCGCCCGTGTTGAAGCGTTGCTCGATGCGCCCGGCAAAATTGCCGAACGCCACCAGCGGATGCCAGCGCCTGGGCTCGCCCAACAGCGCATCCAGCGCCACCGCAGCGACACACAGCAAGGCCACACTCATTGACTCACTCCCCACACATTCTCATACAGCATGTCACTCAGCGGCCGTGGTTCGGTCCAGCCTTCGAGTTGCAACATCGGTGCCGAGTAGAACTCCGCCACCGGCCCGAGGCATAACACAGCCAGGGGTTTTGCGCCGGGCGGCAAGCCCAGCAGGTCGGCCAGGGCTTGCGGTTCGAACAGCGAAACCCAGCCCATCCCAACACCCTCGACGCGGGCGGCCAGCCACAGATTCTGGATCGCACAGGACAGCGACGCCATGTCCATTTCCGGCAAGGTGCGGCGGCCAAAAATATGGCGCTCGCGATCATCCATCAGCGCGGCGACCAGCACCTCGGCGCAGTCGTGGATGCCTTCGACCTTGAGCTTCATGAACTCATCGGAGCGCTCGCCCAGGGCTTCAGCGGTGCGTACACGCTCTTCTTCCACCAATTGCTGGATTTGGCCGCGCAGGTTTCGGTCGCTGATGCGGATAAACCGCCAGGGCTGCATCAAGCCGACGCTGGGCGCCTGGTGCGCGGCCTGGAGCAGGCGTTGCAGCAACTCGGGGGCGACAGTGCCGCCGGTGAAGTGGCGCATGTCGCGGCGTTCGGCGATGGCGCGGTAGACGGCGTCGCGTTCGGCTTGGGGGAAGGCGTTGTCTGTCATGGCTTGTTGGCGGGCAAGTCGAATCGTCGCACCGCCGCTCCCACATTTTGATTTGCGAACGCTGTCGATGTGGGAGCTGGCTTGCCTGCGATAGCACTCTCAAGGCTCGGCGCAAACAAAGCAGCCACCGCCGTAGGGTTGGAGGGAAAGTAAAAGTGCACGTAGGAAGCCGTCATCCGCCCCTGTCGGTAAACCGCCTCAGCACCGCGCCCGCCGTTAGGGCTAAGCCCACGGGCAATCGGCTGCCACTCGGTGCTGGTCAGGGAATGGTGATAGGTGTGCCCGCGCAGCACGCCTTCCGGCAACTCGACACTTTGCAGGGCCAGCGCCGCGAGTTTCTTTTGCATCACCGCATCGCCCTGCAGCAGGCCGACCAGCTCGGCGCGGATGCCGTCGACATCGGTGAGCGAGTCCAGCAGGTAGAGCATGCCGCCACATTCGGCGAGCAACGGTTTGCCCGCCGCGTGGTGCGCGCGGATAGCGTTGAGCATCGGGGTATTTTCCGACAGCGCCTGGTGATGCAGTTCCGGGTAACCTCCGGGCAAATAGAGGCTGTCGGCGTCAGGCAATGCGCGATCGTGGATCGGCGAGAAGAAGTGCAACTCGGCGCCCATCGCCCGAAGCAGGTCGAGGCTGGCGCCATAGGTGAAGGCGAAGGCTTCGTCGCGGGCCACGGCAATGCGCACGCCTGCCAACAACGGCTCGGCTTCGATCACTTCCGGCGCGGCGAAGGTTACCGGCGGCGGCAAGGCGACTTCGCAACTGCTGCCCAGGGCTTGGGCGGCGGCGTCCAGGCGCACGTCGAGGTCATTCAATTCGCTGGCTTGCACCAGGCCCAGGTGGCGGCTGGGCAGCTCGATCCCGGTTTCACGCGACAGCGCGCCATACCAGCGCAGGCCTTCGGTGAGGCTGCCTTCCAGCAGTTGCGCATGCCGCAAGGTGCCGACGCGGTTGGCCAGCACGCCGGCGAACGGCAGGTCCGGCTGGTAGCGCGCCAGGCCCAACGCCAGCGCACCAAAGGTCTGGGCCATGGCGGTGCCGTCGATGACGCCGAGTACCGGCACGCCGAAGTGCCGCGCCAGGTCGGCGCTGGAGGGCGTGCCGTCGAACAGGCCCATCACGCCCTCGATCAGGATCAGGTCGGCCTCGCCCGCCGCTTCCCATAGCAAACGCCGACTTTCCTGCTCGCCGACCATCCACATGTCCAACTGATACACCGGCGCACCGCTGGCGCGTTCGTGAATCATCGGGTCGAGGAAGTCCGGCCCGCATTTGAACACGCGCACCTTGCGCCCCAGGTTGCGGTGCAGACGCGCCAACGCGGCGGTGACGGTGGTTTTGCCCTGGCCGGACGCCGGAGCGGCGATCAGTACGGCCGGGCAATGACGGGGCTGATTCAAAGTTCGACGCCCTTCTGTGCCTTGATACCGGCCTGGAATGCGTGCTTGAGCATGCCCATTTCGGTGACGGTGTCGCCCATTTCGATCAGCTCGGGCTTGGCGCCACGGCCGGTGACCACCACGTGCTGCATCGGCGGGCGGGCTTGCAGGTCGCTGAGTACTTGGTCGAGGTCGAGGTAACCGTGCTTGAGGGCGATGTTCAGCTCATCCAGGACCACCAGGCCAATGGAGGGGTCTTGCAGCAGCGCGCGGGACACCGCCCAGGCGGCTTCGGCGGCGGCGATGTCGCGCTGGCGGTCCTGGGTTTCCCAGGTAAAGCCTTCGCCCATCACATGGAAGCGCACTTGCTCGGGAAAGCGGCGGAAGAACAATTCCTCGCCGGTGCTGTTACGCCCCTTGATGAACTGCACCACGCCGCATTGCATGCCGTGGCCCATGGCGCGGGCAAGCATGCCAAACGCCGAGCTGCTTTTGCCTTTGCCGTTGCCGGTCAATACCAGCAGCAAGCCGCATTCGTTCGGGGAGTTGGCGATGCGCTCGTCGATCACGGCTTTTTTGCGCAGCATGCGCGCCAGGTGGCGTTCGTCGCGGTCGGGGGAATCAGTCATGGCAGCTCTCCGTTGGGGCTGGACAAAAACGGCGGGCAGGAAAAAGAAAAAACAGACAGCCAAGCATCGCCCACCGTGATGCTGTTGGATGATCCAGGCCGGTCTCCGGACTCATGAGTGGCGTTCTCTTCATCGAAAACAGGCCGACGGCGCGCCTTCCCATATCACGTGGATACAGTGGCAAAAGGCACCGTCTTGACTCATTTACCGTTGCGGGGGCAGCGCCGGAATCGCGGCAGCACTGTGTACAAGTGCGCTCGCTCACCGGCTTCCCTGTTTCACTCTGTCGGCACACGACCACAGAGCACCTGGAACAAGCCGCGAAGGTTAGTGGGTTGGGGGTGGAGCGTCAATTAAAGCTGGCCTTGCACTTGAACCATCCGACTGCCGCGCTTCTCTACCCTTACAGGTATTAAGGAGAAAACCATGCATAAAACCAGACTCGCCTTACTGATCATGCTCGCAGGCACCCTCGCCGCCTGCGGCGAAAGCTCTACCTTGCAGGTCTCCGACGGCACCGGGCCTTCGCCCAAACTGCCGGAGCCGAACAAAACCCTGATCCCCACTGTGAACATCGCCCCGGCAATCGGCTGGCCTGACGGCGCGAAGCCGACAGCGGCCTCCGGCACCCAGGTCGCGGCGTTTGCTGAAGGCCTGGACCACCCGCGCTGGCTGTATGTATTGCCCAACGGTGATGTGCTGGTGGCGGAAACCAACGCGCCGCCCAAGCCGGATGATGCCAAGGGCATTCGTGGCTGGGTCATGGAGAAAGTCATGGGCCGCGCCGGCGCCGCCGTGCCGAGCCCGAACCGTATCACCCTGCTGCGTGATGCCGATCACGATGGTGTAGCCGAAACCCGTACCGTGTTCCTGGAGAACCTCAACTCGCCGTTCGGCATGACGCTGGTCGGCAATGACCTGTATGTGGCGGATTCGGACAAGCTGTTGCGCTTCCCTTATCAGCCGGGCGAAACCGCAATCAAGGCAGCCGGCACCACGGTGGTCGACTTGCCGGGCGGCAGCATCAACCACCACTGGACCAAAAACGTGGTGGCCAGCAAGGACGGCAGCAAGTTGTATGTGAGCGTCGGTTCCAACAGCAACGTCGGCGAGAACGGCCTGGCGGCGGAAGAAGGTCGCGCGGCGATCTGGGAAGTCGACCGCGCCACCGGCCAGCACCGCATTTTTGCCTCAGGCCTGCGCAACCCTAACGGCATGGCCTGGGAACCGCAGAGTGGCAAGCTGTGGACGGCGGTGAATGAGCGCGACGAGATCGGCAGCGACCTGGTGCCGGACTACATCACCTCGGTCAAGGATGGGGCCTTCTATGGCTGGCCGTTCAGTTACTACGGGCAGCACGTGGATGTACGCGTTTCCCCGCAAAACCCGGACCTGGTCGCCAAGGCCATCGCTCCGGACTACGCGGTGGGGCCGCACACCGCATCGCTGGGCCTGACCTTTGCCGAAGGCAGCAAACTCCCGGCGCAGTTCAGCAATGGAGCGTTTATCGGCCAGCACGGTTCGTGGAACCGCAAGCCGCACAGTGGCTACAAGGTGATCTTCGTGCCATTCGAGGGTGGCCAGCCTAAAGGCCAGCCGGTGGATGTGCTGACCGGGTTCCTCGACAAAGACGAGAAAGCCATGGGCCGGCCAGTGGGCGTGGTGATTGATCAGCAGGGGGATTTGCTGGTGGCCGATGATGTGGGGAATAAGGTGTGGCGGGTGTCGGCCGCCAAATAGCCGATCTCGAATACACCACAAACCAATGTGGGAGCTGGCTGTTGTGGGAGCTGGCTTGCCTGCGATTGCATCACCTCGGTCCAATTTGAAGACCGAGGTGCCTGCATCGCGGGTAAGCCCGGCTCCCACAAACGCCCAGCTCCCACATTCTTATTTCTGCTGAGCCCTAAGGGTTGCGCGCCAGGTTTGCTGGCAGCACGCGCTTGGCGCTCAAGTAGGCATTCTGCCAATAGGCCTTGGACAGCGTATCCAGCTTCACTGTGCCGCCGGTTTGCGGCGCATGCACAAAGCGGCCTTCGCCCACGTAGATCCCCGCGTGGCTGACCTGTGAACCGCCGCCGGTGGCGAAGAACAGCAAGTCACCGGTCTGCAGGTTCGCTTCGCTGACGTCCTGGGCACGCATCACGATCAGTTCACGGGTGGTGCGCGGCAAAGAGATGCCCGCCGCGTCACGGTAGACAAAACCAATCAAGCCACTGCAGTCAAAGCCCGAGTCCGGCGTGTTGCCGCCCCATCGATAAGGCGTGCCGACCAGGCCCAGCGCACGGAAGAGCACGTCTTCGGCCGCAGGCGAGAAACTTTGGGTGGAATAATTGAACACCGGCTTAGGCTTGACGGCGACGGGCGCAGGCGGCGGTGGACGGCTTGCGCAGGCGCTGAGGAGCGCGGCGCAAACAAGCAGAATGAGGCGGGCTGAGGTCGACATGGGCAGAACAATCCTGGTCTGGATGCGGCTTTCGCTGCCGAACGCTGAAAACCAGAACGCGCAAGCAAAGCTCGCGCGAACGGATTACAACAATGTCCAGGGATTCTAGCGCTTACACGTCAAACTTCAAGTATCACTTTAACTTTACTTGCTGGCGGTAACCGTAGTCGGGGCCATGGCGAGTGCGCGCTTGGCTTCGATGAAGGTTTTGCTCCAGTAGCTGTCGCCCAGGTTGTCGACTCGAACACCACCACTGCGGCGGCTGCTGGAGTGGATAAACTGGTTATCGCCCAAGTAGATACCGGCGTGGCTTACGCGACCACGGCCAGCCGTACTAAAGAAAAGCAGATCACCGGGCTTGAGGTTGTTGCGTGCGACCAACGGTGCATCCACGTTGATCATTTCGCGGGTCGAGCGAGGCAAATTCATGCCGGCTTCTTCGCGAAACAGGTAGCCGATGAAGCCGCTGCAGTCGAAACCGGCTTCAGAGGTGCCGCCAAAACGGTAACGAGTACCGATCAGGGACATGCCGCGTTCGAGGATGCTGTCGGCCAGAACTGGAAGCTGGTAAGGCTTGCTGCCGGCGAAGTCGGCCAGTTCCTTCTCGGTTGCCACCTCTTCCTCATAAACAGTGGAAGACTGTGATGCAACGAATTTTGCCTGGGACTGTTGTGCTGGTTTTTGCTGCTCAGCCACGTTTTGAGTGTGGGTGGCGCAACCAAACAACAGGGTAACGAGTGCGAGAGGCACGAGGGGTGCGAAGCGATTTAGCATGGGCACGACCGTGGCTGATATGTAAAGAAGTCGAGACTATGCCCAATATCACATCGATTTGCAAATTCAATCGTGATCTATGTGACTTCTTGTTTGAACGATGACATCTAAGCCCTTAACACCCAATACCTGCCCGTTGCGTGGCCAAACCGGCCCAAACGCAGGTTTTCTGGCGCCTGAAATTTGCCGAAAGCCACGCAATACAAGGCCTGGCTACCAGCCGAGGGTTTCCTTGAGAAACGGGATGGTGAGCTTGCGCTGAGCCTGCAACGAGGCCTGATCGAGCTGTTCGAGCAAATCGAACAACGCGCTCATGCTGCGGGTGCCACGGGTGAGAATAAAGTGCCCGACTTCATCGGTGAGGTGCAGGCCGCGACGGGACGCACGCAGTTGCAGGGCGCGCAGTTTGTCTTCATCGGACAATGGGCGCATCTGGAAGATCAGCGCCAGGGTCAGGCGCGACTTGAGGTCGGCCAGCTTCACCGGCAATTCACGCGGCGAGGTCGATGCGGCAATCAGCAAGCGTCGGCCGCTGTCGCGCAAACGGTTGAACAGGTGAAACAGCGCTTCTTCCCAATCAGCCTTGCCGGCAATCGCCTGCAGATCGTCCAGGCAGACCAGCTCGTATTGTTCCAGGTGGTCGAAGATGCCGATGCCACGGTCCATCAATTCAGCCAGCGGCAGGTAAACCGCCGGCTCACCCATCTGTTCGAAGCGCAGGCACGCGGCCTGCAACAGGTGGGTGCGCCCCACGCCGTGCTTGCCCCACAGATAGATCAGGCTTTCAGTCCACCCGGCGTCGGCTTCGCAGAGCCGCTCGACATAGCCGAGTGCAGCGGCATTGGCGCCTGGGTAGTAATTGATAAAGGTGGCGTCGTCACGCAGACGCACACCCAAGGGCAGCTGAATCGGTTTCATGCTGACTGAACGGCTCCAAACGAACCGTTAGTGGCCTCTGTGTAAAGTTTGCAAAGTTTATACCCGTGACGCCGGGCGCACAATGCAGCAGGCCACAAGCAAAATCAAAGGTTTGCGTTAACTTGGGTCGATTTGCGCAAATTGTTTGACACCCCGCCTGCAGAAACAACAAACCCGGCCTAGGCCGGGTTTGTGACGAAGCGGTTACAGGTCGGGGTCTTCAACCCCGGTATACACATCTGAATCCTTGTACAGATCGTGCACATGGCGCACC
The DNA here is from genome assembly GCF_013385735.1 of Pseudomonas sp. D2002. Classification (NCBI taxonomy): domain Bacteria; kingdom Pseudomonadati; phylum Pseudomonadota; class Gammaproteobacteria; order Pseudomonadales; family Pseudomonadaceae; genus Pseudomonas; species Pseudomonas sp. D2002. Next base: position 293,031 of record NZ_JACAPL010000015.1, on the reverse strand, counting down.
AGCACCATGATCACCGCCGCTACCGGCAGGGCCAGCAGGATGCCCGTAAAACCAAACAGCTCGCCGCCTGCCAGGATCGCGAAGATTACCGCGACCGGGTGCAGACCAATCCGGTCCCCCACCAGCAACGGCGTCAGCACCATGCCTTCCAGGGCCTGGCCGACCATAAACACCGCAACAATCCCCAGCATCGGGTACAGATCGCCACCGAACTGAAACAGCCCGGCGACCAGTGCGGCACCAATCCCGATCACGAAGCCCATGTACGGCACGATTGCGGCCAGACCGGCGATCAAACCGATCAACAGGCCCAGTTCCAGGCCGATAGCCATCAGGCCGGCCGCGTAGATGATCCCGAGCGCCAACATCACCAGAAGCTGACCGCGAACAAACGCGCCGAGCACCTCATGGCACTCTTCCGCCAGGGAGACGATGCGCTCCTCACTGTTACGCGGCAGCAGGCTACGGATCTTGGCCATCATGATGTCCCAGTCACGCAGCAGGTAGAACGCCACTACCGGGATCAGCACCAGATTGGTCAACCAGCCGATCAGCGCCAGGCTGGAGGCCGTGGCCTGGCTGAGCACAACACCGACGATATCGGTGGTCTGCCCCATGTGTTCACTGATGGCCGCCTTGACCTTGTCGAACTTCCAGAAACCGTCCGCCAGCCCCAACTTGGCCTGAGCCCACGGCATTGCCGTGTGCTGCAACCAGTCAAGCATCTGCGGCGCCAGCTCATACAAGCGAACCAACTGCTTGGCGAGCATGGGCACCAACACCAGCACCAGCGCGGTGATGATCAACGTGAACAGCGCAAATACCGCCACCACGCCCAGGGTGCGCGACAGGCCAGCTTTCTCCAGGCGATCCACCACGGGATCGAACAGATAGGCCAGCAGTAACGCAACCAGGAACGGCGTGAGGATCGAATGCAGCAAGAACACAAAAACGCACAGCAGGACAATCCCGCCAAGCCACACCCAACGACGCGTATCCGCCATAAACCACTCCATTATTTGCTTCTATCTATATAGGAAGAACTTTTACCAACGAAAACGCAGTTGCGCCTGCGGCTCAGGTGCAGCGGCCGGCTGCGTACCATCCACCACTGGCTGCTGGACAGGTGCTTCACCTGCCGGCACTTCATGCAACTTGGCCAGGCTCAACTGGGTACGCAACTGATCGGCACTGCCGTTGACGCGATACACAATGCGGCTGCCATCCACGAGCTGCGGCTGGCCACCAAAGGGTTCGAGCAAATGACCCAGCGCGGCATAGCGCTCCAGGGTCATGCCCTGCACTTCAAGCAATTGCTCGCTGCTCACGCCCGGCTTGACGGCGAAGCGTGGCGCCAGCTTTTGGCTGACGGCCAGCAACACGGCATCGGCCACGGCGGCGGTGTCGGCACCTTGGGCAGTGCCCTGCTCACTTTTGTCGCCCAACCACAGGCGCCATTTGGCCTGCCATTGATTCCCTTCCTGGCGCGCGTGTACGGCGAGCAACGCGTCGGCGCCGTAGCGCTCGGAGGCCGCGCGCAGTGGCGTGGCGTCGGCACTTTCGAGATTCGGTGCAGTAGCGACAACTTGCTCATCCAGGTCGCCCAGCGGCAAGCGCAATGGCAGGCCACGGTGTTGCGCCGCGCGACGCAGGGCGCCGGCAATTGCCTGACCATCACCGACCAGGCTGCTGCCTTCGGTGGAGTCGTTCAGCCACCAGCCGAGAATCGACGGCCGATTGCTGCCCCAGATCGACAGCCCTGCTTCACGCAGGGCGCGATCGGTGCTGACCGGGTCGAAGTCCACTTGCAGGCTTTCCGGCGGGCCGGCGTCGTAGCCGTACTGGCTGATGATTTGCTGCGGGTCTTTGCGAATCGCCGCCAGGCCCGGGCCGTCGGCGGCCTTGGCATCACCGGTCAGGCGGATCACCAGGGTTTGCACCGCGCGCTGGGTGGCCTGGTCGCGCTCCTGGGGCGACTGGCTGCTGACCGGTTCAAGCACTTGATAGAGGCCATTGAGGGTTTCGGCATGACTCGCCAGGCTGACCAACGACAAGCAGCCTACAAAGAAGATTTTACACAGACGCATGAAAGATTCCCGAACGACAAATTTAGCGGCTGGAACAGACCGCGTGAACTCGGCTTGGCATGGCTGTGACCACAGCGGCCGGTAAAACATTCACGGGTCTCGGCAAGTTTTTGTACTGTCATAACGATAGCGGGTTAAAGGCTATACCTTAATACGCACCAAGGCAGAGCCGATTAGCATTTTTTTAACCGGCTTTTTTAACCTATATAGCCCTGCCCGTCGGCCCGAGGATGGCCGCTGCCTCTCAAGCCTGATAAAATCGCGCGCCTTCGCAGACCGTCAACGGCTGGGCCTTTTATCCAAAGCGCCTGCCGCTCGGTCGTTACCCAGAAATCCCCCCTAAAGGCCTGGATCATGAGCAAGCAACCCTCCCTGAGCTACAAGGACGCCGGTGTAGACATCGACGCCGGTGAAGCATTGGTCGAACGCATCAAGAGCGTCGCCAAGCGCACTGCGCGCCCCGAAGTCATGGGCGGCCTGGGCGGTTTTGGCGCCCTCTGCGAAATCCCGGCCGGCTACAAGCAGCCTGTGCTGGTTTCCGGCACCGACGGCGTGGGCACCAAGCTGCGCCTGGCCTTGAACCTGAACAAGCACGACAGCATCGGCATCGACCTGGTTGCCATGTGCGTCAATGACCTGGTGGTGTGCGGTGCCGAGCCGCTGTTCTTCCTCGACTACTACGCCACCGGCAAGCTCAACGTCGAGACCGCGACCCAAGTCGTGACCGGCATTGGCGCCGGCTGCGAACTGTCGGGTTGCTCCCTGGTCGGCGGCGAAACCGCTGAAATGCCAGGCATGTACGAAGGCGAAGACTACGACCTGGCCGGTTTCTGCGTCGGCGTTGTCGAAAAATCCGAAATCATCGACGGCTCCAAAGTCGCTGCCGGTGACGCCCTGCTCGCCCTGCCATCGTCCGGCCCGCACTCCAACGGTTACTCGCTGATCCGCAAGATCATCGAAGTGTCCGGCGCCGACATCGAGAACACCCAGCTCGACGGCAAGCCGCTGACCGACCTGCTGATGGCCCCGACGCGCATCTACGTCAAGCCACTGCTCAAGCTGATCAAAGACACCGGCGCCGTCAAAGCCATGGCCCACATCACTGGCGGCGGCCTGCTGGACAACATCCCGCGCGTGCTGCCTAAAGGCGCCCAGGCGATCGTCGACGTGGCCAGCTGGACTCGCCCTGCCGTATTCGATTGGCTGCAAGAGAAAGGCAACGTCAACGAGACCGAAATGCACCGCGTGCTGAACTGCGGCGTGGGCATGGTCATCTGCGTGGCGCAAGAGCACGTTGAAACCGCGCTGAACGTACTGCGTGAAGCCGGCGAGCAGCCTTGGGTCATCGGCCAGATCGCCACCGCTCCAGAAGGCGCGGCTCAGGTTGAACTGAAGAACCTCAAGGCTCACTGATGCTTCAGACCTGTGATGTCGTGGTGCTGCTCTCCGGCACCGGCAGTAACTTGCAGGCCCTGATCGACAGCACGCGTACCGGCGACAGCCCGGTGCGCATCGCTGCGGTGATCTCCAACCGCAGCGACGCCTACGGCCTGCAACGCGCCAGGGACGCAGGTATCGATACCCGCTCCCTGGATCACAAGGCTTTCGAGGGCCGCGAGGCCTTCGATAGCGCCTTGATCGAACTGATCGACGCCTTCAACCCCAAACTCGTGGTCCTTGCCGGTTTCATGCGCATTCTGAGCGCTGATTTCGTTCGGCATTACCAAGGGCGCCTGCTCAATATCCACCCTTCCCTGCTGCCAAAATACAAAGGGTTACATACGCACCAACGCGCCCTCGAGGCCGGCGACACAGAGCACGGCTGCAGTGTGCACTTCGTCACCGAGGAACTCGATGGCGGGCCTCTGGTCGTACAGGCAGTAGTTCCGGTAGAGTCTGCGGACTCAGCGCAGACGCTTGCGCAACGGGTTCATACCCAGGAACACAGGATTTACCCGCTGGCTGTTCGCTGGTTTGCCGAGGGGCGATTGATTCTTGGTGAACAGGGTGCATTATTGGACGGTCAGCTACTCGCGGCCAGCGGCCACTTGATTCGAACCTAGGAGATTTTATGCGTCGCGCCTTGCTCTTCGCTTTTGCGCTGTTCGCCTTGCCAGCCGTGCAAGCAGCAGACCTTCACCCTTTCTCCGCCAGCTACACCGCCGACTGGAAACAGTTGCCCATGAGTGGTTCGGCCGAGCGCAGCCTGACCAAGAATGACAATGGCTCCTGGACCCTGAATTTCAAGGCTTCCATGATGATCGCCAGCCTCACCGAAACCAGCGTGATCAGTTTCGACAAGGACGCCCTGCAACCGAAAAGCTACACCTTCGAGCGCGGCGGCCTGGGCAAGGCAAAGAAGATCAACCTCGATTTCGACCATGCGACCAACAAGGTCACCGGCTTCGAAAACAAGGACCCGGTCAACGTTACCCTTGAAAGCGGCATGCTCGACAAGTCGACTTATCAGCTTGCCCTGCAGCGCGACGTCGCCGCCGGCAAGAAAAGCATGAGCTACCGCGTAGTCGAAGGCACCGACGTCGACACCTACGATTTCCGCGTGATCGGCCCGGAAAAGGTCCAGACCAAAGCCGGCACCATTGACGCGATCAAGGTTGAGCGCGTGCGCGACCCGTCGCAGAGCAAGCGCATCACCCAGATGTGGTTCGCCAAGGACTGGGGCGGCATCCTGGTTGCCCTGCGCCAGGTAGAAACCGACGGCAAGGAATACAACATCATGCTGCTGGACGGCACCGTTGACGGCAAGGCTGTCAAAGGTAGCTGACAGGCTGATGGGCACAAAAGGAGCCTCGCTGAATGCGGGGCTTTTTTTCGCCTGCTGATTTTTATCTGAAGCCCCTGGCGCCTTCGCGAGCAAGCCCGCTCCCACACTGACCGAGTTCCAACATGAGTATGCGGTCGAATGTGGGAGCGGGCTTGCTCGCGAAGGCGCCGGCAGGGTCAACACAAGATAAATGCCTGCCTCAAACATGAAACTTTTGTCATAAAACTCAGCACCCTGCGACGCAATGTCGCGGTTTACGGGGCCTGCAGCAATGTTGCGTTTTGCGCAATGAATTGTTGCGTGCAAAACCAGTTTACTTAGCAAACTAACAAAACATATAAAAGAGGCCTGCGACGACTTGCCGCAGATCAACCAGAGATTGGAGCAAGCAGATGACTGTAAAAGTAACTGAACGCGACGATGCACACATGTCTCACGAAGCACTGGGCCATGGGATTCACATCTGGGATGTCCATCAACAAGACCAACTGGTCGGCATGTTTCACGACGAGAGCGAAGCCCACAATTATAAAAACGAGCTCGAATCTCTAGAGATGAAACGTCAGGCACAAAGCTCCTGAAACTCTGATATCGCGTAGACGCCCGGCCCCACGCAGCCGGGCCGCCTACACAAAAAACCCGCCCATTGAGCGGGTTTTTTGCGTTTCATCAGCAGCGATTATCCTCTGCATTTGCGCCCTCGTAGCAAAGAAGACACATCTTACAAAGCACCCGTCCGCGTACTACAAGCCATTCCCAGCCCCCTGAACTAGCCTGTTCCAGACGCTTCCAGGCCTTGTCTGCGCGCCTGATTGATCACTTTATTCGTAGGTAAGTCACGCCTTCCACCCTGCCCGAATATTCGTTTGTGCAAAAAGCGTAACAAAAAATAGACATTTGGTAATAGTTCTCGATACCATTCGCGCGCTTTTCACCCAGGACCACGGATAAGGAATTCGACTTGATGCATGGACACAACAGCACGCCGGAAAAATCACTGCTTGAGCGCTGGGGTGAAGCTCTTGCCACTCCGCAATTTGTGGCCAATCACATCACCCTTGATTCCCTGATCAACACCCTGGCGCCCGCCGCCGAGCGCAGTTTCCAACGCCTGATCCAGGCACTGTTTCGTGAAGGCCTGCTGAACCCCGACACGCGCACCTATGACGAACGCGGCCACTGCTGGCTGGCGCTGCCTGACCACACCCGCCTGCGCTTCGATCACTTGCGCCCCGGCCGTATGGCCAGTTGGGACCTGCGTGGCCAGGTCATGCTGGTGCGTGATGGCCAGCCCGAGCAGAAGATTCAATTCCCCTCGCAACTGCTGACCTTGCTTAACAGCAGCCTCGAATCATCGGCCGACCTTGAGGTCCTGAGCCGTCTCAACACCGAAATTGATGACAGCTTCGTCAACGACACGCTGTGCCTGGCCTTTCACGAGCAGTGGACGCTCAAGCTGCACGCGGCCATGGACCCGGCCCACCAGCACAATCTGTTGAGCCATCTCAAGCACGATGCAAGCGTGACCAACGCCACGTCCGTGCTTGAACAATGGGGCACGCTGGGCCACCCATGGCACCCCAACTACAAGACCAAGCTGGGCTTGGCCACCGACCAGGTGATCGACTTTTCACCGGAGTTCGAAGCACGCTTCCCGGTGTTGCTTTGCGCGCTGCATCGCCAATACGCGCATATCGAAGTATTGGCCGATACCGCAGATTACTGGCAGTGGTGGCAACAGCACTTTCCACAGGCTGCCCGGCAATTGACTGCAACGCTTGCAGCACAGGGTCTTGAAGCGGGTGACTACCTGCCGCTGCCAGCGCACCCTTGGCAGGCCCGTCAGGAATTACCCCAACTGTTCGCCAACGAAATCGGTGACAAGCTGCTGGTGCTGACCGATATCGTCGCATTTACCGCCCACCCGACCATGTCGTTCAGGACTGTCCTGCCTGAAGGCAGCTGCGACGCGCCGATGGTCAAACTCCCGGTCTCACTGCGCTTGACCAGTGTGCAGCGCACGGTTTCGCCACGCTCGGCGCGCATGGGCCCGCGGATCAGCCACTTGCTGCTGACGATCCTTGAGCGCGAGCCTGCCATTGCGCAAATCCTCAGCATCGTCCCCGAGCGGATCGGCGTGCACTTCAAGCCTCAACCGGCCAACGATGAACACGCCCGCCACTTGGCGGTTCTCTACCGCGACAATCCCCAGAGCCTGCTCCAACCGGGCGAAATGGCGGTACCCGTCGGCAGTCTGTTTGCACTCGACCAGCACGGCCAGCCGCTGCTGAGGCAATGGGTGCGCCTGAGCAAAGGCCAGGACGACGCTGATGCCATGCTGGCGTTCTTTCGCGACTATGCCGCGATTGCCGTTCCGGCACTGTTGGGCATGTACCTGCGCTATGGCGTTGCCTTCGAGGCCCACCAGCAGAACTCCTTCATGGTCATGGCCGCAGACGGGCAACTGAGCCGCCTGTTATTGCGTGACTTCGGTGATATCCGCATCGACCGCAAAACCTTGCACGCCCACGGCCTGGACATCGAACTGCACGACCCCAGGATGACCCTGTACGACGACGCGGGCTTTGTACGTGACAAGCTGCTGCACACGGTATTCATGTGCCACCTGGGCGAGCTGGTATTGCTCAGTGCCCGCCACTTCGACATCCCCCAGGCGTTGCTTTGGGATGAACTGTCGGCCCAGGTCAGCCAGTGTTTCGACGACTTGCGCAGCCAGGTCGAACCCCAGCGTTGGGCAACCGAGCGCGAAGCGCTGCTGGAGCAGGACTGGCCCGCCAAGTCGTTCATGCGCATGCGCCTGCTGGAAAGCCATGCCGATATCGTCGGGCGCCTGCCCAACCCGCTGAGTGCCGCCGCCGATGGCAGCTAACCCCACCGCGCTGCGGCTGCTGGTGGTGATTCAACTGGTGTCGATGGGGGCCATGGAAATGAGCGGCCCCTTCTGGCCGTTGCAGATCCAGAAGTTGCTGGGCGCGGCCAACGCCCAGTACACCGGCCTGCTGTCTTCGCTGGTGTACGCCGGGCCGATGATGGCAGCGATGATCCTGACGCCAATGTGGGGGCGCCTGGGCGACCGTACCGGTCACAAGCCGATGATCATTCGCGCGCTGCTGGCGTTGGCGGTATGCCAGGCGCTGGCCGCTGTCACCTACGATCCGTGGCTGCTGGTGGTGATCCGAGTGGCGCAAGGTGCGCTGGCCGGCTTCATCGCGGCGGCCCAAGCCTATGCACTGGCCTGCTGTGGTGATGGCGGGCGCGGGCATATTCTGGCTCGGCTGCAATCGGCAACCGCCGTGGGGTCACTGGCGGGGCCGGTGTTGGGCGGCTGGCTGATGGATGTCTCGGGCTTCGCCCTGCTGTGCTACAGCGCCACTGCCGTGTGCCTGGGCTGCGCAGTGCTCAGCGTGTTCCTGCCCAGCGATGCACCGCGCTCGCGGCCAACCCGCACCTGCGCGCCTGCCGCACTGCCCAAAGGCTGGCTTGGCGCAATGCTGGGGATCATCGTATTGATTCAGGCCGCCAAGATGATGCCCCAGCCGTTTTACGCCTTGTACGTCGCCGATGTGCTCCAGGCACCCGCCTGGTTGATCGGCGCCAGCTACGCCGCCAGCGCACTCACGCTGGCACTGTCCGCGCCGCTTTGGGGCCGGCTGTTTGACCGACATCAACCGGCCCACACGCTACGCATCATCGAATGGGTCACGTGGGCCTGCGCCTTAACGCTTGCGTTCACGGCGATGGCCAACGAATGGCTGGGCTTCCTTGCCAGCCGGTTGCTGTGGGGCGTGTGGCAAGGCGCTTTGCTGCCCGTCGCCTACACGTTGATCGCCAATACCGTTGCGCCCAGCCAGCAAGGTTTCGCCCTGGGCATGGGCAACAGCGCCGCCAAAGCCGGCGCGCTGTGCGGCGCCTTGATGGGCGGTATCGGCATGGCAATGGTGGGCCTGGCGCACAGCTTCTGGCTGGTGGCACTCACGTATGCCTTGGCCGCCGTGGGTATCCGCGCCATCCGTTCGTTCACCCGAACACCCGAGACATCCGGTTTTTCTGTCAATACTTCTAATAACTGAAAGGCAAGGTCATGAACAAATCGCAACTGGCAGTCCTGCTGCCCCTGCTCGGATCCATGAGCGGCCCAGCCTGGGCCGATCAGGCTGAAGAAACCCAGGCAGCCCCCAACAACCTGCAACTGCAGGCGACCGTGGTCTCGGCCACGCGCAATGAAACCAGCATTGCGGGGATTCCAGGCTCTGTGCAGGTCATCAGCGAAGACCAGATCCGCCAGCAGACAGGTGCGGGACGCCGGGTTGCGGATATCCTCGGGCAATTGGTGCCGGGTATTGCGCCCTCCAGTGGTGGCATGAGCAACTTCGGCCAGACGCTTCGCGGGCGCAACACGCTGATCCTGATCGATGGCGTGTCCCAGAACGCCACGCGCGACAACTTCCGCCAGCTCAACAGCGTGGCACCGGAAAGCATCGAGCGTATCGAGGTTATCTCCGGCGCGAGCAGTGTCTACGGTGCAGGTGCGTCAGGCGGCATCATCAACATCATCACCAAGCGCAACAAAGGTGAAGACCTGGCCTTCAGCAGCAAAATCGGCATGACCGCCGGCAACAATTTCAGCCACAAAGGGTTCTCCTACGAGGGCTTCCAGAGCGCAACGGGCCGTCAAGGCCCTGTGGACTGGTACCTTTCGGGCAACTACGTGCAACGCAACGATCAGTTCGACGGCAACGGAAAACGCATTCCCCAGGACACGTCCCAGGGCAGCAACATGGACACCGACACCTATGACCTGCAAGGTCGCTTCGGCTACGAGCTGGATGACGACAAGAAGATCAGCCTGTCGCTGCAAGACTACAAAGACGAACAAGACACGCGTTACACCAAGGACCCACGTAACGCCGGTACCGCCGTCGCAGTCAAAGGCCTGGACCTGGACGACCAACCCTTCACCCACAACCAGGCGGTCAACCTTAACTACACCGACAAGGATTTCTACGGCCAGGGCCTGCAGGTCGAAAGTTACTGGCGGCGTGCCGACGCGTTGTTCTTCCCGGATCTGTCGCGTGGCCGCGCCGGGATATCCGACAACAACAGCGTGCAGGATGTCTACGGCCTGCGCGCGGCGATCGATACGCAAATGCCGGACATCGGCCCGGCCACCGGCAACCTGGTCTGGGGTGCCGACTATGACCATGAAACCTCACGCCAGCGCGGCGACCAATACCGCGTCAACGGCCTGACCTACACCAAGACCGGCACCACGTTCGAAATGGGCCCGGACATCGCCACCGCCACCAAGGCCATCTTTGGCCAATTGTCCTACGACATTGGTGACTGGACCCTGCGTGGCGGCGTACGCCGCGAGTGGATCCAGAGCGAGGTTTCCGACAGCATCGCTTATGGCGAGATCGTCCAGACCGGCAATCGCGCGACACTGCCGGGCGGCACGCTCAAGTACGATGACACCCTCTATAACCTCGGTGCTGTGTATCACCTGAGCGAAAACCAGGATGTGTTCGTCAACTTCAGCCAGGGCTTTTCCCTGCCGGATATCCAGCGCTTCCTGCGTGACGTGAACAGCAAGTACGACATTCAAAACCTGAATGCCCAGGCGCTGAAGGTCGACAGCTACGAGCTGGGCTGGCGTGGCAATTGGGACAAGTGGCTGGCCAACGTCACGGCGTATGAAAACACTTCGGACGTCACCCAGTTCTATGACGCCAATGACCGGGTACTGCGCCTGATCAATCAGAAAGAGCGTGTGCGCGGCATTGAAACCAGCCTGACGTACAACTTCACCGATCAATGGTCGGTAGGCGGTACTTACGCGTACGCCAAAGGCGAGACCCAGCAGAACGGCAAATGGATCGACCTGCCGGCCACACGTATCTCACCTGCCAAGACCACCGCCTTTGTCGGCTACGACCGTGGCGACTATAGCCTGCGCCTGCAAGGCATGCGCCTGGCTGACTATGACGCCGCGTTCAAAGACAACAACGGCCGCGACATCAAAGGCTACACGCTGGCCGACCTGTTGGGTTCGGTAAGGTTGCCGGTAGGTCGCCTCGAAGGTGCGGTGTACAACCTCACCAACCGCAACTACCAGAACATGTTCGCCCAGGCCAACGCGCGTGCGCCGTACCCGAATGCCGAAGGTCGTACCTTCAGCCTGAGTTACGCAGTGGATTGGTGATCGGCTGACGCTACTGGTTAAAACACAAACCCCGCCTTTTGAGCGGGGTTTGTTATTTTTGGGGGGGCTTCGCCCCCCCAACGCAGGGCAAACCTTAATGCCGTTCATTTAAGCAAACGCAATGCTTAAAGCAGCGAAGATCAAATGTGGGAGCGGGCTTGCCCGCGAAGACGTCGGCCCAGCAAGCATTGATATTGACTGACCCACCGCTTTCGCGGGCAAGCCCGCTCCCACAGGAGTTTTGCGCTTAACTGAACGGCATTAGGGCAAGCCTGCTTGCCTCGCTACTGTTTCTAGAGCCTTACCACATCAGATCATCCGGGATCTGGTAGGCAGCGTACGGATCATCCTCATCCGGCACTTGGCTTTCAGTCAGGATGTTGAGCTGCACGATACGCTCCGGCGCACGTTCCTGGATCTTCAGCGCCGCTTCACGCGGGATGACTTCGTAGCTGCCACCGTGATGCACGATCGCCAGGGAGCCGTTGCTCAGTTTGTTGCGCATCAAGGTGTTGACCGACAGGCGCTTGACCTTCTTGTCGTCGACAAAGTTGTAGTAGTCCTCGGTCGTCAGCTTGGGCAGGCGCGAGGTCTCGATCAATTGTTTGACCTGGGCCGTACGGGCCTTGGCCTCGGCTTTTTCCTGCTGCTGGCGGTTCAGCTCCTGATCGCGCTTGACCTTCTCGGCGTGCGCCTCGGCAGCCAAACGCGCCTGGGTGTCATCAACTTCGGCCTGGCCTTTATGGACCAGGCGCTGCTGCTTCTGCTTCTCTTTGCCGACCTGCTTGGCCTGCTTTTGGTTAACCAGACCTGCTTTGAGCAACTGGTCGCGAAGGGAAAGGCTCATGGTGCTTACTCACTTAGGCAACTGCTCAACCGCAGCTGGACACATTCTTTTCCTGACGTTTGGCTTCGCCCCACAGGGCGTCCAACGTTTCGAGGGTGCAATCTTCTATGGATTGGTGCGTGTCGCGCAATGCCTGTTCGATAAATCGGAAACGTCGTTCGAACTTGGCATTGGCGCCACGCAGCGCGGCTTCCGGGTCAACCTTGAGATGACGGGCCAGGTTGACCGCCGCAAACAGCAGGTCACCGACTTCATCGGCGATGGCCACCGAGTCGTTATCGGCCATGGCTTCGAGTACTTCATCCAGTTCTTCGCGCACGTTATCCACTACCGGCAAGGCGGCCGGCCAGTCGAAGCCGACCTGGCTGGCGCGCTTTTGCAATTTGGCGGCGCGCGACAGCGATGGCAAGGCCATGGGCACATCATCCAGCAGGGATAATTGCTGAGGCGCCTCGGACTTTTCCGCACGCTCTTCAGCCTTGATCTGCTCCCAGCGCGCCTTGACCTGCTCTTCGCTCAACTGCGGGATATCCAGCGGCGCGTAAAGATCGCCGGTAGGGAACACGTGGGGATGGCGACGGATCAGCTTGCGGGTGATGCTGTCGACCACCCCGGCAAATTCGAAGCGCCCTTCTTCCCGCGCCAGCTGGCTGTAATACACCACCTGAAACAGCAGGTCGCCGAGCTCACCTTGCAGGTGATCGAAGTCACCGCGCTCGATGGCGTCGGCGACTTCGTAGGCTTCTTCCAGGGTGTGCGGGACGATGGTGGCGTAGGTTTGCTTGATGTCCCACGGGCACCCGTATTGGGGATCGCGCAGGCGGTTCATCAGGTGCAGCAGGTCTTCAAGTGAATACATCAGTCTCTTTCCGCCGAGGTGAGAACGCTGAAGATCGAATGTGGGAGCGGGCTTGCTCGCGAATGCGGTGTATCAGTCAGTACATAGTTAACTGAACCACCGCTTTCGCGAGCAAGCCCGCTCCCACATTTTCAGTCCGCGTTCATCCAGCTACTCATGGGGTACGATTACGCCGCGTCTCAATGATGTTCGGCAACTGGGAAATGCGCCCCAGCAACCGCCCCAGTGCGTCCAACCCCGGAATCTCGATGGTCAGGGACATCAACGCAGTGTTGTCCTCTTTGTTCGAGCGGGTGTTGACCGCCAGCACGTTGATCCGCTCATTGAGCAGCACTTGCGACACGTCACGCAGCAAACCGGAGCGGTCGTAGGCGCGGATGATGATGTCCACCGGGTAGGTGAGCACCGGCACCGGGCCCCAACTAACCTGGATGATGCGCTCCGGCTCGCGCCCGCCCAGTTGCAGCACCGAGGCGCAATCCTGGCGGTGAATGCTCACGCCACGGCCTTGAGTGATGTAACCGACGATGGCATCCCCCGGCAACGGCTGGCAGCAACCGGCCATTTGCGTCATCAGGTTGCCCACACCCTGGATCTGGATATCGCCACGCTTGCCCGGTTTGTAGCCGGTGGCTTTGCGTGGGATCAGCTCCAGCTGCTCGCTGCCGCGCTCCGGCTCGACCAGCTGTTGCGCCAGGTTGACCAGCTGCGCCAGGCGCAAATCGCCGGCGCCGAGGGCGGCGAACATGTCTTCGGCGATCTTCATGTTGGCCTTTTCGGCCAGCTTGTCGAAGTCCACCTGTGGCAAGCCCAGGCGGGCCAATTCACGTTCGAGCAGGGTTTTACCGGCGGCGACGTTCTGGTCGCGCGCCTGCAATTTGAACCAGTGGACGATCTTCGCCCGTGCCCGCGATGTGGTGATGTAGCCCAGGTTCGGGTTCAGCCAGTCGCGGCTCGGCGTGCCGTGTTTACTGGTGATGATCTCGACCTGTTCACCGGTCTGCAGGCTGTAGTTGAGCGGCACGATGCGCCCGTTGATCTTGGCGCCCCGGCAGTTGTGGCCGATTTCGGTGTGCACGCGGTAGGCAAAATCCAGCGGCGTAGCGCCCTTGGGCAAGTCGATGGCGTGCCCGTCGGGGGTGAAGATATAGACGCGATCCGGCTCGATATCCACGCGCAGCTGTTCGGCCAGGCCGCCGATGTCGCCGAGTTCTTCGTGCCATTCCAGCACTTGGCGCAGCCAGGAGATTTTCTCTTCGTACTGGTTGGACCCGGCCTTGACGTCGGTGCCCTTGTAGCGCCAGTGCGCGCACACCCCAAGCTCAGCCTCTTCGTGCATGGCGTGGGTGCGAATCTGCACTTCCAGCACCTTGCCCTCGGGGCCGATCACCGCGGTGTGCAGCGAGCGATAGCCGTTTTCCTTGGGGTTGGCGATGTAGTCGTCGAACTCCTTGGGAATGTGCCGCCACAAGGTGTGCACGATACCCAGCGCGGTGTAGCAGTCGCGCATTTCCGGCACCAGCACGCGCACGGCGCGCACGTCGTAGATCTGGCTGAACGCCAGGCCCTTGCGCTGCATTTTGCGCCAGATCGAATAGATGTGTTTGGCCCGGCCGCTGATGTCGGCGTCGACGCCGGTGGCCTGCAACTCGGAACGCAGCTGGCCCATCACGTCGGTGATAAAGCGCTCACGGTCGAGCCGCCGCTCGTGCAGTAGCGTGGCAATCTGTTTGTATTGATCGGGTTCGAGGTAACGGAAGGACAAGTCCTCCAGCTCCCACTTGATATGGCCGATGCCCAGGCGGTGCGCCAGTGGCGCGTAGATATCGAAGACTTCGCGGGCGACACGGTTGCGCTTTTCGTCGTCGGCGGTCTTGACCGCACGGATCGCACAGGTGCGCTCGGCCAGCTTGATCAGCGCGACGCGCACGTCGTCGACCATGGCCACGAGCATTTTGCGCAGGTTCTCGACCTGGCCCTGGGTGCCCAGCACCATGGATTGGCGCGGGCTGAGGCTGGCGCTGATGGCGGCCATGCGCAGCACGCCGTCGATCAGCTTGGCGACCACAGCGCCGAAGCGCTGGCTGACCAGCGGCAACGCAATATGCCCTTCGCGTACGCCGCGATAGAGCACGGCGGCGATCAGCGAATCCTGGTCCAGCTTGAGATCGGCGAGGATCTCGGCGATTTCCAACCCGGTGCGAAAGCTTGAAGTGCCTTCCGCCCACAGGTTCTTGGCCGCATTGTTCTGTTGCTCGGACTCACGAGCGAACTCGCAAGCGGCCTTCAAGGCTTCACGGTCCAGTGCCGGGTCGACACTGACGGCATGATCCAGCCATGCCTCGAGATTGATACTGCCGTCGGTGTTGATCGGCTGGTGTGCTCTCACCTGTACCATCTTGCTTACCTTCCCTACGACGCACCTTTGATGCGCCAAAAATCATCGCTGACCTGCTTCATAACCTTAGGCTACGTACAACTCCCTGACAGGTCACGGCCCAGGAGACTACAGGCCAGTCGGATTAAACGGGCATCCTAGCCCGCTTCAAATAACGCCATGGCCTCGACATGAGCTGTCTGTGGAAACATGTCGAGGATCCCGGCACGTTTTAGCCGGTAGCCTTGCTTGACCAACTCAACCGTGTCCCGCGCCAGCGTGGCCGGGTTGCAGGACACATACACCAAGCGCTTCGCGCCCAGGGTGGCGAGCTTGCGCACAACCTCCAGGGCACCATCGCGGGGTGGGTCCAAGAGTACCGCAGAAAAGCCCTGTTTGGCCCATTCCGCGTCGGTCAAAGGCTGGGACAAATCGGCCTGAAAAAACTGCACGTTATGCAAATCGTTGCTGACGGCGTTCTGCGCCGCCCGGTCCACCATGGTCTGCACGCCTTCTACCGCGACCACTTCGCGCACCTGCTTGGCCAGCGGCAGGGCAAAGTTACCCAGCCCGCAAAACAGGTCCAGCACCCGCTCGTCTGGTTGTGGCGCCAGCCATTCCAGGGCCTGGGCAACCATCGCCGCGTTGACGCCGGCGTTGACCTGCACAAAATCGCCCGGCCGATAAGCCAGTTCCAAATCCCACTGCGCCAACCGATAACCCAAAGTCAAATCCGCGTCGACCGGCTCCGGCTGGCCCTCGCCATGCAGCCACAACTGGGCTTCATGGAAGGTGCAAAATTCTTTCAATACCTGCAGGTCCGCCTCGGACAACGGCGCCATATGCCGCAGCAACACCGCAATCGACGAGCCGCTGAACAGCTCCACGTGCCCCAGTGCCTGAGGTTTACTCAGGCGGCGCAACATGTTCGGCAAACGCTGCATGATCGGTTGCAAGGCCTGTACCAGCACCGGGCAATCATCGATGGCGACGATGTCCTGGCTGGCCACGGCGCGAAAACCGACCTCCAGTTTTTTCGCTTTGGCATCCCAGCGCACGGCCACGCGGGCGCGGCGTCGGTAACCGAACTCCGGACCACTCAAAGGTGCAGCCCACTCTTGCGGTTCGACACCGGCCACACGCGACAGTTGCTCGGCGAGCATGCGCTGTTTCAGGGCAAGTTGTTCGTCATGGGGCAAGTGCTGCACGCTGCAACCGCCGCAGCGGCCAACGTGGGCACAGGGTGCCGGGCGGCGCAGTTCGCTGGCCTTGAACACACGCTCGGTGCGTGCCTCGACCACTTTGCCGTGGGCGCCCAATACCCGCGCTTCGACCTCTTCGCCGGCCAGCGCGCCATTCACAAACCAGGTGCGGCCTTCGAAGAACACAATGCCACGACCGTCGTTGGCCAGGCGCTCAATGGTCAGGCGTTGTTTCTTGCCGACCGGAATCTGCGGGGCCCGGCTGCCGCCCGTCGGTTGGAAGCGCAGGCCTCTCTCGTGCTTGGCCATCAGTTGGGTTCATCGAAGATGCCGGTCGACAGGTAACGGTCGCCTCGGTCACAGATGATCGCGACGATCACCGCGTTTTCAACTTCTTTGGACAAACGCAACATACCGGCCACGGCGCCACCGGAGGACACGCCACAGAAGATGCCTTCTTCGCGCGCCAGACGGCGGGTGGTGTCTTCGGCTTCACGTTGGGCCATGTCGATGATGCGGTCCACGCGCGTCGCGTTGTAGATCTTCGGCAAATACTCTTCGGGCCAGCGGCGAATGCCGGGGATGGCCGCGCCTTCCATCGGTTGCAGGCCGACGATCTGGATCGCCGGGTTCTGCTCCTTGAGGTAGCGCGAGTTGCCCATGATGGTGCCGGTGGTGCCCATCGAGCTGACAAAATGGGTGATGGTGCCGTGGGTCTGGCGCCAGATCTCCGGGCCGGTGCTGGTGTAGTGCGCCTCGGGGTTGTCACCGTTGGCGAACTGGTCCAGCACCACGCCACGGCCTTCGGCAGCCATGCGCTCGGCGAGGTCGCGGGCGCCTTCCATGCCTTCTTCCTGGGTGACCAGGATCAGCTGGGCGCCATAGGCGGTCATTGCCGCCTTGCGTTCGGCGCTGCCGTTGTCGGGCATGATCAACACCATCTTGTACCCCTTGATCGCCGCGGCCATGGCCAGGGCGATGCCGGTGTTACCCGAGGTGGCTTCGATCAGGGTGTCGCCGGGCTTGATCTGCCCGCGCAGTTCGGCGCGGGTGATCATCGACAGCGCCGGGCGGTCCTTGACGGAGCCGGCCGGGTTGTTGCCTTCGAGCTTGAGCAACAGGGTATTGCTGGTTTCACCCGCCATGCGTTGCAAGCGGACCAGGGGCGTGTTGCCGACGCAATCGGCGATTGTAGGGTACTGCAAGGTCATGGCGTATTCGCAATCCAGACTGCGGGGGCGAACATCATACCGGGAAAGGCTGGCGGGCCATATCACGCAAAGTGTGGTGCTTATGGCTTAAAGGCATAAGCAGCCAGTCAGCTGTTCACGAAAGCCATCCATTCGTTGCGGGTCAACTCACGCACCAGACCGGTCTTGGCGTTGTTCATATGCACAGCGAGGGTTTCGATATAGTTTTTGTATTCGGCTTCGTTCATTTCGCCAGTCTCCACTTTGGCCGTGGCCAGTTCCAGCGCGCGATGGAATTGCTCGAGCGCTGCCTCAAAGCGCTGCGAATACTTGCGCTCCAGGAACGCCACCCAATATTCCCCATCCTCAAGTTTTGCCGGCCAGTTGAACTGCGATTCATCACGCAGAATACGTCGACGTAATTCATTCACGGAATCGGCGTCTGGCACGGCAGTCGCTGTGGCAAATCGCCCGGGCAGCGCAAGGGGCAAGTCGAGGCTGGCGGCCAGGGCCAGTCGAAAGGCCAGAATGTGCACACAGATTTCGCGATCGGTCGGCAGCTCCAACGCACCCTGCACGTAATAGCGGATGGAGGCCAAGCGCCGCAGCGCCCGGTAATAATTAATGAAGTCAGGGCCTGCATTGGCTACGTTTCCCGAGAGCATCTGCACCGGCAACATAGCCAGTTCGAGGTCATTGAGGCTCAACAGCCACCCATCGATCCCTCCGCTCATATCACCCAGGCGCTCCTCAAAAAGGATTCGGCGCAGCCGGCCATTATGATTGGCCGCCTCAATCAGATTCCAGACGCGCTGTGTAAGGTTCTGGCGCAAGGCTTGATGCTCCGGGGCAATCAACGGGGGATAAGACGACAGGTGCCACAACAGGTTGAAAAACCGATCGGCCATTCTCTCGCCCGCCAACAGTTGCCATTCAGCGCGCCATTGCGCCATTTCATTGAGCGGGACCGCCACCAGCCAACGCTCAACCGAAGGAAGCGGGAATTCGCCATTGCCCCACAAGCCAAAATAGATGTCTTGATAACCCGGTCGTCTACGGTAACTGCTGAGCCGTTGCAACGTTCCCGGGGAAAGATCGTTGCCCCGAAGATTCATGGCGCGGTGCACTGTTTCATGCAAGAAGAGATCGATCTGCGTAAGCACCTTGATAGCGTTGTCGCGCAAATCGAAGGTGCGAAGATTTTCCAGCGTCACCGCGCCCAGCGGCAAAACATTGATTTGTGTATTCCGCAGTTTGAGGACCCGCAATTGCTCCAGGCCATACAGGTTCAATCGTTGCCCCCGCCCCAAAGAGTTATGGGACAGGTCCAGCTTGATCAGGCGCGTCATGCTCTGCAGGTTACTGACATCCCAAAGATTTGGCCGAATCAGGTTGTTCGATAGATACAGCCGCTTCAAATACCAAAGCTGCGACACCTCGTGAGGGATGTGGACCAGACGATTACCGTCGAGATAAAGCGTGCGCAGCGCGGGAAAGCGTCGGAGGAAATGCCTCGGCAATGCTTGCAGTTGGTTATTGCTGAGGCTCAGTTGCATCACATGACCAAAGTGGGCATTTATCTCAGGCAACTCATTCAGGTTCAGGTCATCCAGAGACAGCTCGAACACCACGCCTCGCGTGGAATCCTCTTTGCGCCAGCAAGCCTGAATTCGCTCAGCGGCCTCGCGCCGCGCGGCCTGCTGAGCAGCCTCTGGCGCCTGCGCAGACCAACGTTCAAGCGCGCCCTTCAAAGCCGCTCGCTCCTGGAAAAGTGTATCAATGGCCGTGTCGCGCTCGCTCACGGAATCACTCAGGTTTTCCAGTATCTTAAACACTTCCTCATCAGTTTTAGACGGAAACAACTCACGCATACGCGCCACTTGCTGGCGATCCACCGGGCCCCACCCATCACCACCGCTCAACGGGTAACCCATCCGCCCGTCAGCCATACGGCGCGGCGGGTTGTACCAGGCAGGCCAGCCTATCCCCAGCAACGCGTCGACCGACTCCCCTTGGGGTTCCTGACGATGGCCGATCTCCTGCAACAACTCTTCGACTCCGCCCACGTGGGTGTAGCCCAACGCCTGGCGTTCCCGAGGCGGCAGCGCGGCTAACAAAACAGGCAGGAAAGCCCCAGGGCTTCCCACCGATTGCCGAGTGCCGTCCGTTTGAGGGGCGTACGCCTGATAATGACCGGCCACCGGCTCCAGCACGCGTTTGAGCGCTGCATCGACGGGGCCGATGCTGTCGAGCAGTCGCGCCTGCGCCCGCACTTCAACCCGCAAGTGCCGTGGCCAGCCGTCGATATCCGGCAAGGTGTGCAGGATCAACTTCGCACTGTCGTGGCTTGCTGCTGCGGGAAGAAACAGCCCCTCTAAAGCCCGGGCCCTGCGCAACTGCTTGAGCCACCAACGGATATAAGGGGTGAGGGTCAAGGGCACGCGGCCAGCCTCCAGGCTCTGCACCTCGTCGGCCGAGGCCTGATGTACCAGGCTCTCGGCTACCGTCGCCGTCAAGCCGATAAAGTGATGCTGCAGCCGCTGCGCCAGTGGGTCTGAAGAACGTTTATGACACAGCGCCTCGAAAAAATTCCGTTCCATCTGCGGCGGGTCTATTTCGACCTTGGACTCCAGCACCGTGACCTGATCGACGCGCGACGCTCCCGCCACCCCGACCAGCGCGTCGGCGGCCTCAGGCCCAAGCTCACCCAGCAGCTCAGCGTAAAAACCCTGCCCTTGCGCCACGCCCGCCTTGACCCGCTGCTGAATCGTGAACCGCTCAATCGTCTCTAACAGCAGCACGGGGGGGCGCTCATTACGCACATGCACCCGCCGCAGGATGCCCGGCGTCACCCCGCTGATGGTTTGGATCTGCGCAATGGCATCCGGCGACAACGAGCGCGTCACCGGCCCGAGGCGCCAAAACGGTTTCTGCCCATCCCACGTCAGCGGGTTTTCCCACTCGTGGCGCCAGGCGCCGACGCCGTTGCTGACCAATACCGGTGCGTAAGCATCTTCCAAAGAGGAATGACGAATTCGCCACGGCTCAAGTGTGCTCGCCCGGTCGACTTTGAAATACTGGCTATCCAGGAACAGGTAGCGATCCGGCCCCAGGCTGTAGAGGCCCAGAGCATCTGGCGCGGGCAGCCTACTCGGCATATCGGCGCTGCTGGCGTACTGCGCAATCTCGCGCTGGCGAGGATAAAACGAGCCATCGGCTGCGCGATTACGCAACAGGGCCTGGGCCACCTGGTAGCGGAACTCGGTGATTGCCTGTTGCTGATTCCACCCCAGTACAGAAAGACCCAGTTCGGAGATCTGGCTGACGATCGCCGCGTAAAAACTGTCGGCGCCGGTCACTGTGGCACCCACCCGGCGCTCTGTGGGGTCGTAAGGTGCAAATTGACCTTGATCCTGATCGATGACCACCAGCGTCCGGTCCTTTGGCCCCCGCAAACTATAAGGCACGGCTTGTCCCTTGGGGCTGACAACCAACGCCTGGCCGGTAAAGCCACGCAATACGCCAGCGGCGAACTCTGCGGCCCAGTGCTGCGTCTGTCGGTCGAACCGCCGCGGATGGAGGAGCCCATCGACAATGGCCTCGCGGCGCCCCACTTGATGGGCGGCACGTAATGCGCTGTAAAGTGCTTCGGGTTGCAGTTGCGAATGCAACAGTTGGGTTTGCTGGTGCGCCGACAGCGGGTGTTCACGCAACACCTCCAGTAACCGCGCCAGGCTCAATTGCGGGTGCAAAGCCTGTAGCTGTGTAATCACGGCGGGGGCGGGATGCGCTTGGCCGATACGGTCAGGCAACAGGTTGCGCACTGACGCGCCGGCGCCACTCGGCATTGCCCGGCTGGCATCGGCAAAGCGAGTGAGTGCGTCGAACAAATCGAATTTCAAGGTGTTGGCCAAGGCCGCGAGCTGCTGACGAATCGGTTGTTCGCCTGCGGGAAAAATAGCCGGCAACATGTCCACTATCGCCTGGGGTAAGTGCAGCGCAATGCGGCGTGGCGTGGCGTAGGCAAATTGATAGTTTTCCAACTGAGTCACGGTCACCACCTGCGTCGTTGGGCGGGTGGCGTCTTTGCTATAGCGTCGAATCTCCTGGCCTTGGTGGTTTTCAATGCTCAAGGCGGTGCCCACGGGCCAGGCCTCCAACTGGGTCAGCAAAGGTGCCAGGACCTGAACGGCACCGACGGGGCCGGGACCACGGGCATCCTCCCCGTCAATCACCCAGTCGATCAGCCTGTCGGCGTTGAACCGGTGCACGGCCTCGACCAGCGACGCTGACGGCGGCGCGCCTTCCCAGACCTGCTGCAAGGCGTCCCGCGACGTGCCGCTCGCGTCAAGCACAGCCTGCATATCCCGCGCCGCGGCGGGCTGGCTGCCAAGCATTCTTTCGAGCAGTTGAGGGTTCGTCAGCTGCTGGGCATCCGGGGCGGCATGACGCCGCTGGGACAGTTGGCGATACAACCGTTGGTGGCGACGCTGCACGCTCATGGCCAGGCGGGTATGCAGGCGCGCACTGATGAGTAAATCGGCCAGGTCGACAAACCCCTGGAGCAACTCATCTGGCTGACCTTGCAGCGCCTGGTGCCCACCGTCGATCAAGGCGCGCTCCATCGCCACAAACAGCGCGAACGCACGTACCCGCCCCAAGCCTTTCAACGCCCCTGGCACCGGGGTCAAGAGCAGCGTGATAATTTCACTGATCAGCGTCTGGGCAAGCTCGATCATGGTCGGCATAAAACCGGGAGTTTCGTTGGCCAGCTCTTTGAGGTTGTCTGCACAGCGCTGGACGTAGAAGTTGCTCAAGCTGACCAGGGGCACCTGTTGTACCGTTACACGCACATAACCGATTTTCTGGACTGTGCCGAGCGTGGGAATGGCTTGAGCCAACCGATAGAGCAGTCTGGCGAATGCCTCCGTAGCGCCCGCGAAGTCAGGCGGCGGCCCGGCCTTGACGATATTGATCAACCGCGCGCTGTCACGCAGCGACATGGCTTGATAAAGCCAGTCGACCTTGCCCTTGCGGTAAAAGCCGTGGAACGCAACGTAAAACTCTTCGCACGCCTCGCGGTGACTGTCATGGTGGCGCAGAGAGCCGCCGGGGCGGTTCGGGAAAAAACTGAAGGCTCCCGGGCAATCACTGACGGCAAAAACCAGATGCGGGATGCTCAGGTAGTCACCCGCAGGCTCACTCACGTATTGACCGGTCAGGCCTACGTGTTGAGGTATCCAGCTGGTGTTATCCACCCCATGGGGGATAAACAGCCGCATTTCCTCCACTCTCCCCCAGCGCACTTCACCCGCTAACGCGCGCTTCACTTGCTGATACTGGTGCCGGTCGACCCGACTGGCCGCCGTATCTCTAAGCGCTTCGATCAAGGCAAATTCGAGCTCGGCCGTCGCCAACGCCATGATGCCGCGCCCCAACGAACCGTTGGCCTGCAGTGCTCGTTGCAATTGCGTGTTGAGCTGCGCGCCAATATCGAGCCTGCGCACCAGTGCGATGAACTGGGCGGCAGTGGCGCTGACGCCGTCGTCCAGGTAACTGGCATCGGCAAGGCCTGTACGGCCAGGAAAGGTCCAACCGGTCAGGCCGTCGTAGTTCAAGCAGGCCGCATCCCACAAGGTCAGGCTGGCGACCTTTATCGCCCCCTCAGCAGCGCCGCGCTGTTCGCCGCCCGATGCTTTATAACGGGTGTAAATGCGCGTGACGGTGGGGTCGATATCCTGACCGGTCAGCTTCTTCAACTCAGCGCGCAGTTCGCTCCCTGCGCGTTGCTCAAATGCCTCGGTCAGTTGCTGGACAGCCTTCTCCAGGGAGTGCTGGGCATCGACCCAAGCCTTCTGCAGGCGCACGTACTCGAACGTTTCCTGTTCATTGAGCACACCAAAAAAACTGCCGAACTTCTCCCGCATGGCGTCCAGGCCTTGCAAAGCCGACCACTCGGGGGCAGCCATCAATACGGTTTGTTGCGCCGCTATGTATTCGCGCAGCGAGTCCTGCGGCGTACTGCTGGTAATCGGCTCGACCATTTCTGTGTTCCTGAAAAGGTCAGCCTATCGCGCGCCCTGCGTCTATTCGGGTAGTTATGTAGCGCTCGGCATCAGCCATGGTTTTTTTCGAAAACCCCAGGCCCCATTGCCGCTATCTGGCCTTCGATCAACGCGTCGAAAGGCGTGAGCAACGGCTCGAATGAAGCCGGTGCTTCCAGCACCTGCAATGCTTGCGCGATAGCCTCCACGGTGGATAAGGCGCCAGGCCCTGGCGCCTTGCGCAGTCGATAGCGCGACACGCTGTCGCCCGCCAGCATCACCCGTGGCAATGCAGCCAGTAAAGGATTGAGGTGCAGCAATTTGCGCGCCTTGCGCCAGGTGCCATCAGGCACCACCAACAACAGCGGTGCGTCGTCAGGCGCATAGGCTTGCAGAGGCTGGGCGTCGTCAGCAGGAAACAGCAGGCGCGCCTGATAACCAGGCGGGTTCAATAACGTCGCCAGGTCGTCGAACACTTCGCCCACCACCAGCTGCGCATTGTTCAACCCCAACGCCGCCAATCGCGCGGTGTTGAGTGCGTGGTTGACTTCACTCGGGTGCTGCAACAGCAACACGCGAGTACGGCTGTCGAGGCTGGGAATCAGCGCGCACAGGCAGTGAGTGGCAGGCCTGAGGCAACGGGAACACTGGGGTCTGGACATGGTTTTTCAGGCCTGATTGAGCTGGGCTTTGAGTAAGTCGCGAAAGGTTTGGATCAGCGGTTCACGGCTACGGCCACGGCGCATGATCATCGAGAACGGCGCCTGATAGCCGAAGGTTGCCGGCAGCAGCACGCGCAGGTCGCCCTTGTCGGCCCACGCCTGGGCGTAGTGCTCGGGCAGGTAGCCGATATAGGCGCCGGACAGCACCAGAATCAGCTGCGCCTCCATACTTTCCACGGTTGCCGCGCTGTGTTTGAAGCCGTGGCGCGCCAACTCGGCCTGGCTCCAGTAACCGCGCCCGACCATGCGTTGCTGGGTGATCACTTGTTCGGGAATACGCCGTTCGCTGAACAACGGGTGCCGGGTGCTGCAATACAGCCAGTGCTGCTCACGGTACAGCGGCATGTAGATCAGCCCGCTCATGCGGTTGGAAAAGGCGCCGATGGCCAAATCCAGGCGGTTGTCCTGCACGCCCAGTTGCAGCTCATAAGGGCTCATCACCGACAAATTCAGGTGCACCGCCGGGTGTTCCAGGCTGTACGCGCCGATCACTTCAGCAAAGGGCAGCGCCTTGTCGCTGACGGTGGAGTCGAGCACGCCGAGCTTAAGGGTGCCGCGCAACTCGCCTTTCAGCGCGGCGGCGTATTGCTCGAAACCTTCCAGCTCGCCCAGCAGGCGCAGGGTTTCCTGATGGAACAGCTCGCCTTTGCTGGTCAGGCTGAACCCACCACGCCCGCGATGGCACAACACCAGGCCCAAGGCCGATTCGAGCTGGCTCATGTAGGTGCTGATCGCCGAGGTCGACAGGTTGAGTTCATGTTGGGCGTTGGCGAACCCCTGGTGCCGCACGACGCTGACGAAGATGCGCAAGAGTTTCAGGTCGGGCAAGGCGTTGGCCATGGGGTCTCCGAGGAACACAGATTCCTACATTTGAGCTGAGTTTACCTCAGCCATTAGTTTAGAAAAATCTGAACTAAGTATTTGCCTCTGCCGATTCTTCCCGCCCGGGGCTTTTCGCAGAATCGGCCCCTAATAAACAAAACAACGATGAGGCAATCCCGTGGACAAGATTTTTCACCAACCACTGGGCGGCAACGAAATGCCGCGCTTCGCCGGCATCGCCACCATGATGCGACTCCCCCACTTGCAGTCAGCCAAAGGCCTGGATGCCGCCTTTGTCGGCGTGCCCCTGGACATCGGCACCTCGCTGCGCGCCGGCACCCGCTTCGGGCCGCGTGAAATCCGCGCCGAATCGGTGATGATCCGCCCTTACAACATGGCCACCGGCGCCGCGCCGTTTGACTCGTTGTCGGTTGCCGACATCGGCGATGTGGCGATCAATACCTTCAACCTGCTCGACGCCGTGCGCATCATCGAAGAAGCCTACGATGAGATCCTCGAGCACAATGTGATCCCAATGACCCTGGGCGGCGACCACACCATCACCCTGCCGATCCTGCGGGCGATCCACAAAAAACACGGCAAGGTCGGGCTGGTGCACATCGATGCCCACGCCGACGTCAACGACCATATGTTCGGCGAGAAAA
The DNA here is from genome assembly GCF_013385735.1 of Pseudomonas sp. D2002. Lineage (NCBI taxonomy): Bacteria > Pseudomonadati > Pseudomonadota > Gammaproteobacteria > Pseudomonadales > Pseudomonadaceae > Pseudomonas > Pseudomonas sp. D2002. Next base: position 267,208 of record NZ_JACAPL010000015.1, on the reverse strand, counting down.
TCGCCCACGGCACCACCTTCCGCCGCGCGGTGGAAGAAGGCTTGCTCGATTGCGACCGCGTGGTGCAAATCGGCCTGCGCGCCCAGGGCTACACCGCCGAAGACTTCAACTGGAGCCGCAAACAGGGGTTCCGTGTGGTCCAGGCTGAAGAATGCTGGCACCACTCTCTCGCGCCACTGATGGCCGAAGTGCGCGAGAAAGTCGGCGGCGGCCCGGTGTACCTGAGCTTTGATATCGACGGTATCGACCCGGCCTGGGCACCCGGCACCGGCACACCGGAAATCGGCGGGCTGACCACCATCCAGGCCATCGAGATCATCCGTGGTTGCCAGGGCCTCGACCTGATTGGTTGCGATCTGGTAGAAGTTTCGCCGCCGTACGACACCACCGGCAACACCTCGCTGCTCGGCGCCAACCTGCTGTACGAGATGCTCTGCGTACTGCCCGGCGTGGCGCACCGCTGATGAGCGCGCACGAGGTGCTGCAAGCCGCGGCCGACCTGGTCTCGGCCTTCGCCCGCAATGACCGCGCCGCCTACTTCGGCGCGTTCACGGCGGATGCCAGCTTCGTGTTCTACACCCTCCCCCAGCCGTTGCTCAGCCGCGATGCCTACCAGGCAGTGTGGGACAGCTGGCGCCGGGACGAGGGGTTTGAGGTGCTGTCGTGCACCTCAAGCAACGCCGTTGTCAGCCTGCAGGGTGACGTGGCGATTTTTATTCATGACGTGGCCACCGAGCTGCGCATGAACGGGGAGCAATTTTTTAGCCAGGAGCGCGAGACCATTGTCTTTAAACGGCAAGGGGCAGACGCACAACAAGAACAAGGCCTGTGGCTGGCCTGTCACGAACATTTGTCCGCTATGCCGGAAGGGCTGCCGCCCCATTAGCCAATGTGATCGGAGCTGATCATGAATAATAAAAACAACGATAAAAGTATTCGAAAGATAGAAACCAACGGGGTCGAACAGATCCCGGACCACGAACGTACCGCCGGGCCCAAGGATCTGTTTCGTCTGATCTTCGGCGGTGCCAATACCTTTGCCACCGCCGTGCTGGGCTCATTCCCCGTGCTGTTCGGCTTGTCGTTCCAGGCCGGTGTCTGGGCGATTGTGCTGGGCGTGCTGGTGGGCGCGGTGATCCTGGCGCCGATGGGCCTGTTCGGGCCGATCAATGGCACCAACAACGCCGTGTCTTCCGGTGCGCACTTTGGTGTCCACGGGCGGATTGTCGGCTCGTTTCTGTCACTGCTGACGGCGATTGCCTTCTTCTCACTGTCGGTGTGGAGTTCAGGTGATGCACTGGTCGGTGGTGCGAAACGGCTGATCGGCCTGCCGGAAACCGACCTGACCCTGGGCCTGGCCTACGGTCTGTTCGCCCTGCTGGTGCTGACCGTGTGCATCTATGGCTTTCGCTTCATGCTATGGGTCAACCGCATCGCGGTGTGGGCAGCGAGCCTGCTGTTCCTGCTGGGTATCTTCGCCTTTGCACCGGCCTTCGACAGCCACTTCGCCGGCACTGTCGCGCTTGGCCAGACCGGCTTTTGGGCTGCCTTCATCGGCGCTGCGCTGGTGGCCATGAGCAACCCGATCTCTTTCGGTGCGTTCCTCGGCGACTGGTCGCGCTACATCCCGCGTGAGACGCCGAAAATGCGCATCATGCTGGCCGTCGTCCTGGCCCAGATCGCCACGTTGATCCCGTTCCTGTTCGGCTTGGCCACCGCGACCATCGTGGCGATCAAGGCACCGGACTACATCGCCGCGAACAACTACGTCGGCGGCTTGTTGGCCGTGGCACCGAGCTGGTTCTTCCTGCCGGTGTGCCTGATTGCGGTGATCGGCGGCATGTCAACTGGCACCACCTCGCTGTATGGCACGGGGCTGGACATGTCCAGCGTGTTCCCGCGCCTGCTGTCGCGGGTCAAGGCCACGCTGCTGATCGGGGTGATGTCGATTGCCTTCATCTTTATCGGACGTTTCGCCGCCAACCTGGTGCAGAGCGTGTCGACCTTCGCCGTGCTGATCATCACCTGCACCACGCCGTGGATGGTGATGATGATCATCGGCCTGATCGTGCGCCGCGGCTTCTATTGCCCGGATGACTTGCAGGTGTTCACCCGCGGTGAGACCGGCGGGCGCTACTGGTTCAGCCATGGCTGGAACTGGCGCGGGCTGGGGGCCTGGATCCCGAGTGCGTTGGTGGGCCTGTGCTTCGTCAACCTGCCGGGGCAGTTTGTCGGGCCGCTGGGCAACCTGGCCGATGGCATCGATATCAGCTTGCCGGTAACGCTGGGGCTGGCGTCGGTGGTGTACCTGAGCTTACTGCGCCTGTTTCCGGAACCAGCGGCTGTTTATGGCCCCCAGGGGCCGCTTCGCAGCCCAGCGGGAGCAAGCTCCCTCGCCACAGCAAGCTCCCTTCCTGCAGAAAGCGCCTCAATAGCCTAAAAAAATAATCGGAGACCCGCCGTCATGGCTTTGGATTTATTCGTCGTACTCATCTACGCCGCCGGCATGCTCGTGCTCGGCTATTACGGCATGCGCCGCGCCAAGACCCACGAAGACTACCTCGTCGCCGGTCGTAACCTGGGCCCGTCGCTGTACATGGGCACCATGGCTGCCACCGTGCTGGGCGGTGCGTCCACCGTCGGCACCGTGCGCCTGGGTTATGTCCACGGCATTTCCGGCTTCTGGCTGTGCGCCGCACTGGGTGCCGGGATCATCGCGCTGAACCTGTTCCTGGCCAAACCGCTGCTGAAGCTGAAGATCTTCACCGTCACCCAAGTCCTGGAAAAACGCTACAACCCCATGGCCCGTCAAGCGAGCGCAGTGATCATGCTGGCCTACGCGCTGATGATCGGCGTGACCTCGATCCTGGCCATCGGCACCGTGCTGCAAGTGCTGTTCGGCCTGCCGTTCTGGGTCTCGGTGTTGCTGGGCGGTGGCGTGGTGGTGGTGTATTCAACCATCGGCGGCATGTGGTCGCTGACGCTGACCGACATCGTGCAGTTCGTGATCAAGACCGTCGGCCTGATGTTTATCCTGCTGCCGATCTGCCTGTACCGCGTCGGCGGCTGGGACCAACTGGTGGCCAAGCTGCCGGCGTCGAATTTCAGCTTCACCGAAATCGGCTGGGACACGATCATCACCTACTTCATGATCTACTTTTTCGGCATCCTGATCGGCCAGGACATCTGGCAACGGGTGTTCACCGCACGTGACGAAAAGGTCGCCCAGTACGCAGGCACATTCGCCGGTTTCTACTGCATCCTCTACGGCCTGGCCTGCGCGTTGATCGGCATGGCGGCGCACGTACTGCTGCCGAACCTGGACAACGTCAACAACGCTTTCGCCGCCATCGTCAAAGCCTCGCTGCCGGACGGCATTCGCGGCCTGGTGATTGCCGCCGCACTGGCAGCGATGATGTCCACCGCCAGTGCCGGTTTACTCGCCGCCTCCACCGTACTAACCGAAGACCTGCTGCCGCGTCTGCGTGGCGGCAAGCAATCGAGCCTGAACATCAACCGCCTATTTACCCTGCTGACCGGCTTTGCCGTGCTGGGTATCGCGCTGGTGGTGAATGATGTGATCAGCGCCCTGACCCTGGCCTACAACCTGTTGGTGGGCGGCATGCTGATCCCACTGATGGGCGCGATTTTCTGGAAGCGCGCGACCACATCGGGGGCGATTGCGTCCATGACCTTGGGCTTCGTAACCGCGCTGGTGTTTATGTTCAAGGATGGTTTGGACGCGAACACGCCGATCTACTACAGCCTGGCGGTCGGGCTGGTGAGTTTTGTACTGGTGAGTATGTTGTCGCGCCGGCCGGAGGCGGTGGTGGCGCGAGCGATTTGAGCTATAAAAGAAGTTAAAGCGGTTTCTTCAGCGGGTGCGACGTCGGATGTCGTGCCCGTTTTTTTTGCTTCACCTTCAATCATCCCATAGCGTCGAAGTCGCAGGCGCTCTTGCCTGGATAATCTCCTGGACTAAAGAAGCCCACAACAATCCCTGGGTTGTGCCTGCAGCATAAGTTGCCCCAGCGACAATTCGGTTGTACGCGGACCAGTAAACGATTGAGAGTCCATCTGAAGTACCGGGTCTGGCACATTCGATAACCTGCAAGTCACCACGTTCGATTGCAGTACGGTAAGAAGTTGGAAAGTGCCGACAAAGAGCAGCCAGACAATCCGCCAATATTTGCGCCTTGTGTTCCGATGCCGAACCGGGTGGAACCTGTCCACCCGAAACGAGAATATGGTCGCCGTCCAAGCGACAATTCATCACACCGATAGGCAGATCGTACTGCAACTTGAGGCCGCGCATTTTCCTTCCCTCATTGCCCATAGCGCGTAACTTGAAAAACCAGCCAATGATCGCAACCGCTTCCGGTTCCTCTACTCCCATGGCAGTGACGACGAAGTGCTCTCTGCTCAGATCAGAAATTTGGACCGGACTCAGCTGCTGGGCCAGGAAATGAACCCCAGAGCGTTGCAAAAGCCTCACTATCTCCGCCATTAGATAGGTGAATTCCAGGTCGTACCCCGATACTTCAATCGCCCGAGTGATCCCGGGAATTGCATAATTTGCCTGGAGTTGCAGTTGACTCATCTCTGCACATTCACATCCCGGTTTACCACTTGGCCAGGGCCTGTTTTCAATATCCCGTTGATCGCGGATCGCGGCATCTACGCCACCGGTGTCGCCCAAATAGGCTCGTACGATCCGAGAGCGTGCGAATTGTTTCAGCGATGGGTTATCCGCCAGGAGCTTTTCAAATAACTCAATGCCCGCACGATTGCACTCAACGGCCAGAATCTGATTTCCGGGCGTCAGGTAATCGTTATGCAGCGGCTTTGCGGTCGTCTCCGTTGCCGACAGATGGCGCATGTTCACAGGCTTATGGCTGGCTCCATCGCTTTGCTGATTGGCTCCGTACACCGTGACCTGATAATTTGCCAGTCGAAACATCACGGCTTGAAGCAGGCCGTTTATTCCTCTGCCGATGATGGAAACGCGCGGCGCGCCTCTATCCGCGTGATGTGAGGGGATCGTCAGGCTGTGGGCAATTTTGCGGCCGACAAGGCCGCGCATGGCCATCAAACTCAGCTGAACCGAGACTGCATAGTCGAGGTCGCAATGGCAGGCTTCGGTGGTTGCCGCTTGCGTAGTCAGCGTCGCCGGATTTCGCCACGCTGAGACACTACACCCGAGCGCTTGAGTGCGAGCCCGAAACGCATTAAGTGTTGCAGGCCCGTAATCCAAAATAAGTTGTATGTTTTCAGCCGTTGCCAGCGCCTGCAAAGCATCATCGCTAAAGACATCCGGTTTGGCGACACAGACCAGGCGGGCTTTTCTGCGCAGGCACTGAATGAAGGTTTGATCAATACAATGAGCGGTTTCATCATTCAGCGCCAAACATAGGGCGAGAGCGTAAGTGCCTTCCAGCGCTTCAAGCCAGTTTTCGAAAAATGACACTCTAGCGTTGTGAAGTACATTCCCGCTGGTGTCTGGTCCTCGGCCTTTTCGAACTAACACCTTGATCCGGACATCCGGATCCCGATCAAGCAATATCCTAACTAAATCTTTTCCAACATTACCGTAGCCCAGCACACAAACATTGCGGGGTATCGAGCCATCCGCCAGCGTCAGCCAGTGCGCGATATAGTCAGCCACATGCGGTGCATTGACGCCAGGCGTATTGATGACGCGGATATTGTTGTTGTCACACAGGTCCCGTCGCACCTTATCCAGACTTGTGCCTCTACGGATTAAATAGAGTTCTCCAAAAGGATGAGAGATACGCCATTGATCAATGATATCGGCATCAATTGATTGATCGCCGACAATGATCGTTGATGGGCGCAGCAGCGCGATCTGCATGAGCAGAGCGTGCTTGGTTAGGGTTGGGGGAAGAAATACCACATTGCTGGGTGCATCGGCCTTCCAGCCTCTGGACACGGGTGCAATATGTAAAATATGTCCTGTTGTAGCAATGAGTGACGCGACGACTGGCGGAATGGAAGAGAGCATCATGGCTTATCTCCAGCACAGCTGACTTAGTTGCTCGGACATCTGGTTCTTCACATTAAAATGTTACAAACCTTAATGGCGCTAAACCTACGCTCATATTTTTAATTTTATAAGCCAGTCAGTTCCGACAAACCGGTAGTCCAATTCCGACACTTGCGAAATCTTAGTGACGCGCGGAAGCTCGTGTGATTTGAGAGAGGTCAGGATTTAAAGCGGTTTTGCTTCGGCAGATGCAGCGCTAAATGTCGTGGGCGCTTTTTCGCTTTGCACAAAAAAGTGGGAGCGGGCTTGCTCGCGAAGGCGGTGTACCAGTCAACTTTTTATTGACTAATACACCGCCTTCGCGAGCAAGCCCGCTCCCACATTTAAACTGTGGTCGGCCGAACGATTAGCGCCGACGTGGACGACGCTGCTCATCATCTGTGCGAATCGGCACAGGTTGCAGCGGTGGCTCGATCAAACCGAGCGCGACGCCAACGTCGTGGAGCCAGTTTTGAATTTTCTCTTTCATGGTTGTCCCCTTTGCGGGTAATGCGAGTCGGCGAGAGTTTTTCGCCTTTTCCTACAGTGATAGTAGCCCTAAGCCCTACGTAATGCTTGAACGAAAACACAACGAACTATTACTGAATTGATCCAAATCCAGACGGATCGTTCAAGCAATCGCGCGGGCGTCCTGCAAGAAATTGGCTTTACCTTCCTGCTGCAGGTCGATCCATGCGTTGAGGTTAGCGCCGAGCATACCCTTTCGCCACATCAGCCAGGTCGTTGCAGTAGCAAAAGGCCCTGTCAGGGGATGAACGGACACACTGCCCTTGCCTGGCAAGCTGTCGAGCATCGATTCGGACATCAATGCCACGCCGGATCCAGCAATGACGCAGGCAAGCATGCCCTGATAGGACTCAATCTCAATTGCTCGGCCCATCGCCACCCGCTCGTGAGAAAACCAGGTCTCCAACCGTGCGCGGTAGGCGCAACTGCGGCGAAAAGTGAAGACCGAGCGACCGGCAACATCCTGCGGCCCACGCACAGGCGGGTGATCAGCCTCGCAAATCAGCACCAGGCGTTCTTCGCACAGCGGCACGCCGTCCAACGTGGCGATGGTCAGCGGGCCGTCCACCAGCGCCGCGTCCAAACGACCGGTGATCAGCCCTTCCAGCAGTTCACCGCTGGGCGCCGACTGCACCTGCAGGTTCACCATCGGATAGGCCTTGTGATAACGCGCCAGCAGTTGGGGCAAATGAATCGCGGCGGTGCTGTACATGCTGCCAAGCACAAAGTCACCGGCCGGCTGCCCACCCTGCACGGCGCCGTGGGCTTCGTCGTGCAGTGCGATCAGACGCGTGCTGTAGTCCAGCAACACTTTGCCCGCAGGAGAAAGCTGCAAACGCTGGCGCTCGCGAACGAACAGCTCGACACCGAGCTGCTCTTCCATTTGCTTGAGCCGGGTCGACAAGTTCGACGGCACGCGGTGCAGGCGCTCGGCAGCACGGGTGATGGAGCCCTCTTCCGCGACAGCCTGGAAGATCCGCAATTGACTGAACTCCATACCTTTCTCCAAAACTGAACAAGTTACTCACTATTATTCATTTTTACAGAAAGTCAATTCACTTTAGCCTGAAGGTCTTCGCTTCCTTGCAGGAAACCTGAACATGTCACCGCTGATTCGCTTACTCGCCAGCTTTATCGCGCTCATGATGGCCATGGGCATAGGCCGCTTCGCCCTCACCCCGCAAATGCCGCATTTGCTCAGCGAGGGGCAGATCGACCTGACCGGCGCCGGGCTGATCGCCGCCGCCAACTACCTCGGTTACTTCGTCGGTGCAGTGGATTCGATTTTTGCGCGCAGCCACCACCACGTGCGGGGGCGCCTGTATGGCGGGCTATGGCTGTGCGTACTGCTGACTCTGGCGTCGTATTGGGCGCATGGGTTCTGGCCGCATTTGCTGTTGCGCTTTGGAACCGGCGTCGCGAGTGCCTGGGCGCTGGTGATGATCACCAGTTTGAGCCAGCCGCTGGCAATCGCTGCCGGGCGCCTGCGCTTGGGCGCGTTGGTGTTTGCCGGCCCGGGGCTGGGGATTCTGTTGACTGGCTTGCTGGCGCTGGGCTCCAACCTGCTGGGCCAGGACTCTGCCACCTTGTGGTTGGTGTATGGCGTGGTGGCGCTGGTGATGCTGCTGGCGATCCTGCCGTTTTTACCGAAACCGACCGCCACGCTTACCCACACCACCAGTGCGGGCAGCAACGGCAGCATTGCGCACCTGTGCTGGATTTACTTCCTGTATGGCCTGGGCTACATCATCCCGGCGACCTTTTTGTCGCAGATGGCCAGTGCGCAATTCAAGGGCGCCTGGCAGGCAGACCTGTTCTGGCCCTGCTTCGGGCTCGCCGCCGCACTGGGCGTGGTGGTGGCGAGCCTGCGCCGCAAAGACCCGAACACCACCCGCCGCTGGCTGATGACAACCTTGTGGCTGCAAGCGGGCGGAGTATTTGCCTGCCTACTGGGCAATGGCTGGGGCCTGGCGCTGGGCGTGTTGCTGTGCGGCGCGCCATTCCTGGCCTGCATGCAACTGGTGATGGCGCGCTTGCGTGAGGTGGCGCCCCACGGCTACCAGCGCAGTACCGGGTTGCTGACCGCCAGCTTTGCCATCGGCCAATTAAGCGGCCCGCTGCTGGCGTCGGTGAGCAGCCATCTCAGCGGTGGCCTGCAACCGGCACTGATCATCGCAGGTGCCGGCTTGTTACTCGCAGGTGCAGTGTTGCTCAACCGGCAACCATCGGCGTCGGGATGCGAACCTGCTCTCGCCGCGCCAGGACCAGGAAAAACAGCCCACCCAGGAAGCAGCCGGTAAACCAGGCAAAGTTAGCCATGCCCTGCAATGCCGGCGTGAAGGTGATCGCAACGCCCACCAGCGTCGCCGGCACCAAGGCTTTGACGGCCGTCCAGTTCACGCCGCCGTCGAAGTAATAGCGCCCGCTCGGGCTGTCATCGAACAGGGCATCCACGTCGATCTGCTGTTTTTTGATCAGGTAAAAGTCCACCAACAGGATCCCGAACAGCGGCCCGATAAAGGCGGCGAGAATATCCAGGGTGTAGTGAATCATCAGCGGATTGTTGAACAGGTTCCATGGGGTAATGAAGATCGACGCGACTGCCGCGATCATCCCACCGGCACGCCAGCTGATTTTGCTCGGCGCGACGTTGGCGAAGTCAAACGCAGGGGATACGAAGTTGGCGACAATGTTGATGCCGATGGTAGCCGTCACGAAGGCAAAGGCGCCAAGCAATACGGCCATGCTGTTGTCGATACGCGAAACGGTGGCAATCGGGTCGTGTAGCATTTCGCCAAACACCGGCAAGGTGCCCGACACGATGACGACGGTCACCAGCGAGAACGCCAGGAAATTTACCGGAAGGCCCCAGAAATTGCCGCGACGCACGTCGCGCATGCTGCGGCAGTAGCGGCTGAAATCGCCGAAATTCAGCGTCGGCCCGGAGAAATACGACACCACCAGCGCCGTTGCCACAATCACCTGACCAACAGCCTGCCAGCCCGACAGGGACTTTTCTGCCAGGGTAAAACTGATATTGGCCCAGCCGGCCTTCCACACAATCCAGCCTGCCAGGGCGAACATCACCGCGTAGACCACCGGCCCCGCCCAGTCGATAAAGCGTCGAATGGATTCCATGCCAGCCCAGAACACCGCAGCCTGCAACACCCACAAGCTGAGGAAACCAAACCAGCCCAAGTAAGACAAACCGGCAAAATGCGGTTCTGCATATACCGCCATTTGTGGGAAAAAGCGCAGCACCACGATGATCAAGGCACTCGAGGCCAGGTACGTCTGAATCCCATACCAGGCCACCGCGATCAAGCCGCGTATCACAGCCGGAATATTCGCCCCGAATACGCCAAAGGCCAGCCGGCAGATAACCGGATACGGCACCGCCGCTTGCTGACTCGGTTTGGCCACCAGATTGGCGATCAATTGCACGATGCAAATGCCCGCGAGCAACGCGATCAGCACCTGCCAGCTGGCCAGCCCGAGCGCAAACAGGCTGGCGGCGAAGACGTAACCGCCGACGCTGTGCACGTCGCTCATCCAGAAGGCGAAGATGTTGTACCAGGTCCACTTTTGCGGCAGTGGGCCCAGGTCCTGGTTGTACAGGCGCGGGCTGTAGCCTTTGGGCAATTGTTCGGTCATCGCTTGGCTCCTCGAAATACCGGCCTGCGCTGCCGTAACAGAATGCATACGGGAGGCGGCATGGTTTGTATACGAGGTGTTCAGCAGAATACGTGCCAATGGCACACAATCCCTCTGGAACGGCGCTCCAAAGGGATTGATAAGGGCTTATAGCCGGGTGCTACGCTCAGCAACGGTGCACATTAATCCTGTACACAATCAGCGTTGCACCCGATGTGCACACAGATAACCGACACTACAACACGCGGCCGTCAGGAACGTGCCCCAGGCCATGTCCATGACCGCCAAGCCAGCAGACCAGCCTTGCAGCGTGGCCCAGTTGCTCAAGTCATAGGTGCCATAGGCCACCAAGCCAAGCAGCGCACCCAGGCGCGCGGCCCGTTGCCAACTGCCGCTTGGCAGGACCACGAACACCACACAACCGATGACATACAGGAGGTAGAACAGCACGGCAGGCAGCAGCCGAGGCTGATCAAGCATCAGCGAGCCGAGCAGGGATTTGTAGGTCGGCCCCATGAGGACGCCGAGCCAGAGGCCGTCGAGCACCAAAAAGGCGAGCAAGGTGCCGAGGTAAGCGAACAGTGTTTTTTTGGTCATTCACGCAGCCTCTGCAGGAGCCTAATTGCTCCTACAGAAGAGCAAATCGCACTCAGCTTAGTTCAATGCGATCCGCGTGAATCACAATCTGACCTTGCTTGTAGAGCGCACCAATGGCCTTTTTGAAGTTGCCTTTGCTGACGCCGAACAAGTTGCTGATCACCGCCGGGTCGCTCTTATCGCTGACGGGCAGGCTGCCGTTGTTTTCGCGCAACTTGGCGAGGATCTTCGAATTCAGGCTGGAGGCCGCTTCCTGGCCGACCGGTTGCAGGCTCAGGCTGATATTGCCATCGGCGCGGATCTCTTTGATAAAGCCTTTCTCTTCCTTGCCCGGGCGCAGGAACTTGAACACTTCGTTCTTGTGGATCAGGCCCCAATGCTTGTTGTTGATGATCGCCTTGAAGCCCATGTCCGTAGCTTCGGCCACCAGCAGGTCGACTTCCTGGCCCACCTGGTAGTTGGCAGGCGTCTTGTCCAGGTAGCGGTCCAGCCGCGCGGTGGCGGTGATGCGCTTGGTGTGCTTGTCGAGATAGACGTGCACCACGCAGTATTCACCGGCGGTCAGCTGACGTTTTTCTTCCGAATACGGCAGCAATAAATCCTTTGGCAAACCCCAGTCGAGGAACACGCCAATGCTGTTAACCTCGACGACTTTCAAACTGGCGAATTCGCCGACTTGAACTTTCGGTTTTTCAGTCGTTGCGATAAGTTTGTCATCGCTGTCCAAGTAAATGAACACGTTCAGCCAGTCTTCATCTTCACTGGGAATATCTTTGGGGATATACCGATTCGGCAAGAGGATTTCGCCATCTTGCGCACCGTCCAGGTACAAACCAAAGTTAGTGTGTTTAACCACTTGCAAGCTGTTGTAGCGCCCGACTAAAGCCATTTCCAAATACCCTCGTTACGTGGGGCGCATTCTACCCGAGTTGCGCCTCGCACGCGCGCGCGCCTGAAAAATCGTGGCGTGGCGTGGCGATCCAATGGCACCGCCCCGCTCGTCTGATCAGAGCAATGAATTTTTCCCGAGGAGGCTGGCCGTTTACTCAAACGCTTTCGAGTTAAAACAGTAAGTTAGGGCGTTATTTCACTGACAAACTTTGGCTGATTCGAGCGCGCTCAATTATTCCTGAGGGATATTTGCCAAGCAATTGTCAAGTATTTCCTGTACGATGCCTGGCCAAGTTAATTTTCTACAGGTTAGTGGCCGCCATGCGCGTAAAAGCATCCAACAGCAAAGCAAAGCCAGCTCCAGCCGTTGAAACCAGCGAATCGATCAACAGCCAGATTGCTGCTTTCCTCAAGTCCGGCGGTGAAATCCAGCAAATTGCCAAGGGCGTGAGCGGCCAGACTTTCGGCCCGTCCAAGCAGATCAGCCTGGGCAAAAAGTAAAACTCGCGCAGTACATCTGGTCCCTCAGCGTCTTGTCCTCAAGGCGCTAGGACTAGAGACCAAAACCCCTCTCTGCATCATCCAGTATTGTGCTAATCGACGAACGGGCCTCACCTCCAGGCTTACGCCGGTATGCTTGCACACGTCTAGCACGGGCATCTGCCCGATTCTTCCTGTTACTGCTCCTCGCTTTTCATGGAGTGAAGCATGCTCAAGCCCTGCTTTTTTCTCATAGCTGCCCTTGCGGCAAGCCCCGTTGCCGAAGCGCAGATTTTTCAGCGTGAGCTGGGCGATTTCGACCTGAAGTTGGGCACGACGCCAAGCCGCAGCATGGCCCAGGGCCTGGTGAAGCCCACGTCCCCCGGCAGCGACTCGTTCCACGGTGGCCTGGACCTGAGCCATGACAGCGGTCTGTATTTCGGCCAGTTCTCACCGAACATGGGGTTATCCTCTGCCAATAACCTCGAAGTCGACTCCTATATGGGCTTCAAGCGCCCTTTCGACCAGACTTTGGGCTATGAAGTTGGTTTGATCCACTACAGCTATCCCAAGCTCAGCCCGCTGGACAGCCAGGAGTTCTACGGCGGCTTGAACCTGTTGGGCAATCGCTTCGGCGTCTCTTTCAGCAACGACCCCGATCGCCACGACAGCACCCTGTTCGCCGACCTTGGCGGCACGCAGCCTTTTGGCATCGGCGTCAGCATGAAGTACACCACCCACCAATTGGGCACCCCGGCCTCCGTAGAGGGCGGCGCCATCAGCACGTTCAGTGACTGGTCGGTACAATTCTCCCGCGCATGGAAGGGCATCGACCTGGACCTGATCTACAGCGACTCCAGCCTCAGCGGCGGTGACTGCTCGGCCTACTCCGGACACAACTCGCAATGCGATGGCCTGTTGACGTTGAAGGCCGCTCGGTCGTTTTATTGACGGGCTGAACTGTCGCACCCCGCGCAGGCTCACATGCATTAACCCCCTCTGCGCAAGGAATCGCCCATGCTGCGTCGGCTCAAACTAATGGTGGTATTGCTGACCCTGAGCCTGGTGCTCGCCGGCTGCAATCGCGTGGGCCTGGCCTACCGCAATCTGGATGTCATTATCCCCTGGACACTCAACGACTACCTGGACATGAACGCCGGGCAGAAGAGCTGGTTCAACGACACACTCAAGGAGCACCTGGCCTGGCACTGCACCACGCAATTGCCGGGCTACCTCGATTGGCTTGATCGCCTGCAACAGATGGTCGACAACAATCAGGTCACCGACGCCGCGTTGCAGGCCCGTACCGTCGAAGCCAAGCAAGCAATTGCCGAGGTGGCCCGCGAGATCACACCATCGGCCATTCAACTGCTGCAAGGTTTGGACGATCGGCAGGTCAAGGAAATGAGCGACGCTCTGGCCAAGGACTTACGCAAGCGCCAGGATGAATACCTCAAGCCGCCTCTGGAGCAGCAGATCAAGGAACGTGCCCAGCGCATGAGCAAACGTCTGGACGCCTGGATGGGCCCGCTCAGTGCCAGCCAGCAAAACCGCGTCACCGCCTGGTCTATTGCCCTGGGTGAACAAAACGAGCAGTGGATCGGCAACCGCGCCCGCTGGCAGACGCAGTTCATCGCCGCAGTGCAGCAGCGCAAAAACGCCGACTTCCCGCAGAAAATCCAGCAATTGCTGGTGGACCGTGAAAGCCTGTGGACGCCGGATTACAAGGTTGCCTATGCCCAGACGGAAGCGGCGGCACGCAGCCTGATTGTCGACTTGATGGCCGAAAGCACGGTGCAGCAGCGCATGAAGCTGACGCAGAAGATTGACGGTGTGCGCAGCGACTTCAAGGCACTCAAATGCCTTAAAGGTGCCGCCATCTAAAATGTGGGAGCGGGCTTGCTCGCGAATGCAGTGAATCAGTCACAAGATGTATCGACTGAAACTCCGCATTCGCGAGCAAGCCCGCTCCCACATGAGGTCTGTGGTGTATCTTTTAGGCAATCTGCGCCTTCGAGGCCACTCCATCAAACGTCGCCGGCTCCAGCGCATCCGCTTGGTCATCCAGCACCTCGCGCGGGTGATCATTGCCCGGAATGGAACTATCAATCAGCGCCAGTAGCTGCGCGCCGCGAGCGGTCAGGATGAAATTCTCACCATTACCGCCTTCTTCTTCCGGGCGCGATTCAATAAACCCACGCTTGAACAGTAGCGCCTCGTAATCTGCAGCGGTCTTTTTCAGCGTATCCAGGTTACCGGTGGATTCACCCGCCGTGGCCTTCTCAGCCGCCTCCTGCTCAGCGTATTTACGCGGGGCAAAGCTGCCTTCGCCGTTCTGCACTTCATGCAGCAGACGTTCGATCAAATCCCAGTTGTAAGTCGTCATCCTGATTCCTCCTGCAGGCCGGTGGAAAGTAGCCCGTCTAAAGGTGTGACATGCCTCGTCACTGGCCGTTCAGCTGAATAGACGGGCGTCATTTCTCTGAACTTTCCAGACGTTCGCCACCTCAATTGAACACTAATGCCAAGGAGGTCCGACCATGAAAACCCTGATAAACCTGGCCATCGCCGCCACGCTGCTGACTGCCCTGCCAGCCTGGGCGTGTACGCCTGGAGAAGCCACGGCGAAACGCGAACAACTGGCTCAGGAAGTGACCAAGCTCACGGAGCAAAACCCCACCAAAGCCAAAGAAATGAATGCAGAACTGCAAAAAATGGACATGGACACGACGGCTGCGGACTTGCCTGACAAATGCCAATTGATCGATCAGCGCCTGAAAGACCTCGAAAAAGCCGCCGCCGAAAGCAAAAACTGAAGGCATAAAAAAACCGGACATTGTCCGGTTTTTTCACATCGCCCTGCCTTACTCGGCAGCCGGTGCTTCTGGCTTGCGGCGCTTGAGCGGCGCCATGCCATCCTTGCTGACGAGCGACAGGTTGTCGGTCTTCGGCCGGTTGGCGATCTTGCGCTTGGTCGGCGACTTGGCACCGGCCTTTTTCTTGTCGCCCTTGGCGTCGACCTTTTTCTTCTTCACGCCAACTGCCTTGCCCGACGCCTTGACCTTCTTCGGCCCGGTGTAGGTGCCTTTGACTTCCTTGATGGTGCGGCGCTCGAACGACTGCTTGAGGTAGCGCTCGATGCTCGACATCAGGTTCCAGTCGCCGTGGCAGATCAGCGAGATCGCCAGGCCATCGTTGCCGGCACGCCCGGTACGGCCGATACGGTGCACGTATTCGTCGCCGCTGCGTGGCATGTCGAAGTTGATGACCATGTCCAGGCCATCCACGTCCAGGCCGCGCGCGGCGACGTCGGTGGCCACCAGGATCTTCACGCCGCCAGCCTTGAGGCGGTCGATGGCCAGTTTGCGGTCCTTCTGGTCTTTCTCACCGTGCAGGACGAACGCTTTGTAGTCCTGCGCCACCAGGCGACCGTAAATACGGTCAGCCGCCGCGCGGGTGTTGGTGAACACGATGGCCTTCTGATAGGTCTCGTTGGCCAACAGCCAGTTGAGGATCTGCTCTTTGTGCACATTGTGGTCGGCGGTGACGATCTGCTGACGCGTGGTCGCGTTCAGGTCGCTGACGTTGTTGACCTGCAAGTGCTCAGGGTTGTTCAGGACCTTGGCAACCATGTCGCGCAACGTCGACCCACCGGTGGTGGCGGAGAACAGCATGGTTTGCTGGCGATTCACGCATTCAGCCACCAGGCGCTGCACGTCATCGGCAAAGCCCATGTCGAGCATGCGGTCGGCTTCGTCGAGCACCAGCACTTCGACTTCCTTGAGGTCGAGGTTGCCGGCGTTGAGTTGTTCGATCATTCGCCCTGGCGTGCCGATCAGAATATCCGGCACCTTGCGCAGCATGGCGGCCTGGACTTTGAAGTCTTCACCGCCGGTGATCAGGCCGGACTTGATGAAGGTGAACTGCGAAAAGCGCTCCACTTCTTTCAAGGTCTGCTGGGCCAGCTCGCGGGTCGGCAGCAGGATCAGGGTTTTGATGCTGACGCGGACTTTGGCCGGGCCGATCAGGCGGTGCAAAATCGGCAGGACGAAAGCGGCGGTCTTGCCACTCCCGGTTTGAGCCGTCACCCGCAGGTCACGCCCTTCGAGCGCGAGCGGGATGGCCGCTGCTTGCACAGGCGTAGGCTCGACAAATTTAAGCTCGGCCACGGCTTTGAGCAGGCGTTCGTGCAGGGCGAATTGGGAAAACACGGGTGCTACCTCGAAGAAATACAAAATATCAGCTGCATAGGGTAACGGTTTCGGGCGTCCAAACCGAGTTTCTTTACGCGAACAGGGCTAATCAGCTGCTTTTTTGTCAGGATATTTGTCTACAACGTCAACTTTGACGCACTTAAATGCTCTAATCGCCCCGTGTTGTCTTACAGAAGAATCGGTTTCACCCATGGATATCAAACAGTTCTGGCTCAACGTCCAAGACCTTTGGGGCGCCCTCGATCAACACCCGATGCTGCATGCGAGCTTGGGTTTGCTGGTGTTGCTGGTGGTGGCCCTGCTCGTTGGGCGGGTCGCGCGCTACCTCATCCTTCACGCCGTCAAACTGCTCGGCCGGCAACCGGCGCTGCACTGGCTCAATGACCTGCGGCACAACAAAGTCTTCCACCGCCTGGCGCAGATGACGCCGTCACTGGTGATCCAGTTTGGCCTGTACCTGGTGCCGGACCTGAGCAAGACCGCCACCTTGTTTATCGGCAATGTGGCCCTGGCGTTCACCATCCTGTTCATGACACTGGCTGTGAGCGCCCTGCTCAACGCCCTGCTGGATATCTACGCGCGTACCGAACATGCGCGCACCCGCTCAATCAAGGGCTACGTGCAACTGGCCAAGATGGTGCTGTTCGTGTTTGCCGCGATCATTATCGTCGCCACCCTGATCGACCGTTCGCCACTGCTACTGCTCTCCGGTTTGGGTGCAATGTCGGCCGTGATCCTGTTGGTCTACAAGGACACGCTGCTGTCGTTCGTCGCCAGCGTGCAGCTGACCAGCAACGACATGCTGCGGGTCGGTGACTGGATCGAAATGCCCCAGGTCGGCGCCGACGGTGATGTGGTCGACATCACCTTGCACACGGTCAAGGTGCAGAACTTCGACAAGACCATCGTCTCCATTCCGACCTGGCGCCTGATGTCCGAGTCGTTCAAGAACTGGCGCGGCATGCAGGCCTCCGGTGGGCGTCGCATCAAACGCAGCCTGTACATCGACGCCAGCGGCGTGCGCTTCCTGCGCGACGACGAAGAAGTGCGCATGACCCAGGTGCACCTGCTCACCGACTACATCAGCCGCAAGCAATCCGAACTCAAGGCCTGGAACGAAGCCCAGGGTAACAGTGCGCAGCTGTCCGCCAACCGCCGCCGCATGACCAACCTCGGCACCTTCCGCGCCTACGCCCTGGCCTACCTGAAAAGCCACCCGGACATCCAGCCGAACATGACCTGCATGGTGCGCCAGATGCAAACCACCGCCCAAGGCGTGCCGCTGGAAATCTACTGCTTCACCCGCACCACGGCGTGGGCGGATTACGAACGGATCCAGGGGGATATTTTTGATTACCTGCTGGCGGTGTTGCCGGAGTTCGGCTTGAGCCTGTATCAGCAGCCGAGTGGCAATGACTTGCGCGCGGGGATGGTGCCGGCGGTGTTGGGGGCCAGTCACCTGCCGACCCTCGAACACGACTCCGTGTAACACCACCATTCCCCTTGTGGGAGCGGGCTTGCCCGCGATAGCGGTGTATCAGTCCATAAATGTGCAAACTGACACTGCGCCATCGCGGGCAAGCCCGCTCCCACATAGGTTCAGCGGTGGATCGCCTCCTTGCGCACACCCAACCGGCTGATCCACACCGCCCCCAGAATCACCAACCCACCCAACGCCAGTCTCCCCAGCGGCTCATGCTGATTCCAGATCAGCAAGTTCAGCAACAGCCCCACCGGCACATGCAGGTTGTTCATCACCGCAAGGGTGCCACCGTTGACCAGGCACGCGCCCTTGTTCCACCAATACATGCCGAGCGCGGTGCTGACCAACCCGAGGAACACCAGCACGCCCCATTGCAACGGTGCGTCGGGCAGGTAATTGGCCTTGCCGAACAGCAGGAATGCCGGCAGCACCACGATCAAGGCGCCCAGGTAGAAATAGCCGAAGCGCCGGTAGTGCGGCAAATCACTCGGATAGCGCGCCACCAGATGCTTGTACATCACCTGCCCGGCGGCGTAGGTGAAGTTGGCCAGTTGCAGCAGCAAAAAGCCGCCGAGGAAGTGCGGGGTGATCTGGTCGAAGCGGATCACTGCCGCGCCGCCCACCGCCACCAGCGCAGCAATCAGCGCCCAAGGGTTGAAGCGCCGGTTGAGGGCGTCTTCGATCAGGGTCACATGTAGCGGTGTAAGGATGGTGAATAGCAGCACTTCTGGCACGGTGAGTACACGAAAGCTCAAGTACAGGCACACGTAGGTCACACCAAACTGCAGCGCGCCGATCGCCAGCATGCCGCGCATAAACCTTGGTTCTACCGAGCGCCAACGGGTCAGCGGGATAAATACCAGGCCAGCCAACACCACGCGCACCAGTACGGCGAAGTAGCTGTCGACGTGGCCGGCGAGGTATTCGCCGATCAAGCTGAAGGAAAATGCCTGAATCAGGGTGACAACCAGTAAATAGCCCATGCGCGCCTCGTTTCGAATGGGCGCGACTTTAAGGGTTTTCGGCGTTTACTGAAACTCGGGGCAAAAAAAACCCGACCTCGCTATAGCGGCAGTCGGGCAGGAGCACTCAGGAGCAACAAGTGCAAAGGGAGGTTCGATACGCGTACTTGAAGGGTTTGCGTGGGGCGATATAAACACCACGCGATTATGTGACGATTAAACGATCACGCAACCTGTGCCAGCAGTGCTTTGGCGTGGTTGATGCCCTTCTCCTGGAAGTCGCCGCTCAGGTTCACGCCTTCGGCGTGAATGAAGGTGACATCGTGAATGCCGATAAAGGCCATGACCTGACGCAGGTACGGTTCCTGGTGATCGGAGCTGGCGCCGGTGTGAATACCGCCGCGCGCGGTCAGCACAATGGCGCGCTTGCCGGTCAACAAACCCTGAGGGCCGGTGGCGGTGTACTTGAAGGTCACACCAGCACGCAACACGTGATCCAGCCATGCTTTGAGGGTGCTGGGGATGGCGAAGTTGTACATCGGTGCGGCCATCACCAGCACGTCGGCAGCGAGTAATTCGTCGGTCAATTCGTTGGAGCGGTCCAGGGACGCCTGTTCGATGTCGCTGCGCTGGTCGGCGGGCTTCATCCAGCCGCCGAGCAGGTTGGCGTCCAAGTGCGGGACCGGGTTAAGGGCCACGTCGCGCACGGTGATCTGATCCGCCGGATGAGCGACCTGCCATTGGCCGATGAACTGTTGGGTCAGCTGGCGGGAGATTGAATCCTGCTGGCGGGCGCTGCTTTCGATGATCAGAACATTGGACATGGCTAGGTAGGCTCCATCTGTAAATGCTGTAAGGCGATGGAGTGAAGATTAAACAGAGCCAATTCGATAAAAAAGCGCAAAAAACTGCTACAACCCATCTAGAAATTTGTTTATAAGCGGAGTATTGCTGTGGGCATGCTCCGCTGCCGGCTTATTTTGGGGTGCAGGTCAGTGCGATACGCATTTTGATAATGGCGCGGCTGAAATTGACCGTGGTGTTGGTGGTTTTCCCCGCCGCAACCGTGACTTTGCGAGTGCGCGGGGCTTCCGGGCCGTTGGTAAAGCGCACCTTGCACTCCGCATCATTGGAGCCGTAGTTGGTCAGTTGGATCGAACTGATATTGCTGTCGACGTCCGACGCGCTGTAATCGATCTTCACGCCCTGAATGTCTTTCGTCACATCGGTGCTGAATGCAAACGCGCTCATCGGCAGCAGCGCCAGCAATACACAACAGAATTTTCTCATTCGGCAGTCTCCAATAAGGACCGCCAGCTTAGGACAAGAGGAGCTCATCTTGAAAGCGCCCCGCGTTACCCTCGATCAATGGCGCACGCTGCAAGCCGTGGTCGACCATGGCGGCTTCGCCCAGGCGGCTGAAGCGCTGCACCGCTCGCAATCCTCGGTGAGTTACACCGTGGCGCGCATGCAAGACCAGCTCGGCGTGCCGCTGCTGCGCATCGACGGGCGCAAAGCGGTACTCACCGAAGCCGGCGAAGTGCTGCTGCGCCGCTCGCGCCAACTGGTGAAAAACGCCAGCCAACTGGAAGACCTCGCCCACCATATGGAACAGGGCTGGGAGGCCGAAGTACGCCTGGTGGTGGATGCCGCTTACCCGAATGCACGCCTGGTGCGTGCCCTCACCGCCTTTATGCCGCAAAGCCGAGGCTGCCGCGTGCGCCTGCGCGAAGAAGTATTGTCGGGCGTGGAAGAGTTGTTGATGGACGGCATGGCTGACCTCGCGATCAGCGGGTTCATCATCCCTGGCTATCTGGGGACGGAAATGAGCGATGTGGAATTTATCGCCGTGGCCCACCCCGATCACTCGTTGCATCGCTTGAACCGCGAGCTGAGCTTCCAGGACCTGGAGAGCCAGATGCAGGTGGTGATCCGCGACTCCGGCCGCCAGCAGCCACGGGACGTGGGCTGGCTCGGTGCCGAACAGCGCTGGACCGTCGGCAGCCTGGCCACCGCCGCCGCCTTCGTCAGCAGCGGCCTGGGCTTTGCCTGGTTGCCCCGGCACCTGATCGAGCGTGAACTCAACGAAGGCCTGCTCAAGCAGCTACCCTTGGAAAAGGGCGGCAGCCGCAACCCAACGTTTTACCTGTACGCGAACAAGGACAAACCCCTGGGCCCAGCCACGCAGATTCTCGTGGAATTGCTGCGCACCTTCGACACCGCTCCCCTGGACGCGCCTTTCGCCGCGCCTGAGCAAGCCTGAAACGGAGTTCACCCATGGCCTGGTTCGACCATGAAGGCTGCAATCTGCATTACGAGGAATACGGCCACGGCAGCCCGCTGATCCTGATCCACGGCCTGGGCTCCAGCTGCCAGGATTGGGAGTTGCAGATTCCCGTGCTGGCCCGCCACTACCGCCTGATTGTGGTGGATGTGCGCGGTCATGGTCGCTCCGACAAACCGCGAGAACGCTACAGCATCAAGGGTTTCACCTTTGACCTGCTGGCTTTGATCGAACACCTGAACCTGCCGCCCGCCCATGTGGTGGGCTTGTCCATGGGCGGCATGATCGCCTTCCAATTGGCGGTGGACGAACCTCAACTGCTCAAGAGCCTGTGCATCGTCAACAGCGCGCCCGAGGTCAAGGTGCGCAGCGCCGATGACTATTGGCAGTGGGCCAAGCGCTGGAGCCTGGCGCGCGTACTCAGCCTGGCCACCATCGGCAAGGCGCTCGGCGATCGACTATTCCCCAAACCGCACCAGGCCGACCTGCGCCGCAAAATGGCCGAACGCTGGGCAAAAAACGACAAACGTGCTTATCTCGCCAGCTTCGACGCGATTGTGGGCTGGGGCGTACAGGAACAACTTTCGAAGATTTCCTGTCCAACCCTGGTCATCAGCGCCGACCACGACTACACGCCCGTGGCGCAGAAAGAAATCTATGTAAAACTGCTGCCCGATGCGCGGCTGGTGGTGATCGAAGATTCCCGCCACGCCACGCCCTTGGATCAACCCGAAGTCTTTAACGCTACCTTGCTCGATTTTCTAAAGACAGTCGAAACCACTACCCAGGATCACTGACCCATGCTGAAAAAAATCGCCTTCTTTGCCGGTTCCGTACTGTTTGCTGCCAACCTGATGGCTGCCGAGCCCGCCAAGGCACCTCACGTTCTGATCACCACCACCAACGGCGACATCGAAATCGAACTGGACCCGGTCAAGGCACCGATCAGCACCAAGAACTTCCTCGCCTACGTCGACAAGGGCTTCTACACCAACACGATTTTTCACCGCGTGATCCCGGGCTTCATGGTCCAGGGCGGCGGGTTCACCGCGCAAATGTCGCAAAAGCCAACCGAAGCGCCGATCAAGAACGAAGCCAGCAACGGCCTGCATAACGTACGTGGCACCCTGTCGATGGCACGCACCAATGACCCGAACTCGGCGACCAGCCAATTCTTCATCAACGTGGCCGACAATGCGTTCCTCGACCCAGGCCGCGACGCCGGTTACGCCGTGTTCGCCAAAGTGGTCAAAGGCATGGATGTGGTCGACGTGATCGTCAACTCGCAAACCACCACCAAGCAGGGCATGCAGAACGTGCCTATCGATCCTGTTGTGATCAAGTCGGCCAAGCGCATCGACTGAGGTCTGCAGGTAGCTCCGCGCGTGGCCCACAAGGCCACGCGCGCATTTGAACAGGAGAGCCCGCCAGGCGGGCGTCAACCTAATGCTCTATCGTCGTTTTGAACAACTGATCGACATTTTCCGCGCCGCGCCCAGCGACGCCCCGCCCGACAAAGTCCTGCCCTTCTACCTCTACTACCTGCGCCAAGTGTGGCCGAGCTTTGCCGCCTTGCTGGTGGTCGGCCTGATCGGCGCGCTGATCGAAGTGGCATTGTTCAGCTACCTGAGCCGCATCATCGACCTGGCCCAAGGCACGCCGCCCGCCGACTTCTTCCAGGTTCACAGCGCCGAGCTGATCTGGATGGCCGTGGTCGCCCTGCTGCTGCGCCCGATCTTCAACGGCCTGCATGACTTGCTGGTGCACCAGACCATCAACCCCGGCATGACCAGCCTGATCCGCTGGCAGAACCACAGCTACGTGCTCAAGCAGAGCCTGAATTTCTTCCAGAACGACTTCGCCGGGCGCATCGCCCAGCGCATCATGCAAACCGGCAACTCACTGCGCGACTCAGCGGTGGCGACGGCGGAGGCCATCTGGCACGTGTCGATCTACGCGATCAGTGCCCTGGTGCTGTTTGCCGAGGCCGACTGGCGGCTGATGATTCCGCTGATCACCTGGATCATCTGCTACAGCCTGGCCTTGCGTTACTTTGTGCCGCGCGTGAAAGAGCGCTCGGTAATTTCCTCCGAGGCGCGCTCCAAGTTGATGGGGCGTATCGTTGATGGCTACACCAACATCACCACCTTGAAGCTGTTCGCGCATACGCAGAATGAGCAGGAATACGCCAAGGAAGCGATCATCGAGCAGACCGAAAAAACCCAGCTGGCCGCCCGCGTGCTGACCAGCATGGACGTGACCATTGCCATCCTCAACGGCCTGCTGATCGTTACCACCACCGGCCTGGCGTTGTGGCTGTGGACGCAATCGTTGATCTCGGTCGGTGCGATTGCCCTGGCCACCGGCCTGGTAATTCGGATCGTCAACATGTCCGGCTGGATCATGTGGGTGGTCAACGGCATCTTCGAAAATATCGGCATGGTGCAGGACGGCCTGAAAACCATCGCTGCTCCGCTGGCAGTGACCGACCGTGAGAACGCCCCGCGCCTGAACGTGCCCCATGGCGAAGTGCGCTTCGAGCAGGTGGATTTTCACTATGGCAAGAAAAGCGGAATCATTGGTGGCTTGAACCTGAACATCAAAGCCGGGGAAAAGATCGGCCTGATCGGCCCGTCCGGCGCGGGCAAGTCAACCCTGGTCAACCTGCTGCTGCGCCTGTACGACCTGCAAGGCGGACGAATCCTGATCGACGGCCAGAACATCGCCGAGGTCGCCCAGGAAAGCCTGCGCGCACAGATCGGGATGATCACCCAGGACACTTCGCTGCTGCACCGTTCGATCCGCGACAACCTGCTGTACGGCAAGCCGGACGCCACCGATGAGGAACTCAACGCCGCCATCCACAAGGCCCGCGCCGACGAGTTCATCCCGCTGCTGTCGGACGCCGAAGGCCGCACCGGGCTGGATGCCCATGTGGGTGAGCGCGGGGTGAAACTCTCCGGCGGGCAACGCCAGCGCATCGCCATCGCACGGGTACTGCTCAAGGACGCGCCGATCCTGATCATGGACGAGGCCACCTCGGCGCTGGACTCGGAAGTCGAAGCGGCGATCCAGGAAAGCCTGGAAACCCTGATGCAAGGCAAGACCGTGATTGCGATTGCGCACCGGTTGTCGACCATCGCGCGGATGGACAGGCTGGTGGTGCTGGAAAAAGGCCAGATTGCCGAGACCGGCAGCCATGCCGAGCTGCTCGCCCATGGCGGGTTGTATGCGCGGTTGTGGCAGCACCAGACCGGGGGGTTTGTCGGCATCGACTGAGGCTTTCACGGTATACATCATTCAAAATGTGGGAGCGGGCTTGCTCGCGAATGCGGGGTATCAGTCAACATCTCCGGTGACTGACACAGCGCTTTCGCGAGCAAGCCCGCTCCCACATTTGATCGCATTTCATTAGCAGAATCAGCATTTCCCCCCAGCGCCCAAAGGGCCCTGGCGCTTTTTTATGGCCTGGACTTGCCCACAAAGCCTGCTTCAATCAAAGCAGTGCCCAGACGGGCGCTGAAGTAAATCTGCAGGGAGCATCATTGATTTACTGATCATCCTCGGCGCAATGATCGGCGGCGTGACCTATCGATGGCTGGGCAAGGAGGACTCGGCCTGAGGCAAACGGGTTCAGCCCTGCCGATAAGGCAGAGCTGCCCTCGCCTCTTCGGCATACGCCAGAATCCCCACGCGCTCGCGCTCGAGGAAATCCTCGACGGCATGTTTCAAGCCCGGATGGCGCAGGTAGTGCCATGAACGCGTGATCACCGGCTCAAACCCGCGAATCAACTTGTGCTCGCCTTGGGCGCCGGCGTCGAAGCGTTGCAGGCCGTGGGCGATGGCGTAGTCCATGCCCTGGTAGAAGCAGGTTTCGAAATGCAGGCGGTCGAATTCCGCCAGGCAACCCCAATAACGCCCGTAGAAGCTGTCGCCACCGATCAGGCTGAAGGCCATGGCTACCGGGCGTGTGCCTTGTTTGGCCAGGACCACGCGAATCGCCTCGGGCATGCGCTCGGCCAGCAAACTGAAAAACGCGCGGGTCAGGTACGGCGACTGGCGGCGCACGGCGTAGGTGTTGGCGTAGCAGGCGTAGACAAAATCCCACTGCGCTTCACTCAGCTCATGGCCTTGCAGCCATTCGAACTCGATGCCCTGCCCGGCGACTTGTTCGCGCTCTTTGCGCATCTGTTTACGCTTGCGCGAACTCAAGGCGTCGAGGAAGTCCTGGAAATCGCGATAGCCACGATTCTGCCAATGAAACTGGCAGCCCAACCGCTGCAGCCAGCCCGGCTGCGTCGCCAGTGCTGCGTCGGCCAACGGGTCGGTGAAGTTGATATGGGCACTGGAGAGCCCTTCGATTTCCAGGTAGCCGGGCAGGCTGTTCAGCAGCTCAAAACCGTCCTCGGCGTTCCGCGCCAATAAGCGCGGCCCACTGACCGGGCTGAACGGCACCGCCGTGAGCAACTTGGGGTAGTAGTCGATACCGGCGCGCTCGCAGGCATCCGCCCACCCGTGATCAAACACGTACTCGCCGTAGGAATGCCATTTGCGATAACTGGGCAATGCCGCCACCAGGCGATCGCCCTCCCAATGCAGCAAGTGCTCAGGCTGCCAGCCCGAATGCGGGCCCAGGCTGGCGCTGTCTTCCAGCGCACTCAGGAACGCATGCCGCACAAACGGCTGGGCCTGCGGCACAAGGGCATCCCAAACCTCTGGGGCGATTTCGGACAGGCTGTCCAGGCGTTGCAACGGCATCGGCATCCTCACTACATCGGGGCGTGAAAGCCTCGCGAGTATCGCTTATCGCCAGGCAATACACATCTTCAAATCGCGCGACAAGCCCCAAAACCAATAGTTCCATTTCTAAATATTTTGTCATCTACATGACATCACTTAGCCACTTCACCGTCATAAGTGATCGTGATACTGACGCCTGTTTTTAGAGCGCCTGGTTCTAGCAGGCGGCTATTTTCCGTCCGTCATCGGTCGGTTGTGTCCTGGATGGTTTGCCATCCCTCCTCACTTTCGGAGATTGATATGCGTCTTGCTTCCACTAAAACTGCGGCGGTCCTGTGCGGCGGCCTGTTACTGGCCCTGAGCGGTCAGGCCAGCGCTGCAGTCGACGCTAAATTGCTCGACATGCTCAAGGCCAACGGCCAGATCACCGCTGCGCAGTACACCGAACTGCAAGCGGAATTGGCCAAGGACCAGAAAGAAAAGCAGATCGCACAGCAAGCTCAACAAGAGACCAACGAGCAGATCGCGGCCACCGCGAAAAAAACCAACGAGTTGAGCAGCTTCGACCAGAAGCTGGCCTGGGCCGCCAAGACCCAGTTCAAGGGTGACGTGCGCTTCCGTCAGGAAACCGTGAAGATCCAGGGCGAATCCAACAACGGTGGCCGCGACAAGGACCGTCAGCGCATCCGTGCCCGCCTGGGCGCCTACACCGAGATCAACTCGCAGGTCGACACCGGCATTCGTATCGCCACCGGCAGCAGCGACGACGCGCGCTCCACCAACCAGGACCAGGACAACTATTTCGACAAGAAGTCGATCTGGCTGGACCTCGGCTACATCGACTACCACCCGGACCAGATCAAGAACCTGCACGTGATCGGCGGCAAGATGCTGCAGCCGTGGGTGAACATGGGCGACGTGATCTGGGACAGCGATATCAACCCGGAAGGCCTGGCACTGACCTACAAATACCCATTGGGCAGCAGCGCCGAGCTGTTCGGCAGCCTGGGTAACTACAACCTCAAGGACAACGTCGATGGCGACGGCGTGCAATTTCGCCACGACCTGCGCCTGACGTCCGGCCAGTTGGGCACGCGTTTCTCGGTCACCGACAACCTGAAAATGACCTTGGGCGGCAGCGTCTACGCCTACCAGAACGATAAGGACAGCCGTTGCACAACCACCACCACGCCTTGCGCACTGGCGGTCAATGGCAACTCGGCCGACAACCAATTCCGCCTGTATGAAGGGTTCGCCCAGGCTGACATCGGTGGCTTGGCAGTGCCGCTGGCGTTCTACGGCCAATACGTGAAAAACAACGATGCCGTGACCGACCAGGACACCGCCTGGCTGATCGGCGCCAAGTCCAAAGTGTTCGGCTTCAACCTGGACTACAACTACCGCGACATCCAGCGTAACGCCGTGGTCGGCGCCTTCACCGATTCGGATTTCGCCAACGGCACCACCGGTTCGCGCGGTCACAAGATGAAGGTCAGCTACGACATCGACAAGAACTTCGCCCTCGGTGCCACGTACTTCCTGACCAAGGCAGACTACGCCAGCCGCACGCAGCGTGACGCCAACACCAACACCTTGCAATTGGATGCTGAAGCCAAGTTCTAATGGGTGTGCAATAAACCTTGGGCCAGGACGGCCCGAGGTGGTTTCAACAGCCTTGCGTGGGCGGGTCGATCCCCATCATCCGTTCGACTCACCCACGCGAGTCTGCAATGTCCGCGCTTTTACTGATCTTTGAGCCGCTCGGCCACCAGCCGATCAGCCAATGCATCAGCATCCTTTACCGGTTCTTCCGGCATGATCTTCAACGTCGCCTGCAGCAGGCGCATCTGCCGGATAAATCGCCGGCAGTTAGGGCAAAACATCAAGTGATGACGCACCAGCAGACGCTCGCGAAAGGTCAATTGCCCATCGAGATAGTCACTGGAACGTGCCACTTGTTCTTTACAGGTCAACATTCGCCCGTTTCCTCAAAATGCTCCACCGTGGCGAAGACTTTAAGCCGTGCTCGATGCAACAGCACACGGACATTGGAGAGCGACAACGTCAGAAGATTACAGATTTCCTCCAACTCCAATCCCTGGCGTTCGCGCAGCACCAGCACGCTGCTTTGCAGCTCTGACAAACTCAGCAACGTATGTTCCAGGCATTTGCGCAACTCATCCTCGGTCAGCAGCGCTTCCGGGGTGTCCTGGTGCCAGGCGTAAGGTGCGACGGCCCAGTGGCCATCGTCGGGGACGAAGCGGTCATCACCAATGGTGCCGTGGGGCGAAGGCAAATCGTCGAGCAACACTTCCCGGCGATTCTGTTTGTAGCGGCCTTTGGCGGAGTTGGCGGTGATGGTCAGCAGCCAGGTTTTGAGGCTGGAGCGCCTTTCGAACTTGGCCAGGTTGCGCACCACCGACAGCCAGGCGTCCTGCACCACTTCATCGGCGTGACGCTGGCCGACGATAGCATAAGCCACTGCGCGCATGGCGCTCTGGTAGGTGGTGACCAATTCCTTGTAGGCCCGCTGCTCGCCCTTGAGCAACCGTTCAAGCAGGTGCGTGTCGTCCGCTGCTGCCATCGTTTACCTCAATCCTGCTGTGGAAATCCGCTACCTGTGGGAGCTGGCTTGCCTGCGATAGCGGCGGTGGCTGCACTATCGTCATCGCAGGCAAGCCAGCTCCCACATTGACCGCAATCTGCCTCGATATTAGCGTTTACGCAGGATCACGCTGCCGATCGAATAACCCGCGCCGAACGAGCTGAGCACTGCCACAGAACCTTTTGGCAAATCATCCTGATAGGTGTGGAATGCAATCACCGAGCCCGCCGAGCTGGTGTTGGCGTAGGTGTCGAGAATCACCGGTGCTTCTTCCACCGAGGCTTCGCGGCTCAGCAGCTTTTTCACGATCAGGTGGTTCATGCTCAGGTTGGCCTGGTGCAGCCAGAAGCGCTTCACGTCAGCGACGTTCAGCTGGTTTTCTTCCAGGTGCACGCCGATCAGTTCGGCAACCATCGGGCAGACGTCCCGGAATACCTTGCGGCCTTCCTGCACGAACAGCTTGTCGGGCGCGCCGATGCCCTCTTCCGCGGTGCGGTTGAGGAAGCCGAAGTTGTTGCGGATGTTGTTGGAGAACTTGGTCAGCAGTTTGGTGCTCACCACGTCGAACTGGTGCTCGGAGGTCGCCAGGTCGGCGCGTTCCAGGACCACTGCAGTGGCCGCGTCACCAAAGATGAAGTGGCTGTCACGGTCACGGAAATTCAGGTGCCCGGTGCAGACTTCCGGGTTGACCATCAGGATCGCCCGCGCCTGGCCCAGCTGGATGCTGTTGGCGGCGTTCTGAATACCGAAGGTTGCCGACGAGCAGGCCACGTTCATGTCAAAGCCGAAGCCTTGAATGCCCAGGGCTTCCTGCACTTCGATAGCGATGGCCGGGTAGGCGCGCTGCAGGTTGGAGCAGGCGACGATCACGCCATCGATGTCGGCGGCGGTCTTGCCGGCGCGCTGCAGGGCCTGTTCGGCAGCGCCGACGGCCATCTGGCAGAGCACCGACCACTCGTCATTGCTGCGCTCAGGCAAGCGCGGGGCCATGCGCTGCGGGTCGAGGATGCCGTCCTTGTCCATGACAAAACGGCTCTTGATGCCCGACGCCTTCTCGATAAAGGCCGCACTGGACTCGGTCAGTGCCTGCACTTCGCCACGTTCGATAGCGGCCGCGTTATCCGTATTGAACTGCTGCACATAGGTATTGAAAGACTGCACCAGCTCTTCGTTGGAGATGCTGTTGGCCGGGGTGTACAGGCCAGTGCCGCTGATGACGACGTTATGCACGGTCGTTCCTCTAAATCTGTCAGGCAGAAGATATTGGTACCGTCGTACCAAACTTTAAGTCGTTCGATTCCGTCCAGCGGTCATCAAACTGGCAACGCTTTATTCCTTCGCGCCGTGGCTGAGCAACAGCCCATTACGACGATCCCGGCATTTATAACCGCGAAGTTTGCCACAACCTCGGAGTTTTCGCGCCACTTCCCGGATAAACCCCACATACCCGGGTAGCCGCGAGGGCTTCAGGCCTCCACCTGGCTCCACTGCTTGCTCAAGCGCTTGTCGGAAATCGGCACTTTGGTGCCCAACTGCTGGGCAAACAATGACACCCGATATTCTTCCAGCCACCAGCGATACAGCTCCAGCTGCGGGTCGCGCTTGCCTTCTTGGGTGTGTTTGTTCAAGCGATTCTGGTACTGCGCCCAGAGGCCGCCCAGTTCTGTGCTCCACACGCGATCTTTCTGCACCTGGCTTGGCAGTTTTTCCAGGCGCAACTCAATGGCCTTGAGGAAGCGCGGCAGTTCCTTGAACCACTGCGCCGGGGTTTCCCGCACAAAACCGGGATACACCAGGTTGCTGAGTTGCTGCTTGATATCGTTCAAGGCTACCGCCTGGGCCAGGTCGATCTTGCCCTTGAAGCGCTTCTGCAAGCCATGCCATAGCTTCAGCACGTCCAGGGTCAGGCGCGCCAGGCGCTCGGCGTGTTCGGTCCAGCTGCCACGCTTGCGTTCGGCCAATGCGGCCAGGCCAGCACCGTCGCGCGGCAGGCTCGCCTCGCCTTCCAGTACGCAGCTGTCGAGGCTGGCCAGCAGAATGTCTTCCACCAGCGCGTCGATGCGCCCCAGCTCGCGGTACATCAGGCCCAACTCGGTCAACCCCGGCAACTTGCCACGCAGGAATTTCGCCGGCTCCGCCAATTGCTGCATCAGCAGGCGTTGCAAGGCGCGGCGGTGCTGGAACTCGGCCTCGGCGGCGGTCGAGAAACGCCCTTCCTTGACCGTACCGTTTTCTTCAACCAGCGCCGGGTAAACCGTCATCGACAGGCCCGCGATCTTTTGCTGGGTTTTCTCGGCCACCGCCGCAAACACCTTGGCCTCCACCGGCTGCTGGCTTTTGGCGGTTTGCGGCACGGCCAACGCGGCCTGGCTGGCTTCGGCGAAGCGTGCGGTCAGTTCAGCCAAGTCGCGACCTTCGCCGAGGAACTTGCCCTGGCCGTCGACCACTTCCAGGTTCATCTTCAGGTGGTTTTCCACCTGCTGCGCCGCCTCGGCCCAGGCTTCATCACTGACCCGCGCGCCGGTCATGCGCAGCAGTTCGCGCCCCAGCGCCTGGGGCAACGAACCCTGGCCGAACTCAATACGTTGCAGCGCCGCCTTGACGAAATCCGGCACCGGCACAAAGTTTTTGCGCAGCGCCTTCGGCAAGTTGCGCACCAGCGCGATGCACTTGGCTTCGATCACACCCGGCACCAGCCACTCCAGGCGCTCCGGCGGCAACGCCGGCAACAGCGGCGCCGGCACGCGCAGGGTCACACCGTCGCGCGGGTGGTTGGGCTCGAAGTGGTAGCTCAGCGCCAATTCCAGGTCGCCCAGGTGCAAGGTGTCCGGGTAATGCAGGGCCGTGACTTCGCTGGCCTCGCGGGCCAGCACGTCTTCTTCGCGCATGATCAGCAGTTGCGGGTCTTTCTGGCTGTTGACCTTGTACCAGCTGTCGAAGGTGGCGGTCTGGTGGATCTCCGCCGGCAAGCGCGCGTCGTAGAAGGCGTAGAGGGTTTCTTCGTCCGCCAGGATGTCCCGACGCCGCGCCTTGGCTTCCAGCTCATCGAGTTGTTCCAGCAGCTGCTGATTGGCCGTCAGGCACTTGGCCCGGGACTGAATCTCGCCACGCACCAGGCCTTCGCGGATAAACAGCTCGCGCGACACCACCGGGTCAATCGGCCCGTAATGCACAGGGCGGCGCCCCACCACAATCAGCCCGAACAGGGTGATCTGCTCAAACGCCACCACTTGGCCGCGCTTCTTCTCCCAGTGCGGTTCGAAGTGGTTTTTCTTGATCAGGTGCCCCGCCAGCGGCTCGATCCAATCGGCATCGATCTTGGCGACCATGCGCGCATACAGCTTGGTGGTTTCCACCAGCTCAGCGGTCATCAGCCATTGCGGGCGTTTTTTGCCGATGCCCGAGGACGGGTGAATCCAGAAGCGCCGCTGACGCGCGCCGAGGTAATCGCCGTCTTCGGTTTTCTGGCCGATCTGGCTCAACAGGCCGGACAACACCGCCTTGTGCAACTTGGCAAAATCCGCCGGCTCTTTATTCACCGTCAACTGCATGTCGCGGCAGATCAGGCTGAGCTGGCGATGGGAATCACGCCACTCACGCAGGCGCAGGTAATTCAGGAAGTTCTTGCGGCACCAGTTGCGCAGCGGGCTGGCGGTCAGTTCCTGGCGTTGTTCTTCAAACCCGCGCCACAGATTCACCAGCCCGGCGAAGTCGGAGTCGGCATCTTTCCACTGCGCATGGGCCTGGTCGGCGGCCTGCTGGCGCTCAGGCGGGCGTTCGCGCGGGTCCTGGATCGACATCGCGCTGGCGACAATCAGCACTTCCTGCAAGCTGCCGAGTTTGGCGGCTTCGAGCAGCATGCGGCCCATGCGCGGGTCCACCGGCAGGCGCGCCAGCTGGCGGCCCAGCGGCGTAAGCTGGCTATTACGGTCCACCGCGGAGAGCTCTTGCAGCAGGTTGAAACCGTCGCTGATGGCCTTGCCATCCGGCGGTTCGATAAACGGGAAGTCGGTGATTTCGCCAAGGCGCAGGTGCAGCATCTGCAGGATCACAGCGGCGAGGTTGGTGCGCAGGATTTCCGGGTCGGTAAATTCCGGGCGGCCGATAAAATCTTCTTCGCTGTACAAGCGGATGCAAATGCCCGGCTCGACCCGCCCACACCGGCCTTTACGCTGGTTGGCGCTGGCCTGGGAAATCGCTTCGATCGGCAGGCGCTGCACCTTGGCGCGGTAGCTGTAGCGGCTGATGCGCGCGGTGCCGCTGTCGATCACATAACGAATGCCCGGCACGGTCAGCGAGGTTTCGGCGACGTTGGTCGCCAGCACCACGCGGCGGCCCGGGTGGGACTGGAAAATGCGCTGCTGTTCGGCCGGTGACAGGCGCGCGTACAGCGGCAGAATTTCGGTGTGCTTGAGCTGGGCCTTGCGCAACATGTCAGCGGCGTCGCGAATCTCGCGCTCGCCCGGCAAGAACACCAGCACATCGCCGGGGCTGCGGCGTTCGCTGCGCTCATAGGCAGCGATTTCATCGAGGGTGGCAAGGATCGCCTGGTCGACAGTCAAGTCGTCCTCGACGCGGTTGCCCTCTTCGTCCTGTTCCAGGGTCAGCGGGCGATACCAGGTGTCCACCGGGAAGGTGCGGCCCGAAACCTCGACAATCGGCGCGTCGTCGAAGTGCTTGGAAAAACGCTCCAGGTCGATGGTCGCCGAGGTGATGATGACTTTCAGGTCGGGGCGACGCGGCAGCAGGGTTTTCAGGTAGCCGAGCAGGAAGTCGATGTTCAGGCTGCGTTCGTGGGCTTCGTCGACGATGATCGTGTCGTAGCGTTCCAGGTAACGGTCGTTCTGGGTTTCCGCCAGCAGGATGCCGTCGGTCATCAGCTTGATCAGGGTATTGGAATCACTCTGGTCTTCGAAGCGCACCTGATAGCCGACCAGCGCGCCCAACGGCGTAGCCAGTTCTTCGGCGACACGGCTGGCAACGCTGCGCGCGGCGATCCGGCGTGGCTGGGTGTGACCGATCAGGCCGTGTTGGCCGCGACCGATTTCCAGGCAGATTTTCGGCAACTGGGTGGTTTTACCCGAGCCGGTTTCGCCGGCGATGATCAGCACCTGGTGCTTGAGCAGCGCGTCCTTGATTTCGTCGCGCTTGGCGGCGATCGGCAGGCTGTCGTCGTAGCGAATCACCGGCAGGCTGGCACGCCGCGCCGTGACCTGGGCGCAGGACGCCTGCATGCGCGTGACCCACTGCGCCAGCTTCTCCTCGTCGGGTTTCTTGCGCAGCTCGAGCAACTGGCGCCGCAAGCGGTGGCGGTCGGCGAGCATGGCGTGATCGAGGTTTTTCAGCAGTTGGTCGATGGTGGGCGCTTGGTCGGTCATCAGGTACTTACGAGGGCGTCTATTTATGCACGGCCTGCAAGTGTGGCAGAAAAGCAGCTTATCTGGCAGACGGCGATATAAATGTGGGAGCGGGCTTGCTCGCGAATGCGGTGTGTCAGTCACCTTATTTATCAACTGGCACACCGCTTTCGCGAGCAAGTCGAACCGTCGCACCGCCGCTCCCACAGGAATATGCGTTTACAGCGGGTCTTTGCGCCGATACGGAAACACATCAATAACCTTGCCGGCGCGAATCGCCTCCTGCAGGCCCTTCCAGTAGTCGGCGTTGTACAACTCGCCATGCAGCTCGTCGAACAGCTTGCGCTGGCCGGCGTCGGCGAACAGGAACGGCGGAAATTCTTCGGGGAACACATCCAGCGGGCCGATCGAGTACCAGGGCTCCGAGGCCATTTCATCCTCGGGCGTGCGCGGTGCGGGGATGTGGCGGAAGTTGGCCTCGGTGAGAAAGCAGATTTCGTCGTAGTCATAGAACACCACACGACCGTGGCGGGTGACGCCGAAGTTCTTCAGCAGCATGTCGCCGGGGAAGATATTCGCCGCCGCCAGTTGCTTGATCGCCAAACCGTAATCCTCCAGGGCTTCGCGCACTTGGGCGGGGTTGGCGTTGTCGAGGTAGAGGTTGAGCGGGGTCATGCGCCGTTCGGTCCAGCAGTGGCGGATCAGCACGGTGTCGCCCTCCACTTCTACTGTGCCAGCGGCGACTTCCAACAGTTCAGCCAGGCATTCGGGTTCGAATTTGCTCAAGGGAAAGCGAAAATCAGCGAACTCCTGGGTGTCGGCCATGCGCCCGACGCGGTCAACGCTTTTGACCAGGCGATACTTCTCGATCACGGTGGCGCGGTTGACGTTTTTCGACGGTGAAAAGCGATCCTTGATGATCTTGAACACGGTGTTGAAGCCCGGCAGCGTGAACACGCTCATGACCATGCCGCGCACGCCGGGCGCCATGATGAACTGATCATCGGTGGTGGCCAGGTGGTTGATCAGCGCGCGGTAGAACTCCGACTTGCCGTGCTTGTAGAAGCCGATAGAGGTGTACAGCTCGGCAATGTGCTTGCCGGGCAAGATGCGCCGCAGAAAGCCGATGAACTCCGCCGGCACCGGCACATCGACCATAAAGTAGGAACGGGTGAACGAGAAGATGATCGACACGTCGGCTTCGTCGGTGATCAGCGCGTCGATCTGGATGCCACGCCCTTCACGGTGCAGCAGCGGGATCACCAGGGGCCATTGCTCGTCGCGGGTGTAGATGCGCCCGACCAGATAAGCGCCTTTATTGCGGTAGAGCACTGAGGAAAACAGCTCGACGTTAAGGTCCGGGTCTTTGCACACCCAGTCCGGCAGGTTCTCGCGCAGCTGGGCTTCGAGGCGGCGCAGGTCGGCCGCCAGGTCCGCATAGGGCTCGCTGAAGGCGTAATCGGCAAAGATCTGCGCAAGCATCGCCGCCAGCTCGCCCGCCGGCTTATACACACGGGTTTGCGCCGCGCGCGCGCGGCGCAGGCTCGGCCGCGTGGTGTGGATGAACATGCAGCCATCGCTGATCAGGTCATGGCTGAACAGGCCGCAGAAGATCGAGTTGTACCAGGTCTCAGACAATTCATCGTCGAGGCGCACGTCGATCAAGCCGATATACGCGCTCTTGACCAACGGCCACACGTCGACGTCCAGCAACGCAGCCTCGTCAATGCCAGCCCGCAGGCGCGCCGTCACTTGCGCGACTTTTTCTTCATACAAGTTGATACGCGCCGCCGATGCCGCTTGCCCCTGTTGCCATTGCGCCTGCTCAAACCGTTCGCGAGCGCCCATGGTGATCTGGCGAAAATGCTCACGGTAATCGTCGAAGCCGTCGAGGATCATGCGAGCGATAGCAAGGGCGGATTGCGACATGCGGAAACCTCGAACGGGTGGCTGGAAGCCTTGAGCTTAGCCAGTGAACGCAGGCAGGAGAAGGACGATTTTTCGGGCCGCGTTGTACAACTTTGTGCAAATCGTACATTTACTTTCAATTTTCACAATTCGACCATTCGGTCAATAAACGCACCCTGAAGTCGCACCGACATTAGCCGAAGGCCCGCAATGCCGTGGCCTGACGCTACCACCAGGAAAAACTCGGTTCTTTGTGAATTCACAGCTTATGTAACTGAATTGATACACCGTAAGGGAAACCCCGATTACCACCTTAGTGGCACTTTGATATATAGCGCGCCCTCTCCCACCCTAACAAGGTCTGAAGACCGATCCGGGAACAGGTTCTATTCGCCTAAGGAGCATTGAGATGTCATTGAGGAATATGCGGATCGGTCTGCGCGCCAGTCTGAGTTTTGGGGTTTTGGCCAGCATGCTGGTGATCGTCGGGATGTTTGGCCTGGGCCAGATGGCCAAGTTGCGGGAAAGCGCGCTGATCATCGAAGAATCGTGGATGCCGAGCATCGAGAATATCCACGACGCCGCAGCTTACGTCGCCAGCATTCGCTTGGAAGCGTTGCGCGTGGCAACCACCGATGAGTCACGCATTCGCGACAACAGCAAAAGCCTGATCACCCGCCAGAGTACCGAGCTGCAAAGCCTGCTGAAAAGCCACGAAGGCCTGACCAGTGGCGATGACGAAGCCGAGCTGTTGAAAAAACTTAAAGGCAACGTGGCGACCTACCTGACCATCGTCGGCCAGATGGTTGCGCTGGTGGACAAGGACCAGCAACAAGACGCCATCGACCTGCTCACCAGCCGCCTTGCGCCCCAGGGCTCTGTGCTGAACCAGAGCCTGGAAGACATCATCACCTTCAACCAGAAAGGCGTCGAGGACGCGGCAGACGCGGCCGCACAGATGTACTCCAACGCGCAATGGGTGGTGGGCCTGATCATCGTCAGTGCACTGATCGCCACGCTATTGCTGGCCTGGCTGCTGACCCGCAGCATCACCACGCCGATTGGCCAGGCGTTGGCGGTGGCGCGCAGCATTGCCGCTGGCGACTTGAGCCAGCCGATTGTGGTCAGCGGGCATGACGAGCCGGCGCAGTTGCTGACCGCCCTGGCCGCCATGCAGGAACAGCTGCAAACCACCATTCGCGGCATCAGCGAATCGTCGCAGCAACTGGCCTCCGCCGCCGAAGAGATGAGCTCGGTGATGGAGCAGAGCACCCGTGGCCTGCAGGCGCAGAACGATGAAATCGAACAAGCCGCGACCGCCGTGAACGAAATGAGCGCGGCGGTGGATGAAGTCGCGGGCAATGCGGTGTCCAGCGCCGAAGCCTCCAAGGCCTCCGACGAAGACAGCAAGCACGGCCACTACCAGATCAGCGAAACCATCAGCTCCATCCAGAACCTGGTGGACGAAGTGCTCGGTGCCTCGAACAAGGCCGAAGGCCTGGCGGTGCAGGCCCAGGACATCAGCAAAGTGCTGGAAGTGATCCGTGGCATCGCCGGGCAAACCAACCTGCTGGCACTCAACGCGGCCATCGAAGCCGCCCGCGCAGGCGAAGCCGGGCGTGGCTTTGCGGTGGTCGCCGATGAAGTGCGTTCGCTGGCGCAGCGCACCCAGGACTCCACCGAAGAAATCGAGCAGATGATCACTGGGATCCAGCAAGGCACCCAGGTCACCGTCGACGCCCTCAACAGCAGCGCCGAACACGCCGGCCAGACCTTGCAACGGGCCAACAGCGCGGGCAGCGCGCTGGAGAAAATCACCGCGGCTATTTCGCAGATCAGCGAGCGCAACCTGGTAATCGCCAGCGCCGCCGAGCAACAGGCGCTGGTCGCCCGTGACGTTGACCGCAGCCTGGTGAACATTCGCGACCTGTCGACCCAAACCGCCGCCGGTGCCACGCAAACATCGGCGGCCAGCCAGGAGCTGTCCCGCCTGGCGGTGGACCTCAACGGCCTGGTGACGCGGTTTGTCCTGTAATTAGCGATTGTGTCGAGCAGGCCCCTGGGCAACACTCGCCGCCTTATTGATGGAGGCGTGTTTTGTGAGACCTGTCGACACCCTGTACCTGTTGGGGCTGGCTGCCATCTGGGGCGCGAGCTTCCTGTTCATGCGCATTATCGCGCCGGAAATCGGCACGGTGCCGACCGCGTTTTTTCGCGTGTCGATTGCCGCCGCCGGTTTGCTGGTGATCCTCACGCTGATGCGCGTGAATTGGGATTTCCAGGGCAAATTCAAGACCGTCCTGCTGCTGGGCGTGATCAACTCCGGGATTCCCGCGACTATGTATTCAGTCGCCGCCCAAGTGCTGCCGGCGGGCTACTCGGCCATCTTCAACGCCACTACGCCGTTGATGGGCGTGTTGATTGGCGGGTTGTTTTTCAACGAACGCCTGACGCCGTCGAAAATCGCCGGGGTCAGCCTGGGCTTGTTCGGCGTGGGCGTACTGACCCGTGCCGGGCCGGTGGCGTTTGATCTGGAATTGCTGATGGGCGCCCTGGCCTGCCTGTTGGCCACCACCTGTTATGGCTTCGCCGGTTTTCTCGCGCGGCGTTGGCTGGATCAACGCGGCGGGCTGGACAGCCGGCTCGCAGCGCTGGGCAGCATGCTTGGCGCCACGCTGTTTCTGTTGCCGTTTTTTGCCTACAGCGCGATCAGCCATCCGCCTGCGAGCTGGGGTGGCTGGCAGGTGTGGGCGTCATTGCTCGGGCTGGGGCTGCTGTGCACGGCCTTTGCCTACATCCTGTACTTCCGCCTGCTGTCGTCCATCGGGCCGGTCAAGTCGATGACAGTGACATTTATGATCCCGCCGTTCGGCGTGTTGTGGGGCGCGTTGCTGCTGGATGAGCCGTTGTCGATGGCGCATGTGTATGGCGGGGTGTTAATTGCGGGGGCGTTGTGGCTGGTGCTGCGGCCGGGGAAACTGGCCAAGGCGCTGTAGGCGATAACGCCCACACCCAGACCGGTGTGGGCTCGCTGTAATGCCTGACAGGCAGGTCAATCAATCGAAGGTTTCAGCCTGGGCAAAACGGACGGCATTGGTATCTTTGGCCGACAGCGTAGGCGGCGCGGAAATCGGCCACTCGACGGCCACGTCAGGGTCATTCCAGGCAAGGCTGCGCTCATGCTCAGGCGCCCAGTAATCGGTGGTTTTGTACAGAAACTCAGCACTGTCAGACAGCACGACGAAGCCGTGGGCAAACCCTTCGGGTATCCAAAGCTGGGCGCGGTTGCTTTCACTGAGGTACGTACCCGCCCACTGGCCGTAGGTGGGCGAGCTTTTACGCAGGTCCACGGCCACGTCAAAGACTTCGCCCTGTATCACGCGCACCAGCTTTCCCTGGGGCTGCTTGATCTGATAATGCAGGCCGCGCAGCACGCCTTTGGCCGATTTGGAGTGGTTGTCCTGTACGAAATGGACTGGCCTTCCAACAGACTCCTCGAAAACCCTCTGATTGAAACTTTCGAAGAAAAACCCGCGCTCGTCCCCGAAAACTTTCGGTTCAAACAGAATAACGTCCGGGATAACGAGGGATGTGGCTCTCATCTTTAGGGTGTCTCCAACAGGTTATCGGGCCAGTTTGGCGGCGCTACGGGTCGACTGAACCTTAAGGCAGCGACACGGGGCGCCGCGTTCCACACAGGCCTTCAAAAAATCTTGTCGTGCAGCAAACGCTTGAGGTATTGGCCATAACCATTTTTGGAAAGCGGCACCGCAAGCCTCTCCAACTGTTCGGCATCAATCCACTTCTGGCGAAACGCAATTTCTTCAGGGCAAGCCACTTTAAGCCCCTGACGATGCTCAAGCGTTGCAATGAAGTGGCTGGCCTGCAGCAGCGAGTCATGGGTGCCGGTGTCCAGCCATGCGTAGCCACGCCCCATAATCTCAACCGACAGCTTGCCGCGCTCCATATACAGACGGTTGAGATCGGTGATCTCCAGTTCGCCACGCGGTGAAGGCTTGATGCTCTTGGCCATTTCAACCACGTCCTGGTCATAGAAATACAGACCGGTGACCGCGTAGTTCGACTTGGGTTGCAGCGGCTTCTCTTCCAGGCTGATCGCCTTGCCCTGGGCATCGAATTCCACCACGCCATAACGCTCCGGATCGGTCACGTGGTAGGCGAAGACACTGGCGCCGTCCTCACGCAGCATGGCGTTCTTGAGCAGCTCATTAAAATCATGGCCGTGGTAGATGTTGTCACCCAGCACCAGGGCAGACAGGTCATTACCGATGAAGTCCTCCCCGATGATAAACGCCTGGGCCAGACCATCCGGAGACGCCTGTACAGCGTAGGAAATGTTCAAGCCCCAGTTGCCGCCATCGCCCAGAAGTTGCTCGAAGCGCGGGGTGTCCTGTGGCGTGGAAATGATCAGAATGTCGCGAATACCCGCCAGCATCAGCGTGGTCAGCGGGTAGTAGATCATCGGTTTGTCGTAAACCGGCA
Organism: Pseudomonas sp. D2002; assembly: GCF_013385735.1. Lineage (NCBI taxonomy): Bacteria > Pseudomonadati > Pseudomonadota > Gammaproteobacteria > Pseudomonadales > Pseudomonadaceae > Pseudomonas > Pseudomonas sp. D2002. The sequence continues at coordinate 226,959 of NZ_JACAPL010000015.1, read as the reverse complement.
GCAACTGTTTGGAAATAGCCAAGGTTGCAGGGTGCAGGCGCGTGCCCGAACCACCGGCCAAAATAATTCCTTTGCGTTTTTGCATAGTCATTTCTCTAGAATTTCTTTAAGCATCCGTGCCACACCGTCCTGCCAGTCAGGCAAGCGCAGTGAGAAGGCATTCTGCAGTTTTTGAGTATTGAGTCTGGAGTTGCCAGGACGTTTGGCCGGTGTGGGATAAGCGGCCGTGGTTATCGCGCCGACGGCGGCTGAAGGAACTTTGAGCACCACGCCTGCCGCCTGCGCCTGCTCGAGTACGAAGCGGGCGTAGCGGTGCCAGGTGGTCTCGCCGGCTGCCGCGAGATGGTAGATGCCGTGCAATTGAGGGTTCAAACGCGCCGCACGGATGGCGTGTGCGGTGACGTCCGCCAGCAGGTCCGCACCCGTGGGGGCACCGAACTGGTCGTCGATCACATTCAGGCTGTCACGTTCGGCGGCCAGGCGCAGCATGGTTTTGGCGAAGTTATTACCGCGCGCCGCGTACACCCAACTGGTGCGCAGGATCAGGTGCGCGCAACCCGCGTCCTGAATCGCCTGCTCACCTTGCAGCTTGGTCGCGCCATACACGCTCAACGGGCCCACCGGGTCGCTTTCCTGCCAGGGTGCATTACCTTTGCCGTCGAACACGTAGTCCGTGGAATAGTGCAACAGCAAGGCATTCAGCTTGCGGGCTTCTGTTGCCAGCACCGCCGGGGCCTCAGCGTTAATACGCAACGCTTGATCAGGCTCACTTTCGGCTTTGTCGACGGCCGTGTAAGCCGCTGCGTTGACGATGACCTCGGGCGCAAACCGTTGCACGGTAGCGGCCAGTCCTTGCAGGTCGTTCAAGTCACCGCAGTAGTCGCGGCTTTTGGCGTCCAGCGCCAGGACTTGCCCCAAGGGCGCCAGGCTGCGTTGGAGTTCCCAGCCGACCTGGCCATTTTTACCAAGCAGCAGGATTCTCATACAGAGCGCTCGACGTAGAGCGTCGCTACCCGGCCCAATGCCACGTTTGCACCGATAAAACCTGCACTGCCGGTTACCAAAATAGTCATTGAGTTAAATCTTTTCAGTAATGTCGCAAGGATGAGCCAGAAGTGTCCCATCAACGTTCGCCGATTCAAACCGGCCAACCGAAACCCTAGCACTCGTCTGATAAAACCGCTCGCACGATTAACAGGCACGCACCAGCACGTTGCCACTCGCGAAAAACCCTCGACTGAAACCGGCGGCTTCGCTAAGCCCGCCGCCAGCTGCAAAGGTGCTTATTACTTCTTTTAAAATAATAACTTACACAATAAACAGCGGAATTATTACAGCATTGCCCTACAGGTACAACACGACCCACTGAACACCGAGGGGGAATTTCGGCGTGTCTCCACGGCCCCCTCGGCGCTCACGAACGCGCTTTTAGCGTTTGCGGAACACGAACACCAACCCGATGATGATCAAGACCATCCCCAGCAGGCTCAATACCGCGAGCCGATTACCAAAGATCAGATAGTCCATCACCGCCGTCACTGCCGGCACCAGGTAAAACAAGCTGGTGACGTTCACCAGATTGCCTCGGGCGATCAGGCGGTACAGCAACAGTGTCGCCAGCAATGACACCACCAGCCCCATCCACAGCACCGGCAGGTAAAAGCCGGCACTGTGTTCAAAGGCGAAGGGTTGGAACGGCACAAACACCGAGCACAGCAGCAACCCGGCGAAATACTGCACCGGCAGCGTGCCCAAAGGGTTGTCGGTGATGCGCTTCTGCATGATGGAACCGACGGTCATGCTCACCAGCGCCAGCAGCCCGAACACCATCCCCGCAAGCGACATACCCGACAGGCCGATGCCTTGGTAGACCACCATGATCAACCCGGCCAACCCCAGCCCCAGGCCGAACATCCGGCCCCAGGAACGCTGGCGCTCCATCAGCACCACCGTGAGGATCGGCTGCACGCCCATGATGGTTGCCATCACACCCGGCGTCACTTTGAGGTTCAGGGCCAGCAGATAGAAAATCTGGTAAGCCCCCAACAACACCAGCCCGGTCGCCGCTGCATACACCATGGGCTTGCCTGAACGTGGCAATTTCAGTTTAAGGATCGGCACCAGGATCACCAGGCCCGCCAGGGCGATGGCAAAACGGATCAACAGAAAAGCAAAGGGCGAAGCATGGGCCAGGCCCAATTTGGAGAATATCGCCCCGCTGCTCCACAACAGGACAAACAGGCTCGTCGAGGCCGCCGCGGCCACGGATTGTTTCGAAAAAACAGACATGGATACCACCTGTCATCAGGCAAAAAGCCGATTCAGCGAACGCTAAAGCTCGAAGGTTTTAGCTCAGTAGGTTTTTTTCAGGCGGGCACAGGGGAACAGCGTTTCGCTGATCAGCCCGAAATGCCAACACCCGGCGGTGATACGACTGCGTACACCGGCGTGCTACTGACAGGTGGGGGGTATTGACCGATCTGCGCAGGCTGCTGATTCCCGCACGGCACGACCACAGCGTTGAGCGCTGAATCGACTACCGCTATGCGTTGGGAAGCAGGCATGGGCTGATCTTGTGTGAAAGGTAAAGGAGCGATGACTATAAACACTCGTCGACATACTTTGCAACGAGCCTCGCCAAGTCCCACCCGCGTGGATGAGTTTTCACTTTGAGGGCCAGGTACGGTCGCTATAATGCCGACCAGTTTTTATCCAAGGATTTCATATGCTCGCTCTGCCCTGGCTGTACCTGGCACTTCTCTCGATTGGCTATGTACTGGCCTTGTCCTACGGGCAACTCGGCGCGCTGGCGGCGGTCTCGGTCGCCCTGCTGCTGATTGCCGGGTACGCCGTGCGCCAGCAACGCACACCGTGGGCGCGCTACCTCGGCCATGGGTTGTTCATCGTATTGGCCCTGGGCTTGGCGATGCACTGGCTGCCCGGTTTCTACAATGGCCGCGGCATTGACCCGCAGCGCTTTACCCCTGACGCCGTGCCGTTCTCGATGTACCTGAACCAGGACAAACCGTTGATTGGCTTCTGGCTGTTACTGGCCTGCCCCTGGATCGTGGCGCGGCGTTCACTGCGCCTGACGATTTGCGTCGCGGCGCTGGCCTTGGTCCTGACGGCGGTTGCCGCGCTGGGTGGCGCGGTGTTGTTAGGGGTCACCAGTTGGGCACCGAAATGGCCGGAACAGGCCTGGATCTGGGTGCTGAATAATTTGTTGCTGGTGACGCTGGTGGAAGAAGCGTTGTTTCGAGGCTACATACAGGGTGGCTTAAGCCAGCGGTTCAAACATCTGCCCTACGGAGAAAACCTGGCGTTATTGTTGGCTTCGCTGTTGTTTGGCCTGGTGCATTTAGGCGCGGGGTGGCAGTGGACGCTGCTGGCGGGCATTGCAGGGGTTGGGTATGGGCTGGCGTATCGGTTTGGTGGGCTGGGGGCGGCGGTTGTCACGCATTTCGGGGTGAATCTGGTGCATTTCGGCTTGTTTGTTTATCCAATGCTGGCGTGAACGCCTACCCGTTTATGATCCGTCAAATAAGGAATTGCGGCCGCCAGGCCCGGGAACGGAGACTGGCTGCTGTAAAGGAAAATCGGGTAGATCAGCCCAGCCAGGCCCAGCACGAATAAACACGTCGACGTGAGCGCGGACTTTTTAATGAGCATTGCCGGGAGCGCAATAAGGCTGCCGATCAAAAACTCGAATGCACGAAAGGGCAGAAGGTAGAACAACTCAAGAGGGTTGGCGGACAGTAGTCGCTGCGAGAAAAACAACGAAATAACCAGCATGGAAACAAGCGCGACAGGCAAAAACCGTCGTGAAACTTTTGAACAGGCCAAAATAATCTGGGGGAAGAATATATAAAACTGTTCTTCGATACCCAACGACCATAAATGCAAAAATTGCAGAATCGGCACAGGCGCGCCTCTTTCCAGAGCAGGCCACGATGCGCACAAACGGCTGAAGGGACACCGCCGCGATGGCCTTATGCCATAAGCGTCAATGGGTGGGCACACGCACTCGCGGCACGGTCCTGCGCCTATTGCGGATGACCCATTAACCGCCAGCCCCGGCAACCCGGGACAACTACCCGATGACGTCGGGTTTGTGATAATTTCCCGTGCACCTGAACAATCAGCCCCCATTTATGGTCAACGTGACGTTGTCGATGGTTATTTTCGAGCCTTGCATCCTGGATACATCGTTGGTGCATCTGCCTTGTAAGGAAGCGTCTGTGTGAGTACCGCCTCCCCCGCCACCTTGAGTGTTGCTCTGAATGATAGAGGGTGGCACTTCGCATTTACCGTATCGGCCGGCCTGCCCTGCCCGACAACTTCCACCCTTCATCATTTTTCTTTCAATGAATTGAATGAGCGCCAATAAATGGACTTTTTTCCCTGCTTCCTTTCCGTCGTATTTGTTGTTCGCAACCAATCAAACAATATTGAAAGGTACCTCGCCGACGCCGCAGCTATCATTTCTACCATCGTCAGCGATTACGAATTAATCATTGTCGATAACGCCTCCGATGACGACAGTATTGCGACACTCAAGCGCCTCACTGCGGAAACGGGGCTGGCCAACCTGCAGGTGTACGCACTGACCAAGGAAGTGGATACCGACACCGCTTCCTGGGTAGGCCTGGAAAATGCGCTCGGTGACTTCGTGGCTGTCATTAATCCATTGCTGGATGACATCAGCTTTATTCCGCACATCCTCAAAGAGGCAGCCAACGGTGCGGATGTGGTGTTTGCCAACAATGAGCAAAAGCCATCACAAAGCCTGGCGTACCGCGGTGCAAACGCCATTTTTCACGGGTTATATAACAAACTCAACGGCGTGAACCTGGCCAAGGAGGCGCCGCAATATCGCATGCTCAGCAAACGCGTCATCAACTTTATCCTCCAGCACCCGCAACCGGCCCTGACTTATCGCCATCTGCCGGCAACCGGCGGGTTCGCGCGTGCCTACCTCGCTTACAGTGCAGCGCCCAAGGCCTCGCCACCCAAGCGCCTGGGAGAGAGTATCGATCGCGGTATGCGGCTGCTGGTATCGACGACGCGTGCGCCGATGCGCCTGGTGACGTATTTGTCCTTGTTCGGCGCACTCGCTAACGTTGTGTACTCCATCTACGTGCTTGCCGTGGCCGCCCTGAAGCCTGACGTCGCTCCCGGCTGGGTGAGTTTTTCGCTACAGCAATCGGGGATGTTTTTCCTGATTTCGCTGGTGCTGTTGGTACTTGGCGAATACATCCTGAATATGGCCAGCCTGTCGAACGAGGGGCCGCTTTATCATGTAGGCCAAGAGTTCACCAGCGCGCGGATGACGCGCCTGGAGAAACTCAATATCGAAGAAGTCAGTGCCACCCCCGCCAAGACTGACGACCTCGTTTCCTGATGGAAAATCTCAATCATCAGCAGACTGCCGTTGTGATTGGTGGGGGTTTTTACGGCGCCGCCATCGCCGTTTATCTCGCCAAGCAACGCGGCCTGAAGCGTGTTCTTTTGATTGAACGTGAGCCAGCATTGCTCAGGCGCGCCTCTTACAATAACCAGGCGCGCGTGCACAACGGCTACCACTACCCTCGCAGCTTCACCACGGCTTATCGCAGCCGGGTCAACCTGCCGAAGTTTGTAAAAGACTGGCCACAAGCGATCAAGCAGGATTTCACAAAGCTCTACGCCATCGCCCGGCGCAATTCAAAGGTCACGGCCAAGCAATTCGAACGCTTTTGCCGGGATATTGGTTCAGCTATCGAACCTGCCGCGCCCGAGCTGAAGGCGTTGTTCGAGCCGCGCTTGATCGAAGATGTGTTCCTCGTTCAAGAGTACGCCTTTGACACAACAAAGCTCGCCGACTGGGCTGAACGCGAACTTAAAGAACACGGTGTGCAGGTCCTCTACGAAACGCGAGTGGTGGAAATAAACAGAGCCTCGGACCCTTCAGTGCGGGTCGTCATCGAGGGAAAAGGTGGTCAACAACAACTGATCAGTTGCGACTACCTCTTCAACTGCACCTATAGCGGTATCAATCATTTCACCGGCGACTTCACCGGCGTTCAAACCGGCCTCAAGCACGAAATCACTGAGATGCCGCTGATGCGCATGCCCGCTTCGCTGGAGGGTTTAGGCGTCACGGTAATGGACGGCCCGTTTTTCTCGATGATGCCGTTTCCTGCACGCGGGCTTCATACCTTGTCCCACGTCCGCTACACGCCTCACTTGCACTGGGACGATGAAAAAGGCGTCAACCCCTATGAAAAACTGGGTACGTACGACAAGGCAAGCCGAGTCGATCGCATGGTCAGAGATGTAGGCAGGTACATCCCGGCCGTCTTGAACGCCAGCCACGTCGACTCGTTATTTGAAGTCAAGACGGTACTGACAAAAAGCGAAGGGGACGACGGGCGACCCATCCTGTTCGAAAAGCACGCCTCACTGCCTGGCTGCTACTCCATCCTGGGCGGTAAGATCGACAACATCTATGACGTCCTGGAAAAACTGGACCTCGAAGTTTTCAGCGAAACAGAACCGGACTCTTGAGCACATAATGACTAACACTATCGAAATCACTATCCCGATTCTGAACGAAGAAGCGACCCTCGCCCAACAGGTCAAGACAGCCCATTCCTACATCCAGGAAAACCTTAAAGACCTCGGCATCATTACCATTACCCTCGCGGACAACGGTTCGACGGACAGCACTCAAGCCATCGGCGAAGCACTCTCCCAAGAGCTGCCCAACGTCAACTACCTGCGCCTTGAAAAGCGTGGTGTCGGCCTGGCCCTGAAGTCGTCATGGACCGCGTCCACCGCCGACATCGTGGGTTACATGGACCTTGACCTCGCCACCGACCTCAGCCACCTGCGGCCAGCACTCAGCAGCCTGCTGTCGAATAAAGCCGATGTGGTGACCGGCTCGCGACTGGCCAAAGGCGCGAAGGTTATCGGGCGCACGCCGTTGCGAAATTTCACCAGCGCGTGTTTTAACCGTATCGTGAAGGTCATCTTCAGAACGTCTTTCAGCGATGGCATGTGCGGTTTCAAGTTCCTGCAACGTAGCAAACTTGCCCCGCTGATGGTCGAGGGCGCGCAAAGTGATGGTTGGTTTTTTGCCACCGAAATCCTGGTTACCGCCGAACACCTGAACTACAGGGTGTTGGACCTCCCCGTCACATGGACCGATGATCCCAACTCCAAAGTTAAAATCATCAAGCTTTCGCTTGAGTACCTGAAGGCAATGTTTGCACTGCGCCAACGACTCCAAAATGCCAAGAGCGCACCCCACTCATGATCAATTTGTCAGCTGACAACAAAACCCTGGTTCTCGGCACGGCACTGTGGGGCTGGGGCATTGACGAAAGCAGCGCACACCAGCTGATTGACACCTTCGTCGCCAAGGGCGGTCGCACGATCGACACCGCGTCGAACTACCCGATAAACAAGCGGCCAGAAGACTTCGGCCTGGCAATACGCTGGATTGAACGCTGGGTGAAATCCAACCCCAATGCGGGTGTGTCCGTCATCGCCAAGATTGGCGCAACTGATAACACCGGCTCTCCCGACACGGACTTGTCCGCCGCCAACATTTTGTCGTCCGCCAGCGAACTGGCTGATCGGTTGGGAGACGCACTGTCCTGTGTGTCCGTGCACTGGGACAACCGGGGCGCTGAACAGCACGATTTTATCGACATCGAACAAACGCTGGAAGCCATGGCGACGCTGCATCGGTCAGGCCTGGACATTGGCTTGTCAGGCATAAAGTTCCCCGAGCTGTACTACAACGCCAAGCCCGACTTGTCTGAACATTGGCTCATACAGGTCAAGGAAAACTTCTCGACGCGCAGTGCACGCGAAAGCTATCACCCGCACTTTCCCAATGCGAAGTACCTCGCTTACGGTATTAATCTGGGCGGCATAAAAGCCAGCCCGGTGGAAAAGAACAGCTCCGCCGAGTTGAGAAAGATAGTCCACTCTAAAACCCTTATCGAAAAGCTGACGGGTTTCATCGCGTCAACGACTTCAATAGTGCCGCGCCCCAGCAGCTTGAATGACCTGGCCCTGGCGTTCATCTTTGCCAACCCGGCGCTGAGTGGCGTGATTATCGGCCCACGCAACAAAGAGCAATTGCTCAACACGCTGACGTACTGGGACGCGTTGAACAGCACTTTCAACCATGCCGATCACGCAGCGCTTTTAACTTCACTTGCAGATTAAACTCACCATGGGTGAAGCATGATTCAGCTTATAAAATATGCGCTCACGGGCGTCATCAACACACTCGTTGGCTATGGTGTTTTCTGGATACTGTTCACCCAGTTCAACCTGAAGGCCGAATACGCAAATGCCATCGGCTATGGCATTGCGCTTATCTTCGCCTTCGGGCTCAACAAAGTATTTGTATTCAACCAGTCAACCTTTCATCACGGCATGATCCCAAGGTTCATTGTCGCTTTTCTGGCCGCGTTCCTTATCAACCAGGTGGTGCTGATCGGGCTTCACAGGTTTCTGGGGATTCGAGCTGAAATTGCTCAAATCGTGGCGATGGCGACCTACACGGTCCTCTTCTACATATTGAACAAGCGTTATGTTTTCAACGAGCGTGCCGCTCATGGAAACCCCTGACAGAACAGACGCACTCGATAACTGCGAGCCGCTCTGTGGCGGGGCGAACACTGGGTAGTCGTGAGCACCGCCCTGCCACGGGTGACAGCAAACGTTTACGCGCCGGGCGGCTGAGAGGCTTGATTTAGACGCGTTTTTCGCATACGGCGAACGTGGCGCCTATGTACAAAAATTAATTCGACCCTCCGATTGGCGGGAGGGAAAAAATCCTACCACGTGGTAGTATCGTCCGCATGCATGCCCTGAAGAAGGGCAGTATAGAGGGGCCTGGTCAGTTGACCGCTCGTCGTCAAGGCGCGCCTGAGCGTCAAGGTTAAAATCCATGACGCACTGTTTGTCAGAAATTTCTGAACGAAGGTGCAACCTTTTAACCGACGCTACCTCTTAATACTTCAGCAGGTACGCGAGCTTAGCCATACGGACCATAAAAGAAGCTTGATAGGGCTTGCGAGCCACAAGAAGGCGTTGGCTTTCGAGGACTCATGAGGTCGACCTTCAGCTGAAATTCATCTCCCTATGCGGGTGTATTGTACTTGGGCAACACAGGCGCCACGTTGATTGCACGACCTACAGTAAACCGAACGCTCACCCTGAAACAGGAAGCTCGTTTTGGTACTGCGCACTGTTAGGTTGAGCACGACAAAGGGATATGAGGTGAAGGTGATTTTGCGAAGCTTTCTAAACAATTAGGATGATAAAATGTCTGCAACAAACGTCACTGCATCGCTACAGGGCTCTACCTCACGCTTCGCTGGGAAAAAAGTTTGGATTACGGGCCACAGAGGCATGCTCGGTTCAGCTGTAGTGCGAAACTTCCAAGATGAGGATGCCCAGCTGCTTCTGACGTCGCGGGCTGATCTGGACCTTACCAACCAAGCGGCTGTATACGATTGGATGGAAACAAACCGCCCCGATTATATCTTCCACGTCGGCGCCAAAGTCGGCGGTATTCACGCTAATGCCACGTTGCCCGCGTCATTCATTTATGACAATTTGATGATTCAAACAAATGTCATTTCCGGGGCACATAAGTTCGGTACCCAAAAGTTGCTCTTCGTGGCAACAAACTGCACCTATCCCAAGAACGCAGAGCAACCGATTCGCGAATCCGCTCTACTCACAGGCCCGTTGGACGACAGCATTCGTGCCTATGCCGTCAGCAAGATCGCCGGGATCGAAATGTGCCGCGCGTACCGCAAACAATACGGTTGCGACTTCGTGTCAATTATCCCACCGAACCTGTATGGCCCCGGCGACAATTACCACTCCCAACACAGCCATGTAGTGGCCGGCATTCTTCGTCGCACGCATGAAGCCAAGGTGCTTGAGAAAAGCGAGTTTGTCGTATGGGGCGACGGTACTCCGCGGCGCGAACTTCTGCATGTTGACGACCTGGCTGATGCGATGAAGTGCATCATGCTCGCCCCGACCACCGACGACCTTTACAACATTGGCTGCAACCATGACATCGCCATTGCCGACCTGGCGGCGATGATTGCGGAAGTCGTCGGCTATCAAGGCAAAATTGTCTACGACACTGACAAACCTAATGGCACGATGCGCAAACTGCTGGATAGCAGCAAGGTGCGGGCACTCGGCTGGAAGCCTAACATCACTGAAAAAGCGGGGCTGGAAAGCGCCTACAAAGACTTCTTGGGGCTCCTTGAGTCGCCGACACCCGACGCGCGCATCGATCTCTGATGCAAGGCGAAGACAAGACGTCTTCTTTTTTCACCCCTACAGTTGGATGCTGTGTAATGAGTAATGATTTCCCTCTGCCCGAGGGCGTATTTGGGCGCTTCGGTGTAGTCAAGCTTTGGCCAGGTATCAAAACCGCAGAAGATGAATGTATCGCACGCCTGAAACTGGCGGCCAAAGCCATCGGCGTTGAATGCGTAGAAGTGCATGCCGATGGAGGTCTCGTCTCCGCACCCGACATAAAAGTGTCCAAGACAACCGTCGATTTTGTGATCCATCTGCATTACGACACCCCCAAGCGCTACGATGCATTTTCCTTCGTAGCACTCTGGAACCCGTTGAAGTTCTACCATGAATGGGGCTATCAACGCTGTTCGCGCAACCTGACCACTCACGATGACTTCCTCAGCTGCAGCTCCATTGCCGCCGACGACCATGTCGCGCGTATGGTGCGCGGCTCTACAACGCACTTGCCGGCGCATTTCAAGCTGTACCATTCCACGCCCAAGATCGTCCACGAGCCATCCCTGGGCGACGGCAAACTGTTTTATGCCGGGATCAACTGGGAAGCCATCGTCAGTAGCCGCCAGTCGCGCCAGCAAGAAGTACTCAAGCGCCTGGACCCTACCGGCCTGTTGAAAATTTATGGCCCGACCATTTTCCAGGGCGTGCGCGTTTGGGAGGGTTATCAGAGTTATGTCAGGGAGATTCCATTCGACGGATTCTCCATGATCGACGAGATCGCCAAGGCCGGGGCTGCACTGGTGCTGTCTTCGCAGGCCCACCGCGACTCCGAAATGATGTCCAACCGACTGTTCGAGACCATCGCAGCCGGTACGCTCGTCATCTGCGACGAAAACCCGTTCGCCCGCAAGTTCTTCGGCGACTCGCTGCTCTATATCGACAGCCGCTCGCCAATGGAACAAATCTACGGCGACATTACCAAGCACTTGAGCTGGATCAAGGACAACCCCGAAGAGGCACTGGCCAAGATCCAAAAGGCCCAAGCCATCTTCAATGAGCATTACTCGCTGATTGGCAACTTGAAGGACCTGTACACCGGCCTTAATGAGCGAAAGCGCCAACTGACCGCCCGCCACCTGGGCGCAGACGGTGAGAAAACCCACATCAGCCTCAACTTGCTGATGCTGGACTACTCCACCGCCGCGCTTAAAAAACACGTGGAAAGTGTCGCTCGTCAAAATTACACCAACTTCACGGCCACACTGGTGATCGACTCAGTCGCCGCCAGCAATCTTGGATCAGAAATTTCGCGAATCCTGAGTACCTGCCCTACGCCTATTCACATCAAGGAAGTAGAGGGCTACACATACGGGATTCATCCTGAGATCAAGGCAAAACGTCGGTTGGGCGAAACCCTCAATGAACTGGTCGCCGATGCGGCGCAGTCCGATGCGATCATCTTTGTCGCACCCAATGAGAAATTGCTCGCCAACCATTTGACCGTCCTGGCCGGCGCGTTGCAGAGCAACCCTGAGACGAACTGCGCAGCCACGGCAGCCATCATGGACGACGGGCACTCCCCAGTGCATACCGTGCATGAACTGGTCGACTTTGGTCACGTGGACGCAGCAGGCCCGCCCGGGTACGGCCGCTTCATCTTCCGTACCGCGGCACTTCCTGCCGACCTGGATATTGCGCTGCCTTATCTTGATGGAAGACCATTGGCTGCCATGGTCAGCGGCAGCATCAAACATCTTCTGCCGGCGACAGTCACTTTGGATCTGCGCCAGTCTTTCCCGGAAAGAACGTGGGACGAAGCTGCCGAAACCGAACTGATCAAGGATTTCAATCCTGACGCGCTCAAAGTGTCAGCTGGCTTCTACCTCTCGAATGCACCCGCGCCCATCTTCATCGAGTCGCCGAAGCGGTCCATTGCCAAGCTGTTTCTCAACAAGACCTGGGTCAAGGCCCAGATCAATGCAATCAGGACCCAAGGTCTCAGCGCGCGCCTTGCCGTATTGAAGCGAAAACTAGGATGAACCCACACGCACCCGCTCCCATTTCGTTGCTTTCATTGCTCAAGAGCGTTTGGGCGAATTGGAATCTGATCCAGCAAATGACCAAACGGGATGTTATCGGACGCTACAAAGGTTCGATGATGGGGATTCTGTGGTCCTTTGCGAACCCGATACTGCTATTGGTCATTTATACGCTGGTGTTTTCAGTCGTATTCAAGGCTCGCTGGGGAACGGATGAGCCGGGGAGCAAAAGTGAGTTCGCGATTCTGCTGTTCACCGGGATGATCGTTCACAGTTTGTTTGCCGAGACCCTGACAAGAGCGCCGACGCTGATACTGAGCAATATCAGCTACGTGAAAAAAGTGGTGTTCCCCCTGGAGATTCTTCCGATTATCGCCATGGGCACCTCTTTCTTTCACGCCCTGGTCAGTATCGGCGTGCTGTTGGTTGCGCAACTGCTGGTTAATGGCGCTATCCCATGGACCGTGGTGTTTTTACCCTTGGTCATAGCACCGCTGATTGTTCTGTCTTTGGGGCTCGCCTGGATACTCGCCTCCCTCGGGGTGTATTTACGCGACGTTGCCCACCCAATCGGCTTGCTGATGACTTTACTGCTGTTTGCCTCTCCCGTGTTTTATCCCATATCGGCCCTGCCGGTAGAGATTCAACCGTGGTTAATGCTTAACCCCCTCACCTTCATTATCGAGCAAGCTCGCGGGGTACTGATCAGCGGATCAGTCCCCGACTTTACGGGCCTGGCGATTTATGCGGCGGTTGCAGTAAGCGTTGCATGGGCGGGATACAGCTGGTTCCAGAAGACTAGAAAAGGCTTTGCGAATGTCCTCTAATGAATTCGCGATTCGTGTGGAAGCCGTTTCCAAGCGATTCGAAATATTCGAACACCCGCGTGACCAGCTCAAGCAATTTATCTACCCAAGACTGCGCCGTTTGTTAGGCAGGCAACAGCGCAATTACTTCAAGGAATTCTGGGCTCTTCGCGAAATTTTTCTTGAGGTGCGCAAAGGTGAATCTTGCGCCATTGTCGGGCTCAACGGCAGCGGCAAAAGCACCCTGCTGCAGATCATCACCGGCACCCTGACCCCCACTACCGGTAAAGTCAGCATCAATGGTCGTGTGGCAGCCCTGTTGGAGTTGGGTTCGGGGTTCAACCCGGAGTTCAGTGGGCGTGAAAACGTCTACATGAACGGCGCCCTGCTGGGGTTCAACCGCAAAGAAATCGATGCAAAAATTCCAGACATCGAAGCATTCGCCGACATTGGCGAGCATTTTGATCAGGCACTTTCATCCTATTCGAGCGGCATGCAAATGCGCGTTGCCTTCGCCGTTTCTACGGCGTTCGAGCCCGATATCCTGATCATCGATGAAGCCCTGGCCGTAGGCGACGCCTACTTCCAACAAAAGTGCTTCCAGCGCCTGGAAAGCTTTCGTGAGCGCGGCGGCACCCTGTTGTTCGTGTCCCACGACGCCAACACGGTAAAACACATTTGCAACAAAGCTCTGCTATTAAGTCATGGGCAAACGTTGAGCTTTGGCGCGCCTCGCGACGTGATCGACCTGTATCAAGGCCTGGTGGCGAAAAAAACCGATATGAGTGGCAGCCAGGTATCGGTTGACCAGAGCATCGCGCCTTCTACTGAAAGCCTTGAACTCATCGAGCATCCAACGGCGTGGACAAAAGCCACGACCATCACGACCAATGGTGATGCGGAACTGATCGACTTTTCCTTGCTGGATGCGGAGAACCGCCCCGTTACGCACATTGAAAGCGAAACACAGCTGACCGTGCGCTATGTCATAAAGCTGAACAAGGACTTCGAGCGCCCTGCGTATGGGCTCATTGTCAGAGACCGCCTGGGGCGCTCCTTGTTTGAAACCAGCACCTTCGCACTGCAAATGCCCGACGCCCCATGCCCGCGAGGCACCCAGGTTCTGGTACGGTTCAACCTCAACTTGAACTTGAAAGCCGGTCAGTATTCATTTTCAGTCGGCGTGGCCAATAAAGGGTTTTCCAGAAGCGAATTTGAAGAATACAGCTTGCTGATGCATGACGTAGAGCAGCTACAAGTCACCGAATCACCACTGGCAGCTTTTTACGGTGGAATTTTCAACATGCACCCAGTCGTATCGGTGGATTTACTGGAAGAAAAGTCTAATGTCTGACCTCACAACGCTGTCCCAGCAGTTAGAAGAAGCCTTGAAAGAACTGAAGGCCCTGACCGAGCGCCAGTTGCACTTTGAGACTATTTTGCTGAACAAAGGCCTGTCGACGGTGGACGTGGCCGGTTTCAGCCCGTTGCTGCGTCGAAACTTCATAAGCAACGGTGATGCCGCACAGCAAAAGCACTTGATGCATAGCTGGAAGCACCACTCTCCAGCGGTGCTGGAACCGGCGGACCTGACGGACAGTGGCTTTCGCGCTTTTTCGCAAAATGATGAAGACGGACTTTTACTTCGCCTGTTTACCCATATCGGCTGCACCAACCGTTATGTCGTAGAAATTGGCAGCAATTGCAGTGACTCCGACGTAGGCATACCTGAAAATCTGTCGACCAACCTGCTGGTCAATCACGGCTGGCACGGCACCATTTTCGAACTCGATGAAACCGAGTGCAACAAGATGCGCTACTTCTTCGCGCGCACGGCGTCCACCCGCCACTATCATTGGACCCACGACGGCTTGACCGAGTACTACTCGCCGGCGATCGTTCAACAGGCCATCAGCCCAGAAAACATTAACGAGCTGCTGCTGGCTGCCAATCCGGAGCTGGAACCCGACCTTTTTATCATCGATATTGATGGCGGTGACTTCGCGGTCATGGAAAACCTGAGCGCGATCAAACCCCGCGTGATTGTCGTCGAATTTGAAAAGCGTTTTCGCGAACGTTACAGCGTCGTACAACGGGACCGCGAACACTTCAGCCTCAAATGGCAGCAATCGGGGGCGGCCAGCCTCACTGCATGGACGAGTCTGCTGGCGCCCAAAGGCTACAGACTGTGTGCGGTCGGGACCTGCTGCTTCAACGCCTTTTTCGTACGTGACGACGTTGCCGAAGGCAAGTTGGCGACCTTGTCACCCAAGTCAGCATTCGATTCGCACGCGATATTTTCTGCGATCAATGATGATTTCTGGCTTACGCCCGACGACAGCTGGCAAACATTTTGAATGTGTACTGAGCAACACCACCGTGAACGAAGATGCGCGCCACCTCTGAATCAGCACTGGCCCGAGCAATGCTGGAAAGCTCGCCATTCGCACAGGGGCGGTGGCGTACACATACGGTGAACCGCGAAGAACAGTAAAGCTGCGCCAGAACACTGCAGTCTTTTATCTTTGCCGACGACACCGCCGAACGGCCGCGTGGAAAATTTCAGCGCACACATGAGTAAGGATCACTGAGGCATGACGTTTAAGAACCCAACGCACACCGTGCTGACAGCATTATGTTTGAGCATTGTACCTTTAGTCATTGCCTACTATGCGATGGGGCTGGACAAGTCAGGTCTCGACTCGCCGTTTATCTATGAACACCTCGATGACATTTGGCAATTCACCTTAACTAAAGTACTCAAAGAAACGGGTTGGATTCTTTACAACCCTTACCTCGGTGCTCCTGAAGTTGCCAGTTGGCATTATCACTCTGCCGCCCAGACCAGTGCCCTGCACTCGATTATAATGCTGGCAATGAGTCCGTTTTTCGACAGCGCCATCACCCTGCAGCAAACGTACTTCATTTTAAACTTCCCACTGATCGCGATCACCGCCTATTGGGCCTGTCGCCTGCTTTCAATAGCTCGCTTGCCGGCGATCAGTGCGGCGCTGCTGTTTGCTTTTTGCACCTACCGCTTTAACATTCTTATTTATTCGTTCCTGCCCAACTATTTCTGCATCCCGCTGGCGATGGTCGCGATCATTTGGACCTTTCAAGGCAAGTTTGATGCGATTCTGACATCGGCCAAACTGCCCGTCGCAGTAAAATCACTACTCACCAACAAGTCGTTTTTACTCGGCCTGTTCTTTATTATTCTGATCGCCCTGTCCGACGGCTATTACGCATTTTTCTCATTGCTGTTATTCGGCTGCGCCGGTGCGATTCGACTGATTGTGGGCGGGTGGAAAACACCGAGGATCCTTATTCCCGCCATCCTGAACATCATCGTATTGGTCGTCGTTTCACTGCTGATTCAGTTGCCCCTGTACCAATACAAAAAATCCCATCACGATGAGTTCTACCAGAACAATGTTGCCGACCCCGTACTGTTAAAGTACCCCCTCGAGTCCGAAGTTTACAGCAGCAGCCTTAAGTTACTGATCACGCCCAACCAACAACATCACCTTGCCGTGATGGGCCACGTGGGCGATCGCTTGGTTGAGAGCAGCAATGCCGCTCGGCGAATTGCTATACCCGCCTCCATTACACTGGGTGTGTTCGGAACCGCGCTGCTGTTCCTGAGCTTCATCCTGCTGATGGTGCCACAGTTACGCCGTACCGTATTTACCGACAACGCTACAACCCTGGAACACGACAAGCGTTTTATTGGCTTGGGAGACAGTCTTCTCGCTATTATCTTTTTTGTTTTCCTGGCGAGCATCTCCGGCGGATTAGGTACGCTCATCGCTTTCGTCTTCCCAACTATCAGGGCCTACAACCGTTTTCCAATATTCATGGAGTTTGCCCTTTTACTCCTGGGCGCGCTGATCGCCAGCCGCGCCTTGAACACGTTGCGTCGCCCCGCACTAATAACCGCCGCCCTTGTGATCATCACCGCCCTGGGCATCTACGACCAGATCCCCGCCAATGTGGCGAACAGGTCACCCGACATTCGTCCTCGCGTGGCGCAAGAAACAGCATTCGTCAAACAGCTGGAGTCGGAACTGCCCAAGGACGCGATGGTTTATCAGCTTCCTTATTCCCAGTACCTGACAAACAACAAATACTATGGCTGGGGTTCGTTCAACCATATTCGCCTGTACTTGTTCTCTGACCACATTCACTGGAGCAATGGCGCCTCTAAAAACAGCCCCGCGGACAATTGGAATCGACGTATTTCGAAGTTACCAATCGACGCCTTGATCAATGAAATTCAAGCGGTCGGCTTCAAGGCACTGGTGATTGACAGGACCGTGGTTAAAGATGATGAGTTCGCAACACTCAAGTCGGCATTGCATTCGTTGAACCTTGTTGTGATTGAAGACCCGTCCGGGCGGTTTGCGCATGTACTGCTGCCACAGCCAAATTACAAGGTGTCCTACTCTAAAGACTACACGGCCATCGACAGCATCACGATAAACGCAGCCGCCCCCTTTGATAAGAACGCCTACCCCGAACTGATTGATGCGAACAAACTTGAACTTTATCTGAACAACAACCGTGCGCCCTTCCCTCTTCGCATAGAGCGCGCCCAGCATCCAGAAATTTTCAAGGACGTAAGGGTGCTAACTAGAGGCAGCGGTGATTCCGCGATTTTGCCTGCAACAGACCTCAACGCCACGCTGACCTGCACTCAGCTTGATAAACAACAGCACGTGGCGATAGACCTAAACAATAATGGAACTTTTAACCTGAGCCTGGGTCAGGGTGCATTCCCGATTAGCGTCGGGGTACACTTAAAAGGTCCAGATGGCGCGATGCTACTATGGGACTCGGGCTATCGCATTGCGGAAAACTTGGTAGTGAAGCCTGGCGAGAAAAAGCGGCTGGTATTCGATCTGAAAGACTATACTGGTGCCAATCAATACAAGGCCAACCCGGGTAATTCATTGCAATTTGAACTGGTACAAGATGGAAATGCCTGGTTCCCGAACGCCAGCTGTTCCTCTGCCCCATGATTGCGCACGATAAAAGCTCGAGTTCGGTGCCGATAAGTTTGCGAAGTCGCAGGCTAATCGGCACACATTGAGAATTCAGCCTCATTGAGGCAGTATAGGAAATTATCGGCCCAGGTATGGCCTGGGCTGTGTAGATCAATCGCGAGAAATTGCATTCCTCACTTTCGCGTCAAATATATTTTTTAAAAAACACGTTAAGAGAAGCATATGAAAAAAGTTGCGCTTATTACTGGAGTAACAGGTCAAGACGGATCCTACCTGGCCGAGTTGCTTCTCGAAAAAGGCTACGAAGTACACGGGATCAAGCGCCGAGCCTCATCGTTCAACACCGATCGAATCGATCACCTGTACCAGGACCCGCACGACTCCGATCGTCGCCTTGTCCTGCATTACGGCGACATGACCGATTCGACCGGCCTGATCCGCGTCATCAAGCAAGTGCAGCCCGACGAAATCTACAACCTGGCGGCACAGTCTCACGTTGCGGTGTCGTTCGAGGAGCCTGAATACACGGCCAACTCCGACGCACTGGGCGCGCTGCGTATCCTTGAAGCGATCCGGATCCTGGGCCTGGAAAAGAAAACCCGTTTCTATCAAGCGTCCACCTCCGAGCTGTACGGCTTGGTGCAGGAAACCCCGCAGAAAGAAACCACACCGTTCTACCCGCGCTCCCCGTATGCAGTGGCCAAGCTCTACGCTTACTGGATCACCGTTAACTACCGCGAAGCGTATGGCATCTATGCCTGCAACGGCATCCTCTTCAACCACGAAAGCCCGGTGCGTGGTGAGACGTTTGTAACCCGCAAGATTACCCGTGCGCTCGCGCGCATCAAGCTGGGTCTGCAGGATTGCCTGTACCTGGGCAACCTTGACGCACTGCGCGACTGGGGCCATGCAAAAGACTACGTCGAAATGCAGTGGCTGATGCTCCAACAGGAACACCCGGAAGACTTCGTTATCGCCACCGGCAAGCAATACAGCGTGCGCGATTTCGTCAACGCCGCAGCCAAACACGCCGAAATCAACATCACCTGGAAAGGTGAAGGCGTTGATGAGAAAGGCTACGACGCCGATGGCAAGTGCATCGTTTCGGTTGACCCACGCTACTTCCGCCCTACCGAAGTGGAAACACTGCTGGGCGACCCAACCAAGGCCAAGCAGAAACTCGGCTGGACACCTAAAATCAGCTTTGAGGAACTGGTCACCGAGATGATGACCGAAGACTTGAAGTCAGCGACTCGTGATGAGTTGGTGAAAAAACACGGTTACTCCGTCTACGACTACCACGAGTAATAGCTAGGTGGATAAAAGCGCCAAAATATATATCGCAGGGCACGCCGGCATGGCGGGTTCTGCGATCCAGCGGCGGCTATCCGCCGCTGGATTCAGCAATTTCGTTACTCGCTCGCACGCTGAACTCGATCTGACCCAACAGGCTGCGGTGGATGCTTTTTTCGCCGCAGAAAAACCTGAGATCGTTTTCCTGGCTGCGGGCAGGGTTGGCGGGATCAAAGCCAACAATAATTTCAGAGCTGAGTTTATATATCAAAACCTGATGATCGAGGCGAATGTGATCCACAGCGCCTGGAAGCATGGGGTCCAGCGCCTCCTGTTTTTAGGTTCAAGTTGCATTTATCCGCGAGATTGCGCTCAGCCGATTCACGAAGATTACCTGCTGACAGGGCCGCTGGAACAAACCAACGAACCTTATGCGGTGGCCAAGATTCTTGGCGTCAAACTGTGCGAAAACTACCATCGTCAATACGGTGCCCAGTTCATTGCCGTCATGCCGTCCAATCTCTATGGGCCTAATGACAGCTATGACCTTGAGAACTGCCACGTGCTGCCTGCTCTGATCAGCAAAGCCCATGCGGCAAAAATGAGCGACGCTTCAGAGTTGGTGGTCTGGGGTTCGGGCAAGCCAAGACGCGAGTTTCTTTTCGTTGAAGACATGGCCGATGCTTGCGTGCACCTGATGGAGTCCGACATTGAAAGCGGGCTTTTCAACGTAGGCATGGGCAGCGACCTGCCCATCAGCGAACTCGCCGAGTTGGTTATGGAAGTTGTCGGGTACAACGGTCAGATCGTTTATGACCGCAACCAACCCGATGGCACCCCCCGCAAACTGCTCGACATCAATCGCTTGAAAGGCCTTGGATGGACTGCCAAAACGCAATTGCGTGAAGGCATAGCTCTCACCTACAAAGATTTTCTCAGCCGCGCGGATCACCTCTGAATGTCTCAACCCTTGGTCACGATCGCAGTACCTTCATTCAACCAAGGCCGTTATCTCGACGATGCTTTGAGGTCCATATTCGAACAGGACGTTCCTGTAGAGGTATTCGTCCTGGACGGCGGTTCCACCGATAACTCGGTGGACGTTATCCGCAAATGGGAGCACAAGTTAGCCGGATGGCGCAGCCACCGGGATGAGGGTCAGGCAGCGGCTATCAATGAAGGCATCCTTCGAGGCACAGCCCCATTTGTGTGCTGGCTTAACAGCGACGACTGGTTCGAACCCGACGGGTTGAAACGCTTGATCGAAGCGATTAACGCCGCGCCGCAGGCCTCGGCGGTCTATGGTAAGTGCTGGAACTTTATTCAAAACACTTCCACGCGTAAGCCGGTCTGGGTTGAGCCCTTCAGCGAACGCCGGCTCTCTCTGCGCTGCATCATTTCACAACCCGCTACCTTGATTCGTCGATCCGCCTGGGAAACCGTAAAGGGCGTAGACGCCACGTTACACATGGCGATGGACTATGATCTTTGGTGGCGACTTTTTAAAGAAGTAGGTCCCCTCACCTACATTGATGCATTCGTGGCCGTTAATCGGGAACATGAAGAGACCAAAACAAAAACCCTACGCCGTCGCCATTACTCGGAAGCTATAGCGGTAGTGCGCAGACATCACGGTAGCGTTCCCTTGAAATGGTGGCTTTTTCAGCCCTACGCCGTCTGGCTAAAATCCATCTTCCCCTAACCGGAACTCGCCATGCGTATTTTGCATTTCTATAAGACCGCGTTCCCGGACACCATGGGTGGTGTAGAGCAAGTCATACATCAGATATGCCAACAGTCGCATCGTTTTGGTGCGACCTGCGAAGTGCTTGCACTGTCCCCTCACCCGAGCCCAACAGTGATAGAGTTGGACGGTTACAAGACTTACCAAGTTAAAGAAAATATTAAAATCGCTTCAACCGGGTTTTCGATCCAGGCGTTCTCGAAGTTCAAAGAGCTCGCGCAGCAGGCTGACATTATCCACTATCATTTCCCGTGGCCGTTCATGGATGTCATCCATTTCGCCAGCCGCATCAAGAAGCCTAGCGTTGTCTCCTACCACTCAGACATCGTTGATCAAAAGAACCTGTTAAAGCTCTATCGCCCCCTTCAGAACAAATTTTTGAGCAGCGTCGATCGGATTGTTATTGCCTCGCCCAACTATTTGGAGTCGAGCAAGGTACTGCCCGCGTTTCGTGAAAAGATCAGCATCATTCCGATTGGTCTAAACAAGGAAAGCTACCCCGTTCCTTCTCCCTCGCTGAAAGCTCGCTGGGCGACGCAACTGCCTGAGCGGTTCTTCCTGTTTGTCGGTGTGCTGCGTTACTACAAAGGCCTGCACACACTGCTCGAGGCTGTCCAGGGCACAGGTTACCCGCTGGTTATTGTTGGCGATGGGCCAAAGAAACAGGAACTCATGGCGCAAGCAGAGCAACTTGGGCTTCAGAATGTGCACTTTTTGGGAAAAGTGAGCGACGAAGACAAGGTAGCGTTGATTCAACTTTCAACGGCAATCGTGTTCCCTTCGCATCTTCGCTCGGAAGCGTTTGGGGTGGCATTGCTGGAAGGGGCAATGTATGGCAAGCCAATGATTTCATGTGAAATCGGCACAGGCACCACTTACATCAACATTGCCAATGAAACAGGCTTGGCGGTTCCGCCAGAGGACCCAACGGCATTCCGTGAAGCCATGCGATACCTGTGGGACAACCCGCAAGAAGCCGCAATCATGGGCGAAAAGGCAGAGACGCGATACACCGAGCTATTCACCGGTGATCAAATGTTGCGGGGATATATAAAGGTTTATCAGGACCTGATGAACAAGCAAGGATGACATCTGCCCGAATACTCATTCGGGCAGGTCATTAATACCTTACTTGCCGTTTTCGGCGCGACCGTAAATGTCCTCAAACCGAACGATGTCGTCTTCGCCCAAGTAATCGCCACTCTGCACTTCAATCAACACCAGATCGATAACCCCTGGGTTTTCCAGCCGATGAGTGTGGCCTGCGGGAATAAACGTCGACTCGTTGGTGTTGAGCAGGAATTCACGATCATTGTTAAACACGCGCGCCATGCCGCTCACCACAATCCAGTGTTCGCTTCGGTGGTGGTGCATCTGCAGTGAGAGTGAACCCTGCGGCTTGACCACGATGCGCTTGATCTTGAAACGCTGGCCTTCTTCCAGGGTGGTGTAGGCACCCCAGGGACGACGAACCGTGGTGTGATCAAGGTGCGAACAGTGACCGCTCTTCTTCAACTGCGCCGTGATTGCCTTAATGTCTTGTGCATGGTCTTTGTGGGCAACCAGCAGGGCGTCCGGCGTATCGACGATGATGAGATCCTCGACCCCGACCAAAGCAGTCAGGCGTCGCGGGCTGCGCACGTAGTTGTTGTTGGCACCATGAAAAATGGCTTCCCCTTCGACACGGTTGCCCTGCTCGTCCGAAGGCGACAGCTCGCTCATGGCATTCCACGAGCCGATATCACTCCAACCGATATCACAAGGCACTGTTGCCACCTTGCTTGAGCGCTCCATCAGCGCGAAGTCGATGGAAATATCAGGGACCCTGGCAAAGCTTTCCGGCTCCAGATGCAGGCTGCGATGGCTATTGCCAGTCATCGTGCCGGAACCTGCCAGGCACTGGTCCACAGCACTGGAAACATCCGGTGCGCAGAGTGCCATTTCTTCAATTAACGTACCGGCGCGGAAACAGAACATGCCGGAATTCCAGAAATATTCACCTGACGCCAAGTAACCTTGAGCGGTTTCAAGGTCGGGCTTCTCGACAAAGCGCTTAACCTTGAAGCCATTACCGAGTGGGGTTTCATTGTCTTTCTGGATATAGCCGTACCCGGTTTCCGGATACTCAGGCTTAACGCCAAAAGTTACCAGCCAGCCCTCTTTGGCCAACTCGGATGCTGCCGAAACAGCGTCGGCAAATGCCGCATGGTTATCGATCAGGTGATCAGCTGGGAGCACCAGCATGATGGCATCTTGCCCATGAGTGCGCGCAACTTCTTGAGCCGCCAGCGCAACAGCGGCTGCAGTATTACGCCCAAAGGGCTCAAGCACGAAACTCAGGTTAGTGAACTGAGGCGCTTGTGCGCTGTATTCATCTAAGGTTTTGAAATAGAGATCACGATTAGTGATTGTCAACACTTCGCTGACTGCATCCAGAGCCAATGCGCGACCATAGGTTTTGCGAATCAGATTACCGCCACCAGGCAGTTCGATAAACGGCTTGGGATGTGCTGAACGAGAGACAGGCCACAGACGACTGCCTGCACCGCCGCAGATAATGACTGGAACAAGTGTCACAATGTAACTCCTTTACGTACTGCCACTTGATTTCGGCTGCAGCGTTCGCCCCCTCGATGCGGCAGACCCGAAAACAAAGTGACGTAGAGTCTTTCAGCTAAATAAAGTCAAATCGCCGAAGCGTCCAGGGGGAAAAACATAGTGAGTTTTCTTACAAACTAGCGCCAACATTCTTATTTAAATGACTATTTATGTCTAGGAAAATACGGAATATTCCTATCGCCAAATCTGTTTTTCATCTCTGGCAAACTGGCCTCTGGATAAAACATGTCACTTTTCAGTGGAAAGGTCTGAGCATCCGCTCAGCAGGCGTCTAAACCGCTGCCTGCCACGGTCTAGAGCCCTGCCGGGGGCTGTCGCTTTTTAGTGTGAAGCGCCAGTGACGAAAGGCATGGGCAAGTGGGTGTGTTGTGCTGAACTTGGCCTTACATCCGGATGCAGGCGAGCGGTGCAGTAAACGACGATCAATTCGCACTTGGAAAGAGGCGCAAAGTGCGCGATTAACATGCCAAGGTGCACTTGATCAGCTTGCGCGTCGGTACGCCCACATAGACGCCAGGCTCCGCTAAATCACGGTGTGCGCACGCACCTGCGCCCAACGTCACGCCATCTGCGATCTTCACACCGTCAATAACGGTCGACCCCGCGCCAATAAAACAAAACTGTCCGACATGGCACCTTCCAGCGACCGCTGCATTGATGGAAATATGCGTAAAATCACCGATCGTGCACTCATGTTCAACGATCGCTCCGGTATTGACCACACACCCAATTCCCACGGAGGCCAAAGGGCCGACATGCGCGTGATGCCCTACAAACGTACCCACGCCTAATGTCGAACCGAAGCCGATTGTGGCCGTTGGGGACACGAGCGTGGCTAAAGGCCAACCACGCTGATCCACCCAATCGCACTGCGCTTGTCGGCGGGCGCCGTCTCCCGAGGCAGGCATGACAGACCATCCCTGCGATAGATCCTCATCCCAACTGCGACGCACCGGAAACGCCCCACAGGTTTCATCAGGACGCGCATGGTGGTCTACGAAACACAGGTGTTTCACGCCCAACGCCAATGCGACATCCGCCACAGCGCGAGCATGACCACCACAACCAAGGATCAACAAACCCTCTAGTGGGCGCACAGGGCGGGCTCCTGTGCGGCGGAGTCGGTTCTGGAGATAGCCTCCAATATATCGATGTGCTCGTTTACAACATCCGCCCAACTGCGCCTGGCGAGCGCCGCGTAGGCACGCAATTGAATACCCAGCAACTCATCCCGGTTCTGCACGCCCCACTCAATGCGGTAGGCGATATCCCTCCAATCATAGGGATCAAAAAACGTCACCCTTTGCAGTTCGGCATCCACCAGGATCTCTTCAGTGACCGGTATACGCGCCATGACCACGGGGGTTGCAACGGATAATGCTTCAGTAAATGTAAACGGACACCCACCTTCACTCAGGCTCGGATTCACCGCCAAATCTGCCAACGAGTAACACGCAGCCAATTCGCCCACTGACAACCCATGCATACACAGCACGTCATTTTCCAGGTGATGGTCGCGGATAAAGGCCTTCACCGGCGCAAACCCTTCTGCGTTCCCCGTGAGTATCAACTTATGCCGAATAAAGTGGTTATGAAGGAGGTGTTTGTAAGCCTTCAGCAGAGAAATTAAATTCTTGTTCGGTCGAAACTGACTCGCATAAAAAATGAACTTTACTTCGCCGTTGGCAAACGTGGAGGAATACGCCGGGTTTGAGGTTTTTCTCAGCGCCCTTTTAAAGAGCATCACACAATAGTTTTTGGACGCTGCCTCTGCGTCTACGCAACCTTTAACGGCGATATGCTCGCTGAGATCATTGGGTGCATGATGAGCCACAGAAACAGCTGACGATTTCAGCGCGTATCGCTCAACAAGTGTTTGCCATTTCACCTGCTGACTGTAGGTGACAAAGTGTTGTCCGCCCTGGATGGCAGCCTCTACGCGTTCGTATACCTGCAGAAATCGTTCCCCGCCTACCTGCGAGAATCCAACCGGAAAATCCGCTAGCACAACATCCGGCACACACATCAAACGGGGCGCTTGAATCTTATTGAACGCCGGCCAAAAAGCCGTAGGGCCGTACCACGCCTTCACCTCTGTCAGGGTGTTGATCAGTTGTAACATACGGTCTGACTCAACCTGCTCCAATCGACGGTACAGGCGCAGGACAAACGTATCCTCCTTTGGAGCCTCTGCAGAAGCCAGCAAGGGGTTGATCAAGCGTTTCACCGGTCGAAAACACTTCTGCGCAACACCGTTGAGCTTCAATTGAAGCCTATACAGCGGTACAAGGATCAGTAAGGGGCTTATCAACAAGAGCAATAAACACAAGGGCGCCACTTCGAGGCCCAGGCGGACCACACCCCGATAAGAGTCAACCGCAATCAAGCGTTCTTCAACGTGACTCAGGAACATCGCCTTCCAGGAAACCAGCGTTTTCACGATACGTTGCTTCAGCGACGGTTTTTTAAGCCGTTTCTTTCCAGCGATATAGTGTTCATAAACGCGCAAGATCAACGGAATATTCGGCGGACACACAATCTCGAACACCCCGTCCTGAACACCTTCGCTCTGAAACAAGTCATGCAGTGCTTTTTTTGTCCAGCTCGGGCAGACCAACGTAAACTTTACATCATCACGCCCGGCTGCCCCTTTAAGGAACGCGGCAAGGTAGCGGCCCAACCCTTCATGTCGCAGGTCCACACCGGGCGCGTACGCCAAGTAAATCCCGAAGTGTTTCATAAGCACTCCCTGGCAACCTGCCAATAGGCACCTGCTGACTTTTCTACACGTTGCTCACGCAATACGGCACACGACGGCAGGGTCTTGCGACGATCCAAATAGGTAAGTTCCATGTCTTTAAGCTGGCTGGCCATGTGCGCTGGGTCGTCCGACCGCATCCAACTCAACGTCAGGGAAAACTGTTGATCAATCTCCCTCATCGCCGGGTAATCACTGCTTAATGACGGCACACCCAGAGTGGCCGCCTCGATGACACTGAACGTTCCATTGTCTATTGAACCGGCGTGCCACAAAAAGGCAGCACGGGAAAGCACAGCCTGATAATCGCGCTCCGGCAACTCACCCAAAATTTTGATACGCGCGCGTACCTGTGAATGCTTAACAAGCCTGTTCGCTACCTGCTTGAGATGGGGCAATGTGCTTTTAAATAGTCCCTTCGTGTCTACGCCGGTCATTCTGCACTCGAGTGTTCCGCCCAGTGTTTCGTAATAAATCTTTAAGGCTTCCACTGCATTCAAATGGTTCTTGTGCAATGCCGAATTCGTCGTCCACACAAAATAGTCCGAGTGGTCGATAGCACACGCCTGCGTGCTGGAAAAATCGGGCGCGAGCATCGGCAGCTTGAAGACTTTATTGGCGGGCACACCGGCGTAGTTCAACGCATCCTGTTGGGTAAATTCAGTGGTCACCCATACTTGTGACGCGGCTCTTGCTGCTTCCAGAAATGGCTGATCAGCGCCAAAGGGAAGTATCGGCGTATACCGTTGAAGATAGTCATACACCATCAGCACCGACGGCCGCAGGGGTAAGAGCGGTGCACTCAAACGATCGGATATGACCAGCCAGGCATCACACTCCTGAAGATGGTTTATCCCATCATCAACAATCAGGTAGCGCGGGCTATTCGGCTCCCAGCCCTCATGCCCGGCATAGCGCATCGCCCGACGGGCCGGCATGGCGTCTAGAACGCCCCATTGATAGGCGCGAATGGTAATGCCCTGTTCAAGGTCTCTGAACGCGTCAGGCGGATAGCTCTGCGAGTTGTCCAGATGCAGGAATACGATATCGGCCGGTTCGCCCGCTTGACGGCTGCCCTGGTACAAGGCGTTGGCGACAAGTTTGGCGCCCCGCAGGCTGCCACCTCTGTACTCCACCGGCACGATTACCGCAATTCGCTTGCGGCGAACAGGACGATCCAGGCTGTCCTTTCTTGAGGACTCAAGCCCGTTGATTATTTGCCTGAATCCACGCTGCCAAGCCTGCTCACAGTTCTTGGCTTTCATCGGTTCAAGCAACACCCTTTGGGTGTCGCGGATGCGCTGAATAAAACCTTGGTCATCACGCATCAGTCGTTTGGCTTTAGCCTTGGCCTCTGCCACGGTTTTGCAGCGCCCTGGTAATGCAGCCCCGCCCATTTTATCGAGCATTCCACCGGCCATGAATAATAAAGGCATGCCCGCACGAATGGCTTCAAAGGGATGATAATGAATATGATTGGGCTCACGGGAGTGATAGAACATCACCTTGTGCTGCCGCATGTTGTATTCATGCTGTTCACGGGACACAAAGCCTATGACATGTTTATCCTGGACCGCGATAGGCTGCGCGCCGCCAATGGTGTATTCGATATCAGAAAAATCGTGAATAAAGTTTTTATAGATATTTTCAAAGTAGGGAGATGACCCAATCCTTGGGCAAACGAACATCACCTTGTTCAAATGCCCCTCCCATTGTTCAGGCGTGGCGTCGCCTTTCAAACCGACGGGTAAAAAACAGTCCCTGCTCGCCAAAAAATGCTGCTCCACCTCCTTCAAATGTTCATAGCCAGTACCCAACCAGAAACGTGAGCCTATGGCTTTGATATCCCGCACGAGCGCCTCACCCGCTGCTTCATACAATAATTGCGAATAGCTGAAGCCCTTGGACAACCCAAATACCCGCAATACGATCGCGCCGCGAAAATGGCGAACAGCACTTGTGATCTGCGGCACGAAGAAGCCGACCACGGCAATATCAAAGTAAGCATTGGCAATTCGCCAGGCTTCTTCGCTGGGGTTCGCATACCAATCCTGCGAATTAAGAATATCCACGTCTGACTGAGGGATTGTTAAGGCCGCGTCAAAGCTGAAATCGACATCGGCGGACAAATTCCCCTCATCATAGGGAAAGCGTTTGGGCATAAACACTTCATTCACGCCCAAGGCGCTCAGCTGTTCAACTTCGAAGGTTCGCAATGTCGTGTGATTGAGCAGCCAAAGGACTCTGAGTGTTTTCAAGATTGGGCCAGTCCATTGATAACTTTATATTCGGCCACCGCCTCGTCACAGCCACCGTCAAACACCAGTTCACCGTGATGAAACACCAGGCCCCGATTGCATATCGAACGTAATGCACTGAAATCATGGGTGGCCAGGACCAGAATTTCTGCTTGCTCGATAAGCCCGGTAATCCGCTCCCTGGCCTTGGCCATGAAGTTCGCATCGCCTGCCCCGATCACCTCGTCAAGCAGCAATATATCGCCGCCCACTGTGGTGGAAATGGCAAACGCCAGCCTGACTTGCATGCCGGCCGAATAGGTCTTTATCGGGTAGTCGATAAATTCTCCAAGCCCGGCAAACTCGACTATTTCGTCGGCTTTCTCACGCATGAACTTAGGCGACAGGCCCAGCAACAGTCCTCGGTATAGAACATTTTCGCGGCCGGTCGCATCAGGCTCGAAACCCAGGCTCAAATCAAAGAGGGAGCGAACTTGCCCTTCAACCTTCAGCAGGCCACTTGAAACGGGGTAGAGCCCGGCGACCGTTTTCAAAAAGGTACTTTTGCCTGCCCCATTGTGCCCAAGCAAACCGACACGTTCCCCGCTGTTTATTTCGACACTGATATTTTTCAGCGCATGGATGTCAGCCACGTTTGAGCGGGCGTGATTATTACCAAACGCACCGGCCATCAGGGATTTCAACGAACGTTCTTTATAAGCCACCGAGGCATAATGAAGATTAACGCCCTGAAGCAGAATCCGATTATTTTTCATAGGTAAAAGATCACTTTGCGCTCAACTCTGCTACCAACGACAATTGCCAACACACCAAAAAAAACCGCAAGCCCGATGCTGAATGCATAGTTTTGCCACGTCGGCCATTCGCCCTGAAGCAAAGGCGCACGTATCAATTGCAGCAGGTGGTAAATAGGGTTGTAATCGACCAGCGCATGAAGCCCGCCGTTCGTGAACATCTTGGCTTCGAAATACACCGGTGAAATAAACCACAACGACTGCATGATCAGCCCAAGGGCGTGGGGAACATCTCTAAAACGCGTACTCACGTAGGACAACAGGGTGGAGACAGGCCACGCAATCAACGCCAGCACCGGAAACAGCGTCAATGAGGCCAACCAGCTCCAGCCGATATTCTGTGGTAGTACCACGACCACCCAGCCATAGAGCGAGATACTGGCCAGCAGTAAAACGATGTTACTGCTCAACACCGTGCGCAAGGTATATATCGCCAGGGGATGATTGCACTGCTTGATGTAGGCGTCTGCCTGAACAAATGACAATGAAGCCGCCACGGTGTTCGCCGATATACACTCCCACACGATGATCCCGGAAAGAATATAAGGCGCGTACGTGACAATGTCCGCATTAAACAGCTTGCTGAACACTAACGTCAGTAACAGCGTCAGGCCTAACGGCTGGATAACTGACCATACAATGCCAAAAAAAGAGCGCCGCCATCGGGATCGAAGATCAGCCAGCGAAAGGTGAACCCAAAAGTAACGGGCATCCCACACACGGGAAAAGTACAAAAACATCACGTCACCTGAGCAAATAGAGTGAGTCCAAACATTCATCGGCCATTGGCCGCTTGAAGTTTGAAGGTGGCCCAAGTCAACTTATCAACCTGCCCCTGCGTATCAGTCGGCAAAGAAACGGCGAATCGCATCAGCCACGTGCACGACTTGCTCACGGCTCAGCGTCGGATAACTGGGAAGGTTCATTCCACGCGCACTGAGGTCTTGTGCGATCGGGAAGTCTTCATTGGTTTTGCAATGCGGCATGGTGTGAGCAGGCGCAAACAGCGGGCGCGTCTCTATGCCTTGGCTTTTGAGTTGATCACGTAACGCCTGACGCCGGCTCGGATCGTCCAATAGCACGGAGCACATCCAATAGGAGTGGCGGGTGCCTGGCTGCTCCGCGTGCATGCGCAACGGCAGCCCTTCAAGCGTTTGATGGTACCAACCGGCAATTTGGCGCTTAAGCGCGAGAATCTCGTCCGCACGTTCCAACTGAGCAAGGCCAATGGCCGCACAGATGTTGGTCATTCGGTAGTTGAACGCCAACTCATCGTGCCAATACTCACGCGTCTTGGAAACGCCTTGGCTTTTAAGGTGGCAGGCCCTTTCGTGCACAAAGCGGCTTTTGCACACCACCATCCCGCCTTCGCCGGTGGTGATGGTCTTGTTGCCAAAAAAGCTGAAGGTGGCGACATCACCGAAGGTGCCGATATGCCGGCCTTTATACAAGGAGCCGAAGGCTTCGGCGCAGTCTTCGATCAGCAGCACGTTATGCGCTCGACAGAGCGCAACCAGCCCATCCATGTCACAGGCCAGGCCATACAAATGCACAATCATGATGGCTTTGGTGTGCGGCGTAATTCGACGGCGAACGTCCTCGACACTGATATTCCAGGTGTCGGCGTGGGACTCGGCGTAGACCACCTTGGCCCCGGTCTGCATGATCGTGTTGACCGATGCCACGTACGTCAGTGTAGGAACAATGACTTCATCGCCAGGCCCAAGCCCCAGGGCAGCCATTGCCAGGTGCAAGGCAACCGTGCCGTTACTCACGGTGGTGGCGTGTGCAGCGCCAATATAGCGGGCGAACTCGTTTTCAAAGCGGGGAATGAATTCTCCTCGAGAAGATATCCATGTCGAGTCGAGGCACTGGTTGACGTATTCCTTTTCGCGCCCACCCAGAAAGGGCTGATAGACCGGAATCATCCGCGCCCCTCCGCGCCAAGCACAATGTTATTACGCGCACAGGTGTGGCAACGACAAACAAGCGTAGTGTCTTTCATTAAGATGAAGTCTCTGACGCGCCTTTTGAATATTAATCAAGTGCGCTTATTGACTGTTAGTTAAGTGCACCCAATCTTAAAAAGGCCGCACACCTACAACTCAAAGGTATTCTTCATCTTCAAAAAAACAACATGACATACGAAATACATCCACTTCTTACTTCAACTAAGCTCACACCCTTCAGATAATTCCTACACACACCGACTTCATGCTCTAAGCTGTCCAAGAATGCTTACCGACACAGCGGGATAGATCGCCCAAGCAAATAACCTTCAGAAATTTCCTCAACAATCGCCCCCACCTGCCGATACCCCCTGAAAGCCTTGCGGATTGAACAACCATGCGTAATAACCAACCCGTTACCCAGCGCGAACGTACCTTCCCCGCTCAGCAACGGTTGATCTCCACCACAGACGCCAAAGGCGTGATCACCTACTGCAACGACGCCTTCGTCGAGATCAGTGGGTTCACCCGTGACGAACTTATCCGCGCTCCGCACAACCTGGTGCGTCACCCGGATGTGCCGTCGGCCGTGTTCGCGCACATGTGGTCCACGCTCAAACAAGGCTTGCCATGGATGGGCATCGTTAAGAACCGCTGCAAGACCGGCGATCACTATTGGGTTAACGCCTACGTGACACCGGTCTTCGATGGCAACCAGGTGATTGGCTACGAATCGGTGCGCATCAAGCCCACCGCCGAGCAGATCCGCCGGGCCGAAGCGCTCTATCAACGGATCAACCAGGGCAAGTCGGCCGTTCCTCAGCGGGACAAATGGCTGCCGGTGTTGCAGGACTGGCTGCCGTTTATCCTGGTCAGCCAGTTGAGTTTCATGATCGGCGCGTCGCTCAACTCCCACTGGGGCTTTGCCCTGGCGGCGGGGTTGTCGGTGCCGCTGGGCCTGTTGGGCCTGAGCTGGCAACAGCGTGGCCTCAAGCGTCTGCTGCGCCTGGCTGAGCAGACCACGTCCGACCCGTTGATCGCACAGATGTACACCGACAGCCGTGGCGCACAGGCGCGGCTGGAGATGTCGATTCTCAGCCAGGAAGCGCGTCTGAAGACCTGCCTTACGCGCTTGCAGGATACGGCCGAGCACCTCAACGACCAGGCCGCACAGTCCAACACCCTGGCGCACAACAGCTCCAGCGGCCTGGAACGCCAGCGCGTGGAAACCGAGCAGGTGGCCACCGCGGTCAACCAAATGGCAGCGACCACCCAGGAAGTCGCCAGCCACGTGCAGCGCACGGCTGACGCCACCCAGGAAGCCAATCGCCTGACCGGTCGCGGTCGCGATATCGCCGGGGAAACTCGCGAGGCGATCCAGCGCCTGTCGGTCGCCGTGGGTGAAACCGGTGTGACCGTCACTCAATTGGCCAAGGACAGCGATGAAATCGGCGGCGTGGTTGACGTGATCAAGGGCATCGCCGACCAGACCAACCTGCTGGCCTTGAACGCCGCCATCGAAGCGGCCCGCGCCGGTGAGATGGGCCGTGGTTTTGCGGTGGTCGCCGACGAGGTCCGTCAACTGGCGCAGCGCACCGCCGAGTCCACCGGGCAGATCCATGCCCTGATCGCCAAGCTGCAGCACACCGCTGCCGCCGCCGTGCAAACCATGGACGCCGGGCATCGCCAGGCCGAAGAAGGCGTGGCGCGGGTGATGGAGGCGGACCAGGCATTGGTGGGCATCAGTGAAGCGGTGGCCAATATCACCGACATGACCACGCAGATCGCCGCCGCCACCGAAGAGCAAAGCGCGGTGGCCGAAGAGATCAGCCGCAACATCAGCACGATTGCGCTGTTGGCGGATCAGACGTCGGAACAGGCGATGAACTCGGCGCAGTTGAGTGAAGAGCTTACCCATACCGCGAATACCCAGTACTCGCTGGTGGAGCGCTTCAACCGCTGATACAGATCGTTCCCACGCTCTGCGTGGGAACGCCTCCTGTGACGCTCTGCGTCACTGCTTCAAGAGCGTCCAGGGCTGCATTCCCACGCGGAGCGTGGGAATGATCAGTGGAGAAACCCAGCCACCTTCACCGCCGCAGCCTCCAAATGCTGCTCATGACTAAACCCCGAAGCCTTCAACGGCTTCAAATCATGATCCCCCGCCACCAGCCACATCACCTCGATGCTCGGCGACAACTCATACCCTTCCACCGCCGCCCGATTGCCCAACGCATCACGCTCGCCCTGCACAATCAACGTCGGTGTCTTCAGCCCGGCCAAATGTTCGGTGCGAGGTTTTTCCGGCTTGCCCACCGCATAAAACGGATAGCCCAGGCACACCAGCCCATCAGCACCCAATTCATCCGCCAGAATACTTGCCATGCGCCCGCCCATGGACTTGCCGCCAACGGCCAGTTTCCCAGCGACATGACGTCGCACCTCGGCGTACACCTCACGCCAGGTTTCCAGCAGTTTGGGCGCCGGGTTCGGCGGGCGTTTACCGCCATCCACACGGCGCTGGGCCATGTAGGGAAACTCGAAGCGCAACACGTTGACGCCATGCCCGGCAAGGCGTGCAGCCATGTCGTTCATAAACCCCGAGTCCATTGGCGCGCCGGCGCCGTGAGCCAGGATCAACGTCACCGGCGCACGCGCGATAGACCCTTGCGCCGCATCCCACAACCAGCCGCGCTCACGCACACACTGCGCCCATTGATCCCCGTCAATACTGGCCTTGTGCTCTTTGCCCATGCTTGCCTCGCTTTTTAGTCTGCCTATAACTCCAGCCCAAGTGCCGCATTCGCTTGGGTTGAACCGTGGATGGGGAACCATGAACACTACTTTAAGTACCGCCTATAACTACAAGGTGGTCCGCCAATTCGCCATTATGACGGTGGTGTGGGGCATCGTCGGCATGGGGCTCGGGGTTTTTCTCGCCGCCCAATTGGTTTGGCCTGCACTTAACTTCGATTTGCCGTGGACCAGCTTTGGCCGCTTGCGCCCACTGCACACCAACGCGGTGATTTTTGCTTTCGGGGGCTGCGCGCTGTTCGCCAGCTCCTTCTACTCGGTGCAGCGCACCTGCCAGACGCAGCTGTTCGCGCCGAAAATCGCCGCGTTCTGCTTCTGGGGCTGGCAGTTGGTCATTCTGCTGGCGGCGATCAGCCTGCCGCTGGGCTACACCAGTTCCAAGGAATACGCCGAGCTGGAATGGCCGATCGACATCCTCATCACCATCGTCTGGGTGGCCTACGCCATCGTGTTCTTCGGCACGGTGATGAAGCGCAACACCAAGCACATCTACGTCGGCAACTGGTTCTTCGGTGCGTTCATCATCACCGTGGCCATCCTGCATATCGTCAACAACCTGGAAATCCCGGTCAGCCTGACCAAGTCCTACTCCCTCTACGGCGGTGCGACAGATGCCATGGTGCAGTGGTGGTATGGGCATAACGCGGTAGGCTTTTTCCTCACCGCCGGCTTCCTCGGGATGATGTACTACTTCGTGCCGAAACAGGCCGAACGCCCGGTGTATTCCTATCGCCTGTCTATCGTGCACTTCTGGGCACTGATCACCCTGTACATCTGGGCCGGCCCGCATCACTTGCACTACACCGCGTTGCCGGACTGGGCGCAGTCGCTGGGCATGGTGATGTCATTGGTGCTGCTGGCCCCCAGCTGGGGCGGCATGATCAACGGCATGATGACGCTGTCGGGCGCCTGGCATAAGTTGCGCAGTGACCCGATCCTGCGCTTCCTGGTGGTGTCGCTGGCGTTCTACGGCATGTCGACCTTCGAAGGCCCGATGATGGCGATCAAGACCGTCAACGCCCTCTCCCACTACACCGACTGGACCATCGGCCACGTACACGCCGGCGCCCTCGGTTGGGTGGCGATGATCTCCATCGGCGCGCTGTACCACATGATCCCGAAAATCTTCGGCCGCGAGCAGATGTACAGCCTTGGCCTGATCAACGCGCACTTCTGGCTGGCCACCATCGGCACCGTGCTCTACATCGCCTCGATGTGGGTCAACGGCATCGCCCAGGGCCTGATGTGGCGTGCGGTCAACGAAGACGGCACCTTGACCTACTCCTTCGTCGAAACCCTGGTGGCCAGCCACCCTGGCTTCATTGTGCGGCTGGTGGGCGGTGCGGTGTTCCTCAGCGGGATGTTCCTGATGGCTTACAACACCTGGCGCACCGTGCGCTCGGCGCCATCGCTGCAAGCCGCCGAACCCGCCACCGCCGCGCAGATGGCCTGAGGAGTCTGTGATGAAACACGAAACGATTGAAAAGAACGTCGGCCTGCTGATGCTGCTGATGGTGCTCGCCGTGAGCATCGGCGGCCTGACCCAGATCGTCCCGCTGTTCTTCCAGGACGTGACCAACAAGCCGGTCGAAGGCATGAAGCCCTACACCGCGCTGCAACTGGAAGGCCGCGACATTTACATCCGCGAAGGCTGTGTGCAGTGCCACTCGCAGATGATCCGCCCGTTCCGCGCCGAGACCGAACGCTACGGCCACTACTCGGTGGCGGGCGAAAGCGTGTGGGACCACCCGTTCCTGTGGGGCTCCAAACGCACCGGCCCGGACCTCGCCCGCGTCGGCGCGCGCTACTCGGACGACTGGCACCGCGCGCACTTGTACAACCCACGCAACGTGGTGCCGGAGTCGAAAATGCCGGCCTACCCGTGGCTGGTCACGGCGCCGGTCGACAGCAGCCACACCGAGACCAAGTTGAAAGTGATGCGCACCCTCGGCGTGCCGTACACCGACGACGACATCAGTGGCGCGGTCGCCAGCCTCAAGGGCAAAACCGAGATGGACGCGCTGGTTTCGTACCTGCAAGTGCTCGGCACTGCCATCAAGAGCAAGAGGTGAGCCATGGGATTTGAATTCGATGCGGGCACCATCCGCGGCCTTGGCACGCTGGTGGTCGCCATTGCGTTTATCGGCCTGTCGCTGTGGGTGTTCAACAACCGGCGCAATGCGGAATTCGAGCAGGCCCGCCTGCTGCCTTTCGCCGATGAACCTCTTCCATCCGACGCTCAAGAAGAGCCTGCAACAAGGAGCACACGCCCATGACGACGTTCTGGAGTACATGGATCTGCGTATTGACCCTCGGCAGCCTGATCGGCCTGACCTGGCTGTTGGTCGGCACCCGCAAGGGCGAGACCAAGGGCAGCGTCGACCAGACCATGGGCCACGCCTTCGACGGTATCGAGGAATACGACAACCCGCTGCCCCAGTGGTGGTTCATGCTGTTCGCCGGCACCTTGGTGTTTGCCGTCGGCTACCTGATTCTCTACCCGGGCCTGGGCAACTGGAAAGGCGTGTTGCCGGGCTATGAAGACGGCTGGACCCAGACCAAGGAATGGGACAAGGAAATGGCCAAGGCCGACGCCAAGTTCGGGCCGATCTTCGCCAAATTCGCAGCCATGCCGGTAGAAGAAGTCGCCAGGGACCCGCAAGCGCTGAAGATGGGCGGTCGCCTGTTCGCCTCCAACTGCGCGGTGTGCCACGGCTCGGATGCCAAGGGCGCCTACGGCTTCCCGAACCTGGCGGACAACCTGTGGCGCTGGGGCGGTTCGGCTGAAGCGATCAAGGCCACCATCCTTAACGGGCGCCACGCAGCAATGCCGGCCTGGGGTGAAGTGCTGGGCGAGGACGGTGTAAAAAACGTCGCCGCCTATGTGCGTCACGACCTGGCCAAGCTGCCGTTACCCGCCAACAGCACCGCCGACCTTGCCGCCGGGCAAGCCGCGTTCAGCACTACCTGCGTGGCCTGCCACGGCCCACAAGGCCACGGCGTGGAAGCCATGGGCGCGCCGAACCTGACCGAGCCTGCCGGGTTCATTTACGGCACCAGCCTGGCGCAGTTGCAGCAGACCATCCGCCACGGCCGCCAAGGCCAGATGCCGGCGCAGGAAGTGCTGCAAGGCAATGACAAGGTGCACCTGCTCGCCGCCTATGTTTACAGCCTGTCCCACAACGCTGACGGCGCAACGCCAGAAAGCCAAACGGAGTAACTGCTGACCTGTGGCGAGGGAGCTTACTCCCTCTCCACAGCAAGCTCCCTCGCCACAGGTTCTGCATTCATTCTTGAAGTTGCGCGACCAAGTGTCGCACCCTTCCCGAGACCAACTTTCCCCTCCTGCTAATCGGGTCTACGCTTGCTTGCACAGTGGACCGATTCCGGCGTACGCAGCAACAGCTGTTGCCCCCTAAAAAATTCTTGTCCACTTGATCAGCTTTCTATTTTTGATTTTGTCCTTACACCAAACATGGAAAGGGCGCAGAATCTGGCGTGGAACGCATTGATACAGGTCAGTCATTGCGTTGCAATGGCCCCTCGGTTTCTACATACTTGCGGCCGATTTTACCTATAAAAAAACCTAAACCGTGGAACCTTAGAATGAGCACAGCAATCAGTCCGACTGCTTATAACTATAAGGTAGTCCGCCAGTTCGCCATCATGACGGTGGTCTGGGGGATCCTTGGCATGGGGCTCGGGGTGTTCATCGCCTCGCAATTGGTTTGGCCGGAATTGAATTTCGGTTTGCCATGGACGACCTTTGGCCGCCTGCGTCCGCTGCACACCAACCTGGTGATTTTCGCCTTCGGTGGCTGTGCATTGTTTGCCACCTCCTACTATGTCGTGCAGCGAACCTGCCAGACGCGACTGATCTCCGACGGCCTCGCCGCGTTCACCTTCTGGGGCTGGCAAGCCGTGATCCTCGGCGCCATCATCACCCTGCCGCTGGGCTACACCACCACCAAGGAATACGCCGAGCTGGAATGGCCGATCGCCATTTTGCTGGCCATCGTCTGGGTGACCTACGCCGTGGTGTTTTTCGGCACTATCGTCAAGCGCAAGACCAAGCACATCTATGTGGGCAACTGGTTCTACGGTGCCTTCATCCTGGTGACGGCGATGCTGCACATCGTCAACCACGCGTCCCTGCCGGTGAGCTGGTTCAAGTCCTACTCGGCCTACGCCGGGGCAACGGACGCGATGATCCAATGGTGGTACGGCCACAACGCCGTGGGCTTCTTCCTCACCACGGGCTTCCTGGGGATGATGTATTACTTCGTGCCCAAACAGGCCGAACGTCCCATCTACTCCTATCGCCTGTCCATCGTGCACTTCTGGGCGCTGATCACCCTGTACATCTGGGCCGGCCCACACCACTTGCACTACACCGCACTGCCCGATTGGGCGCAGTCTTTGGGCATGGCGATGTCGATCATCCTGCTGGCGCCAAGCTGGGGCGGCATGATCAACGGCATGATGACTTTGTCGGGCGCTTGGCATAAATTGCGCACCGACCCGATCCTGCGCTTCCTCGTGGTATCGCTGGCGTTCTACGGCATGTCGACCTTCGAAGGGCCGATGATGGCCATCAAGACGGTCAACTCGCTGTCCCACTACACCGACTGGACCATCGGCCACGTGCACGCCGGGGCGCTGGGTTGGGTGGCGATGATCTCCATCGGCGCGCTGTACCACATGATCCCCAAACTGTTCGGCCGTGCGCAGATGCACAGCGTCGGGCTGATCAATGCGCACTTCTGGCTGGCCACCATCGGCACCGTGCTCTACATCGCCTCGATGTGGGTCAACGGCATCACCCAAGGCCTGATGTGGCGTGCGATCAACGATGACGGCACCCTCACCTACTCCTTCGTCGAAGCGCTGCAAGCCAGCCATCCGGGCTACATCGTCCGCGCCCTGGGCGGTGCGTTCTTTGCCAGCGGCATGCTGTTGATGGCCTACAACGTCTGGCGCACCGTGAGTGCCTCCGACCCGGTAGAAGCCGAAGCCGCCGCCAAGATCGCCGTTGTGGGAGCTCACTGATGAAGCATGAAGTAGTCGAGAAGAATATCGGCCTGCTGGCCTTCTTCATGGTCATCGCCGTGAGTATCGGCGGCCTGACCCAAATCGTTCCGCTGTTTTTCCAGGACGTGACCAACAAACCGGTGGAAGGCATGAAGCCGCGCACCGCGCTTGAGCTGGAAGGCCGCGACGTCTACATCGCCAACGGTTGCGTGGGCTGCCACTCGCAGATGATCCGCCCGTTCCGCGCCGAAACCGAACGCTACGGCCACTACTCGGTGGCCGGCGAAAGCGTGTGGGACCACCCGTTCCTGTGGGGTTCCAAGCGTACCGGCCCGGACCTGGCCCGCGTCGGCGCACGTTACTCCGACGACTGGCACCGCGCGCACTTGTACAACCCGCGCAACGTAGTGCCTGAGTCGAAAATGCCGGCGTACCCGTTCCTCGTGGAAAACAAGCTCGACGGCAAGGACACCGCGAAGAAGATGGAAGTCTTGCGCACCCTGGGCGTGCCCTACACCGATGAAGACATCGCCGGTGCCGCCGCCGCCGTTAAGGGCAAGACCGAAATGGACGCATTGGTGGCCTACCTGCAGGGCCTTGGCACCCTCATCAAAAGCAAACGGTGACCTGCATGGATATCGGGATGATTCGTGGCCTGGGCACCGTTGTGGTGATGGTGGCCTTTATCGGCCTGGCACTGTGGGTGTTCAGCCCCAAACGCAAGTCGGAGTTTGACGACGCAACCATGTTGCCCTTCGCGGATGACCCCGAAGCCATCAAGCACGTCGAGCAAGCGTCTAGGAGTAACAAAGAATGACTACGTTCTGGAGTCTGTACGTTACAGTCCTCAGTCTGGGTACCATCTTCGCCCTGACCTGGCTGCTGCTGTCGACCCGCAAGGGCCAGCGCACCGAACAGACGGACGAGACCGTCGGCCACTCGTTCGATGGCATCGAGGAATACGACAACCCGCTGCCGAAGTGGTGGTTCATGCTGTTTGTCGGCACCATCATTTTCGCCCTCGGTTACCTGGCGCTGTACCCTGGCCTGGGCAACTGGAAAGGCCTGTTGCCGGGCTACAACTACCTCGACAACGACAAGCAAACCCCCTTCGCCAACGGCCAGACCGGCTGGACCGGCGTGCACGAATGGGAAAAGGAAATGGCCAAGTCGGAGGCCAAGTTCGGGCCGATCTTCGCCAAATTCGCCGCCATGCCGATTGAAGAAGTCGCCAAGGACCCGCAAGCCTTGAAGATGGGCGGCCGTTTGTTCGCGTCCAACTGCTCGGTGTGCCACGGCTCCGATGCCAAGGGCG
Source organism: Pseudomonas sp. D2002 (assembly GCF_013385735.1). NCBI lineage: Bacteria > Pseudomonadati > Pseudomonadota > Gammaproteobacteria > Pseudomonadales > Pseudomonadaceae > Pseudomonas > Pseudomonas sp. D2002. The sequence continues at coordinate 186,243 of NZ_JACAPL010000015.1, read as the reverse complement.
CCTACGGTTTCCCCAACCTGACCGACGCCGACTGGCGCTGGGGCGGCGAGCCGGCAACCATCAAGGAAACCATCATGAAAGGCCGCCACGCGGTGATGCCGGCCTGGGCTGAAGTGATCGGCGAACAAGGTGTGGCCGACGTCGCGGGTTTCGTGGTGACCAACCTCGACGGCCGCAAACTGCCCGAAGGCGCCAAGGCCGACGTGGCCAATGGCGCAAAACTCTTCGCCGCCAACTGCGTGGCCTGCCACGGCCCGGCCGGTAAAGGCACCCCAGCAATGGGCGCGCCCGACCTGACACATCCGGGTGCATTCATCTACGGGTCGAGCTTCGCGCAACTGCAGCAAACCATTCGTTATGGCCGTCAGGGCCAGATGCCGGCGCAGGAGTTGCTGCAAGGCAACGACAAAGTGCACTTGCTGGCAGCCTATGTGTACAGCTTGTCCCATGGGGATAAACCGGCTGAGGAGCAGTAAGCCTCAGGCATGACAAAGCCCCGAATTACGGGGCTTTGTCGTTTCTGGCTCCTCCCATTTCAACGACTGGCCCCTCAACCGCTCGTAACATCAAACTTGTCGACCGCGGCGGCAAAGTAGTAACGTAACTACATCAAGTCTGCCGAAGGGGGATGCCCCATGACCATCACCACCATTTCCAGCCGTGAATTCAATCAAGACACAAGCGGTGCCAAAAAAGCTGCCCGTCAGGGGCCGGTTTTTATCACTGATCGCGGCAAGCCCGCCCATGTACTGCTAAGCATTGAGGACTACCAGAAACTGACAGGTCTGAATGTCGACATCGTCGACCTGTTGGTGATGCCGGAAGCGGCCGAAATCGACTTTGAAACCGAACGTGCCGTGATCACTCACCGCCCCGTGGACCTCTCTTGAATGTACCTGCTCGATACCAACGTAATCTCTGAACTTCGTAAACCTCAGGCCGACGCCCGCGTGGTGGCCTGGGCAAAAAGCGTTATCGCCCCACGCATGTTTATCTCAGCCATTACGCTGAAGGAATTGGAAACCGGCGTACTGCGTATGGAACGCCGAGACCCGGCTCAGGGGAAAGTGCTCCGTACGTGGCTCAAACGTCACGTAATGCCAGCGTTCGATGCCAGGATATTGCCGGTTGATGCCGCCGTTGCGCTGCGTTGTGCCCATTTGCATGTGCCGGACCAGGCGAACGAAAGTGACGCACTGATCGCCGCGACCGCTCTGGTTCACGGGCTTACCGTGGTTACTCGCAACGTCAGCGATTTTCAATCAAGCGGTGTCTCACTGATAAACCCCTGGAGTGAATGAACTTGCGCCTCACGGGAGCGTAAAACGCTCCACCGATTACTATCGGCGAAACGTTTTATGCGTACGCACCAGCGAACTATTGACGAGGTTGACCGCCCACTCGAATAGGCCCAACGGGTTGTGGAGTGAAATCACGAACGTAGGGACGCGCCCCGTTTACATCCCTTGGCAGATAGTGGTCTACCACCCCGACGAAACGTTCAAATGGATAGCTCTGCGTATTGCTGCCGACAAAGCCCCTTAACGCTTCGTTATTCAGCAACTCAAGTGCCAACTGCTTGATGGCTGGGTCACCGTTGCCATTGGCTATCTTCTTGAGCGAGTCCAGGGTGATATACCCTTTTTTATCAGGGTCTTCCAACTTGGAAAAGTGTTCCACTACCTGCTGCGCCAGTTTGGCATCCTGGCCACTCGGCCTATATCGTGCACCTGTCGGCCTCTCGTACACGGCCGGTTCAGCTGCGGGCTTCTGGGTGACGAATGTTCCAATTTCCATCTTTAAGCACTCCTCTAAGTTGCACCGATTGAGGTTGAACGGTGTACCCATGAGTAGCGAATAAACCAAAAGCCGTTCCTGAAATACATATAGCGTCACACACATGTATTCTTACGGAATCGTTCTAATAGTTAATACCTCACTGAACAATCATCGGAGAGCTTCAGAGACCACAAAGCCCCGCGCAGCGAACGCTGACGGGGCTTTGTTACTTACGAGCGTAGACTGTACAGACAGTCTTGGGCTTCTATAGGGTGATCATGACAACCGCGTCCAGAAATCGGCATAATCCCCCTTGTAATAACCCGCTATCTCCTGCCCTCTTTCATCGTAATCAATTTTCTGAGGATATCGGGAACCATAAGTTTCCACAGAGGAGTACCCGACTATTTCTTTTAGCGTATTTATACCAATCTTGTCATCAAGGGAGCCGTTCGGCGCCGCATCCATCCTCTTGAACAGGTCCAGCCGGCGCAACAGTTCACGTGCAAACGATGAGTCTTCTGCTGTAAACCCATCCTCGCCCTTTGAGTGAGCCGCCTGCCCAAGAGAACTTCGAGTGACAAAGTTAGGATCATTCGGATCAGTAAATTTTTTGAAGTTCATGACCAGGTATTTACTCATGGCTTTATCACTCCAGCCACCGAAGTTTTTCTCATCGTTGCTGGGTGCGATTGCGTTGAATATATCCTGCCGATAAATCTTACTGTCTAACAGACCCTTGCCATCTTTGTCCAACGCATACATGAAGTCGTGCCGCTTCCGAGTCTCCTCGGCGACGGCTCTATCCTTTGGAGAATGCAAGCCCGAAATAGCGACGTTTCTGAGCGACTCGGGAGTGATATACCCGGTTTTCGGGTCGATGAATGTTTCAAAATTAAAAAACAAGTGAAAACCTAACGAATAGTTACTCGCAGACTGAGCGATTTGTGCAGGCGTGAGCCTGGGGGCTTCCACAGGCACAGTGTTATTAGTTGAATTTACGGCCGGAGCGTTTACATTCATAGATCACCTTTAGTTTAAAAATAGATACCGCATGATTGACTTAACGCTGTTAGAGAAAATCCGTTTTCCAGGAGGCCCCACCAAATTCACCATGTTTAACATAACGATTTTTCATCAAAAGCGTGCCATCCTCTCCATACAGAGCGTACGTATCAACAGTGTATGTGTTTGACGCATATTCACCACTGACGACTTCTTTACCCTCATATACTTTTTTCGTCACGAGCCTATCGTAGACATCTCGCTTAGATACAGCACCATCCACATCAGAGCAGTAGGGGTCTTCGTACCCGCTGAACAACTCTTTTCGGTTCAACAACTCACTCGCGAAGGCCATAGCCTCGGGGGTAAACTGACCGTCTTTCGAGTTTGCAACGCGCTCCAGAGAAGCCCGTGTAACAAACTCCTTATCACCAGAATCCATGGACGACAAAACCAGGCGGGGCTTAGCGTCTGCATCCATAAACGTATTGAAATGTTTACCGAGGTATTGAGTGATCTCCTTGTCGCTCCATTTACTCAGTTCTTTCGGACCACTGGGCGACGTGGTGCTTGCCACTGATGCATCGCTGGAAACATCCTGCTTTGCTGCCTCTTTCCTGGCCTCAGCAAATTTGGCTATTTGCCTGTCCAGGTAATTGGTTAGTACAAGACGGGGGTAATCAATGGGCTCGCCTGATTTAAGCGCATTAGCAAGCTGATCCACCGGAAAATTGGGTACAAACGAATTTCGTCCGACGTCCATATATTTGTTCCTTCAAATGTCCTGTGCTTGGAATTAAGCAAGGTTCCATTAAGTGGATAATTAAAAAGAACGGTTCCTTCGTATAAATTCGAGTCTGTTAAAAGGCATTTCCGACCTATCGAAACGTAGGCCTCCTACGGCATGGATTTCAATTGCGCACAAACAGACCGCGTGGCTGACTTGGCTCACCAGGGCGCATCGTGGTGTCCACCTGCCTGTGCCCGTGCTGACTATGACCCTGGGACGAATGCCCTCTGCGTCTGAAAACCGTCCATACTTCACAAGTCAATTGACCCAGATCACGTACACCATCAATTGATTTCCCCCAACGCGACCAAAGGTCGCACCCGTTCAGCCGTACCAGGGGCGTATCATTACGCCACTGCAAGAGCCTATTTTTGACCCCGGTTGGCACGTACTGGCCGAGGCAAATCTCCACCGCCGTGGGATGCAATGATGAGCAACCAAATACCGGTACATGACGTTACCCCGCCTGCCAAAAACGCCAGTCAATCCGTCGACCTCTATGCGTCGCGCGAGAAAATCTACACCCGCGCCTTCACCGGCCTGTTCCGCAATTTGCGCATGCTCGGCGGCGCCGGTTTGTTCCTGCTCTACTTCGGTACGGTGTGGCTGAACTGGGGTGGTCACCAGGCGGTGTGGTGGAACTTGCCGGAGCGTAAATTTTTTATTTTTGGCGCGACTTTCTGGCCGCAGGATTTCATCCTGCTCTCGGGCATTCTCATCGTTGCCGCCTTTGGCCTGTTCTTTATCACCGTTTACGCCGGGCGCGTGTGGTGTGGCTATACCTGCCCGCAAAGCGTGTGGACGTGGATTTTCATGTGGTGTGAAAAGGTCACTGAAGGCGACCGCAACCAGCGCATCAAGCTCGACAAAGCGCCCATGGGCGCCAACAAATTCCTGCGCAAATTCAGCAAGCACACGCTGTGGCTGTTGATCGGGTTTGTCACCGGCATGACCTTCGTCGGCTACTTCTCGCCGATCCGCGAACTGGTGTTCGACTTCTTCACCGGCCAGGCCGATGGCTGGTCGTATTTCTGGGTCGGGTTCTTCACCCTCGCCACCTATGGCAATGCCGGCTGGCTGCGTGAACAGGTGTGCATCTACATGTGCCCGTATGCGCGCTTCCAAAGCGTGATGTTCGACAAGGACACCTTGATCGTCTCCTACGACCCGCGCCGTGGCGAAGTGCGTGGCCCGCGCAAAAAAGGTGTCGACTACAAGGCCCAGGGCCTGGGCGATTGCATCGATTGCACGATGTGCGTGCAGGTGTGCCCCACCGGTATCGACATCCGCGACGGCCTGCAAATCGAGTGCATCGGCTGCGCGGCGTGCATCGACGCCTGCGACAACATCATGGACAAAATGGAGTACCCACGCGGCCTGATCAGCTACACCACCGAACATAACCTGTCGGGGCAAAAGACCCACAAGCTGCGCCCGCGCCTGATAGGTTACGCGCTGGTGTTACTGGCGATGATCAGCCTGTTGGTCGGCGCATTTTTCATGCGTTCGCTGGTCGGTTTCGACGTCAGCAAAGACCGTGTGCTGTTCCGCGAAAACGCCGAAGGCCGCATCGAAAACGTCTACAGCCTGAAGATCATGAACAAGGACCAGCGCGACCACACCTACGTGCTCGACGCCTCGGGCCTGCCGGACCTCAAGCTGCAAGGCCGGCGCGAGATCAAAGTCGCTGCGGGGGATATCGTCAGCATGCCGGTGGAGCTGTCCAGCGCCCCCGAGCAACTGCCGTCGAGCACCAACGAAGTGAAATTCATCCTCCGGGATGCCGATGACGACAGTGTCCACATTGAAGCCAAGAGCCGATTCATCGGCCCACAAGTCCGTTAATAATCAGAGAGCAAAACAATGCCCGTAGCCACTGCCGCAAGCCCTTGGTACAAGCACCTCTGGCCCTGGATCATCATCGGGATCCTGACCTGCTCGGTGACCTTGACCTTGTCCATGGTGACCATTGCGGTGAAGAACCCGGACAACCTGGTCAACGACAACTACTACGAAGCCGGCAAAGGCATCAACCGCTCCCTCGACCGCGAACTGCTGGCCCAGACCCTGCAACTGCGCGCCACCGTGCACCTGGACGAACTGACCGGTGAAGTCGACGTGCACCTGACCGGCAACAGCAACCCGACCACCCTGGAACTGAACCTGATTTCGCCGACCCAGCCGGAGAAGGATCGCAAGATCAACCTGGCCCGCAGCGACAGTGAACCGGGCCGCTACCTCGGCCAGGTCACCGACAAGGTCGAAGGCCGGCGCTTCGTGGAATTGCTCGGCGTGGAGGGCGACAGGACCTGGCGCCTGTTCGAAGAAGAACAGGTCAGCCACGATAAGGACTTGCTGCTGGGCGATGAGCCGTTGCAGGGTGCTGAAGACCTGAAGAAGTAACACGCCTGCGCTTAGATCGTTCCCACGCTCCGCGTGGGAATGCAGCCCATGACGCTCTGCGTCACAACAGCGGACGCGAAGCGTCCAGCGAGGCGTTACCACGCAGAGCGTGGGAACGATCATCGGAACTGAGCCATGACCACCCCAACCCCCTGCTACCACTGCGCCCTGCCCGTCCCGCCCGGCAACCGGTTCACCGCCGTGATCCTCGGCGAGCGCCGCGAGCTGTGCTGCCCGGGCTGCCAGGCGGTGGCCGAAGCCATCGTGGCCGGCGGGCTGGAAAGCTATTACCAGCACCGCAGCGAAGCCTCGGCCAACCCCGAGGCGCTGCCGGTGCAACTGGTCGACGAACTGGCGCTGTACGACCGCGCCGACGTGCAAAAACCCTTTGTGCGCCATGACGGCGAACTCGCCGAAACCACCCTATTGATGGAAGGCATCAGCTGCGCGGCCTGTGGCTGGCTGATCGAAAAACACCTGCGCAGCCTGCCCGCCGTGGCCGAGGCGCGGCTGAACCTCTCCAACCACCGCCTGCAGCTGCGCTGGGCCGACGGGCAATTGCCGTTGAGCCAGCTGCTCAGCGAGCTGCGCCACATCGGCTACGCCGCCCACCCGTACCAGGCGGACCGCGCCGCCGAGCAACTGGCCGGCGAAAACCGCCTGGCCCTGCGCCAACTCGGTGTGGCGGGGTTGCTGTGGTTCCAGGCGATGATGGCAACGATGGCCACCTGGCCGGAATTCAATATCGACCTGAGCCCGGAGCTGCACGTGATCCTGCGCTGGGTGGCGATGTTTCTGACCACACCGATTGTGTTCTACAGCTGCGCGCCCTTCTTCAAAGGTGCCTTGCGCGATTTGCGCACGCGCCACCTGACCATGGACGTCTCCGTATCCCTGGCGATTGGCGGTGCATATTTGGCCGGCATCTGGACGGCCATCACCGGCGTCGGCGAGTTGTATTTCGATGCGGTGGGCATGTTCGCGCTGTTCCTGCTGGCCGGGCGCTATCTGGAGCGACGTGCGCGGGAACGCACAGCCGCTGCCACCGCGCAGTTGGTCAACCTGCTACCTGCCTCGTGCCTGCGCCTCAAAGAGGATGGCCAGAGCGAACGCATCCTGCTCAGTGAACTGGCCGTGGGTGACCGCGTATCCGTGCATCCCGGTGCGGTGCTGCCGGCCGACGGGGTGATTCTCGACGGGCAATCCAGCATCGATGAATCCCTGCTCACCGGCGAATACCTGCCACAGCCTCGCCACGTGGGCGACGCGGTCACCGCCGGCACGCTCAATGTCGAAGGTGCACTGACCGTCGAGGTCCGCGCGCTGGGCCATGACACGCGCCTGTCCGCCATCGTGCGCCTGCTGGAACGCGCCCAGGCGGAAAAACCGCGCCTGGCGCAAATCGCCGACCGCGCGGCGCAATGGTTCCTGCTGTGTTCGCTGATCGCGGCGGCGTTGATCGGCTTGCTGTGGTGGGAGCTGGACCCGTCGCGGGCGTTCTGGATTGTGCTGGCCATGCTCGTCGCAACCTGCCCGTGCGCGTTGTCCCTGGCCACACCCACCGCCCTCACCGCCGCCACCGGCACACTGCACAAACTCGGGCTATTACTGACCCGTGGCCATGTGCTGGAAGGCTTGAACCAGATCGACACGGTGATTTTCGACAAGACCGGCACCTTGACCGAAGGCCGACTGGCACTGCGTGCGATCCGCCCATTGAGCACGCTGAACAGCGATGAATGCCTGAGCCTCGCCGCCGCCCTGGAAAACCGCTCCGAACACCCCATTGCGCGGGCCTTTGGGCGTGCACCGTTGGCTGCCGATGAAGTCTTGAGCTTCCCCGGCCTGGGCCTTGAAGGCCGTGTGGGCGAGCATCAATTGCGCATCGGCCAGCCGGGGTTTGCCTGTGAGCTGAGTGGCTGCCCGATCCCCGCTTCGCCGGACGAAGCCGGGCAATGGCTGCTGCTCGGCGACCGCGACGGCGCACTCGCCTGGTTCGTGCTGGATGACCGCCTGCGCAGCGACGCACCCGCCTTGCTGGCGGCGTGCAAGGCGCGGGGCTGGCGCACATTGCTGCTGTCCGGCGACAGCTCGCCGATGGTGGCCAGTGTCGCCCTCGAGCTGGGCATCGACGAAGCCCACGGCGGCCTGCGCCCCGACGACAAACTGCAAGTGCTGCAACAACTGCACAAGGAAGGCCGCAAGGTGCTGATGCTCGGCGACGGCGTCAACGATGTGCCGGTGCTCGCCGCTGCCGATATCAGCGTGGCGATGGGCTCGGCCACGGACCTGGCAAAAACCAGTGCCGACGCCGTGCTGCTGTCCAACCGACTCGACGCGCTGGTGCAGGCGTTTACGCTGGCGCGGCGCACGCGGCGGGTGATCATCGAAAACCTGCTATGGGCCGGGCTGTACAATGGCCTTATGCTGCCGTTTGCCGCCCTCGGTTGGATCACGCCCATCTGGGCGGCGATCGGCATGTCCCTCAGTTCGTTGACCGTGGTGCTCAACGCCTTGCGCCTGACTCGCCAACCGAGCGCGCGGGCTGACAGCGCCACTTTAGTAACCCGCCCGCTGCCGGCTTGAGCCGCGCGGGCATGGAGTACAGATGCCAGCTCTCTACGTGATGATTCCGGCGGCGCTGCTGTTAGTCGGCGTGGCCATTTACATCTTCTTCTGGGCGGTGGACAGCGGCCAGTACGACGACCTCGACGGCCCGGCCCACAGCGTGCTGTTCGACGATCAGGACCCGAACCACTTGGCCGCCGTCGACGAAGCCAACGGCCCCGAGCAACCGCCCAAAGACCCGCCCCATGCTTGAACTGGCGCCCCTGCTGGTCTCGGCGCTGATCCTCGGCCTGCTGGGCGGCGGCCATTGCCTGGGCATGTGCGGCGGGCTGATGGGCGCACTGACCCTGGCGATCCCCAAAGAGCAACGCAGCCGCCGCTTTCGCCTGCTGCTGGCGTACAACCTGGGGCGCATTCTCAGCTATGCCACCGCCGGCTTACTGATCGGCCTGGCCGGCTGGGCCGTGGCCAACAGCCCGGCGGCGATGTTCATGCGCGTGCTCGCCGGTTTGCTGCTGATCAGCATGGGCCTGTACCTGGCCGGTTGGTGGAGCGGCCTCACCCGTATCGAAAGCCTCGGGCGCGGCCTGTGGCGCTATATACAGCCTGTCGCCAACCGTTTGTTGCCGGTGTCCAGCCTGCCGCGCGCGTTGCTGCTGGGTGCGCTGTGGGGCTGGCTGCCGTGCGGGTTGGTTTACAGCACGTTGTTGTGGGCGGCGAGCCAGGGCAATGCGGCAGACAGTGCAGTGCTGATGCTGGCGTTCGGGCTCGGAACCTGGCCGGTGTTGCTGGCGACGGGCCTGGCGGCTGAACGGGTGACGGCGATATTGCGCAAACGCAGCGTGCGCGTGGCCGGCGGGCTTCTGGTGATTCTGTTCGGCATTTGGACATTGCCAGGCCCGCACCAGCACTGGTTGATGGGCCATTAAAAGGCCATGTGGCATAGCGCCGCTCCCCGTTGATGCAAATCAAGATGCCATCGCAGCCCTGCCCCTAGACTCGGCCCACTAGCCAATCCGGGGGACCGCCCGCATGCTCGACGCCATTCGTTGGGACACAGATCTGATTCACCGCTACGACTTGGCGGGGCCGCGCTACACGTCCTACCCCACCGCCGTACAATTCGACAGCCAGGTCGGCACCTTCGACCTGCTCCACGCCCTGCGCGACAGCCGCAAGGCCGCACGGCCACTGTCGCTGTATGTGCACGTGCCGTTCTGCGCGAACATTTGCTACTACTGCGCCTGCAACAAAGTCATCACCAAAGACCGTGGCCGCGCCCAGGCTTATTTGCAACGCCTGGAACAGGAAATCCAACTGGTGGCCTGCCACCTCGACCCGAAACAGCCGGTGGAGCAGCTGCACTTCGGCGGCGGCACGCCGACCTTTCTCAGCCACGACGAGCTGCGCCAGGTGATGACGCGCCTGCGCCAGCACTTCAATTTGCTGGATGATGATTCCGGCGACTACGGCATCGAGATCGACCCGCGCGAAGCCGACTGGGCGACCATGGGCCTGCTGCGTGAACTGGGCTTCAACCGTGTGAGCATCGGCGTGCAAGACCTCGACCCCGAGGTGCAACGCGCGGTCAACCGCCTGCAGAGCCTGGAAGAAACCCGCGCGGTGATCGACGCGGCGCGCACCCTGCAATTTCGCTCGATCAATATCGACCTGATCTACGGCCTGCCCAAGCAGACGCCGATCAACTTCGCACGCACCGTGGAGGAAGTGATCAGCCTGCAACCGGATCGCCTGTCGGTGTTCAACTACGCGCACCTGCCGGAGCGCTTCATGCCGCAGCGGCGGATCAACACCGACGAGCTGCCCTCGCCAGCGGAAAAACTGCTGATGCTGCAAACCACCATCGAGCAATTGACCCGCGCGGGCTATCGCTACATCGGCATGGACCACTTTGCCCTGCCGGATGACGAACTGGCCATCGCCCAGGAAGAAGGCACGTTGCAACGCAATTTCCAGGGCTACACCACCCATGGGCATTGCGATTTGATTGGGTTGGGGGTGTCGGCGATCAGCCAGATCGGCGACCTGTATTGCCAGAACAGCAGCGACCTCAATCACTACCAGAACGCCCTGGCCGGCGCGCAACTGGCCACCAGCCGTGGCCTGGTGTGCACCACGGATGATCGGTTACGGCGCGAAGTGATTCAGCAGTTGATCTGCACCTTCAGCCTGGGCTTCGAGCAGATCGAACAGGCCTTCAACATCGATTTTCGCGGCTATTTCGACGAGCTATGGCCACAGCTGGAGACGATGGCCGCAGACGGTTTGATCGAGCTGAATGCGCAGGGCATCCACGTGTTGCCCGCCGGGCGCCTGCTGGTGCGCTCGGTGTGCATGGTGTTCGATGCCTACCTGGAGCACCAGAACAGGCAACGGTTCTCGCGGGTGATCTAAGCCTGAATTATTTCGACAGCAACGTCATGGCTTCCATTTGAGCCTCAGGCGACTCATTTTTAAGCGATTTGGCCAGTTGCCCCTGGGCGGTCATCAAACCGGCCTGAATGTTAGCGATATCCCCCTGTAAGCCCGCGACCTTCGCCTGGCGTGCCTCAGGGCTCAGGGTGGTGTCATTCATGGCCGCCGACAGCTGAGCCATTTTCTCGGCAAGCTGTTTTCTCAGTTCGCGGATCATTTTCAGCAACTGCTTGATGTTGTCTTTCAGATTGCTGTCGTCGATGTCTTTGTTGGGGTTGCTACCGGCCTGGGAGGCTTTGAGCCCGGCACCGGATATCGTCACCACTACGCCTTCACCGGGTGTGGGTGGCGGGGCGGGTTTGTCATCGACTTTTTTGCCCGCGAGCGCATCTGCGGCCGTCAGCACCTGGGGTGCCTTGGTAGTAATGACTGGGTTATTGACTGGGATTACCGACATGACCTGAGCTCCAGCTCATAGGGATTCACCTTTGTATCGGCATCGATACATAAACCTTTATCCATGTGCGGCTTTTTTGTACACGCTGGCCTCATCCACCCTCGGTGCGTTACCCTTACGTCTTATGTGTGTTTTCCCACAAGGATTTAAGAAATGTCCGAGCCAGTTAAACTGCGCGCTCACAGCCAGGCTCACTGCAAGGATTGCAGCCTGGCTCCCCTCTGCCTGCCACTTTCGTTGAATTTGGAAGACATGGAAGCGCTGGACGAAATCGTTAAACGCGGTCGCCCGCTGAAAAAAGGCGAGTTTCTGTTTCGCCAGGGCGACAAATTCGATTCCGTCTATGCAGTACGTTCAGGCGCGTTGAAGACGTTCAGCCTGAGCGACAGCGGCGAAGAGCAGATCACCGGTTTCCACCTGCCCAGCGAGCTGGTCGGGTTGTCCGGCATGGACACCGAGATTCACCCGGTGTCGGCCCAGGCGCTGGAGACGACGTCGGTGTGCGAAATCCCCTTCGAACGCCTGGATGAACTGGCCTTGCAATTGCCGCAACTGCGTCGCCAATTGATGCGGGTCATGAGTCGCGAAATTCGTGACGATCAACAAATGATGCTGCTGCTGTCGAAGAAAACCGCCGACGAGCGCATCGCCACGTTCCTGGTCAACCTGTCGGCGCGCTTCCGTGCCCGTGGGTTCTCGGCCAACCAGTTCCGCCTGAGCATGTCGCGCAATGAAATCGGCAACTACTTGGGCCTGGCAGTGGAAACCGTGTCCCGCGTGTTCACGCGTTTCCAGCAGAACGAGTTGATTGCCGCCGAAGGCAAGGAAGTGCATATCCTCGACCCGATCCAGCTGTGCGCACTGGCCGGGGGTTCGCTGGAAGGCTGATTCAGCCGCTGCGGCCGCGCCAATCGGTGAGGCCGCAGGTATACTTCGAGTCCGTTTTCAACCCTCAGGACTCTTCGACGATGACCTTCGATTCGTTCGACATCAAATCCCTGATCCGCCCCGTCATCGACTTCCCCAAGCCTGGGGTGATCTTTCGTGACATCACGCCGCTGTTTCAATCGCCCCGAGCCCTTCGCCTGGTTGCCGACAGCTTTGCCCAGCGCTATGTCGAAGCTGACTTCAGCCACATCGGCGCGATGGATGCGCGGGGCTTTTTGATCGGCTCGATCATCGCCTATCAACTGAACAAACCGCTGATCCTGTTCCGTAAGCAGGGCAAGCTGCCGGCTGACGTGCTGGCCGAGGGTTACCAGACTGAATACGGCGAAGCGTTCCTCGAAGTGCACGCCGACAGCCTGTGTGAAGGCGACTCGGTATTGATGTTCGATGACCTGATCGCCACGGGCGGCACCTTGATCGCAGCGGCGAATTTGGTGCGACGCATGGGCGCGAAGATTTTCGAAGCGGCAGCGATTATCGACCTGCCGGAGCTGGGGGGTTCGCAGCGCCTGGAAGACATGGGCATTCCGACGTTTTGCCTGACGCAGTTTGCGTTGACTGAGCGGTAATACCTCAGGTTGAGATGTGTGTTGCCTGGGCCGACCTCTTCGCGAGCAAGCCCGCTCCCACATTTGGAATGCATTTCAAATGTGGGAGCGGGCTTGCTCGCGAAGAGGCCCTCAGGAACAGCACAGATCACAAGCCCATCTGCTTACTGATGATTTCATTCATCACCTCGCGCGTGCCGCCGCCAATCGACAGGATGCGGTTATCGCGATACAGCCGCTCCACCAGATTGCCACGCATGTAACCTTGGCCGCCAAGGATCTGCACCGCGTCATAAGTCACACGGTCTGCCGTGTCGGTGGCGAGGTTCTTGGCCATGGAAATCTCCTTGATCACACTCTTGCCGGCCGCCATCTTCGCCGCCTGGCGATAGGTGAATTCGCGCGAGACTTCCACCGCCGTGGCCATTTCCGCCAGCCGATGCTTGAGTACCTGGAATTTGCCGATGGGTTTGCCGAAAGCCTCGCGCTGGCCGGCCCATTTCAGGCTTTCCTCGAGTGCAAGCTGCGCGGTCATGTTGGCCATCAATGCCAAGGCCAGGCGCTCGCTCTGGAAGTTGCCCATGATGCAGGCAAAGCCCATGTTCTCGACGCCGATCAGGTTGCCCACCGGCACGCGGCAATCGTCGAAGAACAACTCAGCCGTGTCAGACGCCCACCAGCCCATTTTCTTCAGCGGCTGACCGACGGTGAAACCGGGCGTGTGTTTTTCGATAAGCAATAAACTGATACCGCCAAATCCCGGCCCGCCCGTGCGCACGGCGACGGTATAGAAGTCGGCACGGATGCCACTGGTGATAAAGGTTTTGCTGCCGCTTACGCGGTAATGGTCGCCGTCACGAATCGCGCGGGTTTGCAGGTTGGCCACATCGGAGCCGCCACCGGGTTCGGTGACAGCCAGCGCGATGATCTTCTCGCCGGTCAACACCTGAGGCGCCACGCGCTCACGCACCTCGGGCCGCGCCCATTTAACGACCGGCGGCAAGCCGATATCCAGCGAACCCAAGCCCGCCACCACCCCACCGGAACCGCAGCGCATCAACTCTTCACTGGCAGCAACCTTGGCAAACACATCGCCTTCATGGCTGCCGCCCAAGGCTTCGGGATAACCGATGCCGAGGATCCCCGCCGCGCCGGCCTTGAGGTACAGCTCGCGGGGAAAGCTCTGCGCTTCCTCCCATTGCTCGATGCCCGGCAACATCTCGCGCTCGACAAAACGGCGCACGCTGTCGCGGACCAATTGGTGGCTGGGGTCGAAGTAGTCCTGGTAGGCAGACATCGGCAAGCTCCACGGTGAGGTGGAGCGAACTTACCAAGCGCTTGCTTGGTTTTCAAGATTTCACTTACAACACAAAACCATTGTGGATGTTTTGTTCTTTAGAGTGCGATCGGCTTACGACCCGCAAACGAATGCGCCAACGTCCCACCGTCCACCAGCTCCAGCTCGCCACCCAGCGGTACGCCATGGGCGATGCGCGAGGTGATCAAGCCTTTGTTGGTCAGCAACTGGGCGATGTAATGGGCGGTTGCTTCACCTTCCACGGTCGGGTTGGTCGCCAGAATCACTTCGGTGAAAGTGCCCTGCTCTCCAATGCGCGCCACCAACTGCGGAATGCCGATGGCTTCCGGCCCCAGGCCATCGAGCGGCGACAGGTGCCCCTTGAGCACAAAGTAGCGCCCGCGATAGCCGGTTTGCTCCACCGCGTACACGTCCATCGGCCCTTCCACCACGCACAGCAGCGTGTCGTCGCGACGCGGGTCGGCGCATTGCGGGCAGAGGTCTTCTTCGGTGAGGGTGCGGCACTGTCGGCAATGGCCCACGCCGGTCATGGCCTGGCTCAAGGCCTGGGCCAACCGGGTGCCGCCGCTGCGATCACGCTCCAGCAGTTGCAGCGCCATACGCTGGGCGGTTTTCTGACCCACGCCTGGCAAGGTGCGCAGCGCGTCGATCAGTTGGCGAATCAGGGGGCTGAAGCTCATGAGCGAATGGTCCGACAAAACAACGAGACGCGGTTTATACCCGCGCCTCGGATTAGCGTCAAATGGTCAATCCTGCGCGACCCGCACCACCAACTTGCCGAAGTTGCGCCCCTCGAGCAAACCGATAAAGGCTTCGGGCGCCTGTTCCAGGCCCTCGACCACGTCTTCGCGGAACTTGATCTTCCCGTCACGCACCCAGGGCGCCATGGCGCTGAGGAATTCGGGCTGGCGATCACCATAGTCGTCGAACACGATAAAGCCCTGTATGCGCACGCGCTTGGTCAGCAAGGTGCGTTGCAACGCCGGCAGGCGGTCAGGCCCGCTGGGAGCTTCATGGGCGTTGTAGCCGGCGATCAACCCGCACAGCGGAATGCGGGCCTTGGGGTTGAGCAAGGGCACCACGGCGTCGAAGACCTTGCCGCCGACGTTCTCGAAATAGATGTCCACGCCCTTGTCGCACGCCTGCGCCAATTCGTTGGCAAAGTCCGCGCCCTTATGGTCGATGCAGGCATCAAAGCCCAACTCGTCCACCACGTAGCGGCACTTGTCCACCCCCCCTGCGATCCCGATGACGCGCAAGCCCTTGAGCTTGGCCACCTGCCCCACCACCGAACCGACCGCGCCGGACGCCGCGGCCACGACCAGGGTTTCCCCTTCCTTCGGCTGGCCGATGTCCATCAGCCCCATATAGGCGGTCATGCCCGGCATGCCCAGCACACCCAGGGCCATCGACGGGCTGGCCAGCCCTTTTGGCACCGGGATCAGGTTGCGACCATCGGAAATGCTGTGGCTCTGCCAGCCGGTGGAACCGACGACCAAATCGCCCACTTCGAATTTCGGATTACGCGACTGCTCGACACGGCTGACAGCGCCACCGGTCATCACCTCGTCGATTTCAACCGGCGCTGCGTAGGACGGCGCGTCGCTCATACGGCCACGCATATAGGGGTCGAGGGACAGGTACAGCGTCTTAAGCAGGACCTGACCGTCTGCCAGCTCCGGCAAGTTCACACGTTCCAGGCGGAAGTTCTCCGGGGTTGGCGCGCCCTGCGGGCGTGAAACCAGGACAATGCGCTGGTTCAGGATAGGTTCTTGAGACATGAGGGGGCTCCTTTATCGAATTCATCGGTATAGGGTGCAGACCATGACAAAGCGCTGGGGGTTCGATGTTTCGTCTGTGGCACCGATTCGTCTGCATCGCAGGCAAGCCAGCTCCCACCCTGACTCCATCACGGCAAAAAAAATGCCAGGCACAAGGCCTGGCATTTGAGTCTAGCCAAGGCTAGCGGATCAGAACGGCAGCTTCATGCCCGGTGGCAGTTGCATGCCGGCGGTTACACCGCCCATCTTTTCCTGGCTGTTGGCTTCGATCTTGCGCACGGCGTCGTTGACGGCCGCGGCGAACAAGGCTTCGAGCATTTCCAGGTCATCTTCGCCAACACCTGGCAAGACGCTTGGGTCGATGCTCACGCGCTTGATGTCGTGACGACCGGTCATCACCACGCTGACCATATCGCCACCGGCTTTACCGGTGACTTCGGCGTTGGCCAGTTCTTCCTGCATCTTGGCCATTTTTTCCTGCATCTGCTGCGCCTGCTTCATCAGGCCGGCCATGCCACCTTTCATCATGGGAATCACCTCAAAGTACGTGGATCAATTAGTAGCCCGGTGTTATGACGCTTGGGGCACCGGGGCGTCGACAGGTTCAATAGTATCGTGGCGCACGACGGCGCCGAACTGTTGCATCATTTGCTGGATGAGCGGATCTGCGTGGATCGAGCTTTCTGCGTCACGCTGGCGGTTCAGGCGCCGACGGGTGGCGGCCTGGGCCGGGGTTTCCTGCTCGGGCTTGATCAACTCGATGGCGATGGTCAGCGTGCGCTCATGGTACTGGTTCAGCGCATCGTTGAGCCGGCGTTGCTGGGTCGCGTTGAACAAGGCGCTGTGGGCCGGGTCCAGGTGCAACAGCCAGTGGTCGCCCTCGATAGAAATCAGCGTGCAGTTGGCGGCGATGCTGCCGGTCATGCCGGAGATCGGCAACTT
This sequence comes from Pseudomonas sp. D2002, assembly GCF_013385735.1. Classification (NCBI taxonomy): domain Bacteria; kingdom Pseudomonadati; phylum Pseudomonadota; class Gammaproteobacteria; order Pseudomonadales; family Pseudomonadaceae; genus Pseudomonas; species Pseudomonas sp. D2002. The sequence goes on along the minus strand of NZ_JACAPL010000015.1, from coordinate 169,268 downwards.
CGGAAACAATTCCAGCCATTGCAATGCCAACCCGGTGGCCGGGGCCGCAGCGGGTTCCGCTTCGGGCTCGGGTGCCGGCTCGGCGGTGTGTTCGCTGGCCAGCTCGTCCAGGTAGCTGTAGGCCGAATCCATGTCCGGCTCGATATAGTCTTCGTCCAACGGCGGTTCGTCGTCGAGGTCGATGCCTGGCGTAGCGGCTTCGACCTGGGCAACGGTCGGCTCCGGCACCGGCGCTGAGACCCACTCGGGCGCGTCCGGCACTGCGCTGTCGGGCGTCGGCGTAGGCATCGGCGTCAGTTCAGGCTGCTCGCCACTGGTTTCCAGGACGGGCTCTACGGCAGGCTGCAGTTCGACTTCAGGCTCGGCGTCCACCGCGTCGTTCCAGGGCAGGTCGACCACCGGGGCGGGCGCAGGCGCAGGCTCGATCACCGGCTCAGGTTCAACCACCGGCGCGGCGACCACCGGCGCGGGGGCCGGGGTAACCGGCGCAGGCGCAGCCACTACTGGCGCGACTACGGCCGCGCCAGCCACTGGTTTGGCGGAATCAACTGTGGCCTGGCTGATCCCCACTGGCTTTAGCGGCTGTCTCGGCGCGTCTGCCGAGTCGGCGGGCCGGAAGGCCAGCATCCGCAGCAGGACCATTTCAAAGCCGCCGCGCGGGTCCGGTGCGAGGGGCAAGTCCCGGCGCCCGATCAGGCCCATCTGGTAGTAGAACTGCACATCTTCGGCCGGCAATGCCTGGGCCAGCGCCAACACGCGGTCGCGGTCGCCATGGCCGTTGTCGACGCCTTCAGGCAAGGCCTGGGCGATGGCAACGCGGTGCAATACGTTAAGGATTTCCGAGAGCACGCCGTTCCAGTCCGGGCCTTGCTCCGACAAGTGGCGCACGGCTTCGAGCAACGCCTTGGCGTCGCCTTCGATCAGCGCGTGCAGCACATCAAACACCTGGCCGTGGTCGAGGGTGCCGAGCATGGCGCGCACGTCGGCGGCCATGACCTTGCCTTCACCAAAGGCGATGGCCTGGTCGGTGAGGCTCATGGCATCGCGCATCGAACCATCGGCAGCGCGGCCAAGCAGCCACAGGGCGTCGTCTTCGAACGGCACGTTCTCAACACCCAGCACATGGGTCAAATGCTCGACCACGCGCTCAGGGGTCATGTTCTTCAGGGAGAACTGCAGGCACCGCGACAAAATCGTTGCAGGAAGTTTCTGCGGATCGGTGGTGGCCAGGATGAATTTGACGTAGGGCGGCGGCTCTTCCAGGGTTTTCAACAAGGCGTTGAAGGAATGGCTGGACAGCATGTGCACTTCGTCGATCAGGTAGACCTTGAAGCGCCCACGGCTCGGCGCGTACTGCACGTTATCGAGCAGTTCGCGGGTGTCTTCGACCTTGGTGCGGCTCGCGGCGTCGATCTCGATCAGGTCGACGAAACGCCCTTCGTCGATTTCCTTGCACACCGAGCAGGTGCCGCAAGGCGTCGAGGTGATACCTGTTTCACAGTTCAGGCATTTGGCGATGATGCGCGCAATGGTGGTCTTGCCCACCCCGCGTGTACCGGTGAACAGGTAGGCGTGGTGCAGCCGTTGGCTGTCCAAGGCATTGATCAGAGCCTTGAGCACATGGGTCTGGCCGACCATTTCGCGGAACGAGCGCGGACGCCATTTACGTGCAAGAACCTGATAACTCATCGAAAACCGTCGCAACTGGGAAGCGGAAGCCGGTAATGCTAGCGGAGCAAGGGGGAAATTGCATCCGGCACGCTCGTCTAATCTGACTAAGCTCTGTGCAATGGCCCCGCAAAGGCCTGAAACCGGAGAGTGTATGCGCGTAGTCCTGGGCGCCTTATGGATGATTTCGCTTGCCAGCCTCGCGGCACCCGCGCCGTTGCGCTTCTCGGTTTCCGACAGCTGGGGCATGCCCATGGCCCAGCTGGAGGGCAACCGGCCCACCCAGGGCATTTTGTATGACTTGATGCTGAGCCTGGCCACCCAGGTCGGGCGCCCCGCCGAGTTCCACGTGCTGGCACGGGCGCGCATCGCCAATGCCATGGCGCACGGCGACATTGATGTGCGTTGCTATGTGGCCCAGGCCTGGGTCGACAACCTGTCCGGCGACTACATCTGGAGCGTGCCGCTGATGGTGCAGCGTAACGTGCTGGCCAGCACCCACACCGCGCCGCACACCGTGCAAGTGGGCACTCTGCCCGCCCAGTCGATCGGCACTGTACTCAATTACCGCTATGCGGCCCTTGAGCCACTGTTCGCCAGCGGCCAACTGACCCGCGACGACTCACGCAGCGAAGAGTTGGTGCTGCTCAAGCTGGTGGCCGGGCGCTTTGAATATGCGGTCATCAACGAATGGATACTGGACCGCTTCAACCTGAACCTGCCACCCAACCAGCGCTTGCAGAAGGTCGCGATCATCGACGAGCAAAGCCTGGGCTGCATCGTGCGCAACGACCCGAATGTGCCGGTGCAGCAGATCTTGCGCACACTGCTGCGGATGAAAATGTCGGGGGAGATCAATGACATCATCAAGCTGTACACCGGTGAGGAGGCGCAAACCCTGCACACTCCTGACAAGAACTGACAGGACTGCCTTATAGACTGGGCCCACTTAACCGCCCGCTCTCAAGGAGCCACCATGCACACCGTCGCCCATTATTTCCTGCTCTACGTCGACAGCCCGGCCACCAGCGCCAACTTCTATAGCCGCCTGCTGGACACGCCACCGGTGGAGCTGAACCCGACCTTTGCGCTGTTCATCCTCGACAACGGCGTGAAGCTGGGCTTGTGGTCGCGGCACACCGTGGAACCGGCGGCGCGCCTCACCGGCGGCGGTGGCGAGGTTGGGTTTTCGTTGCCCGACCAGGCTGCCGTCGATGCCCTGCATGATCAGTGGGTCGCGCGCGGCGCCACGATCATCCAGTCACCGACCACCCTCGACTTCGGCTACACCTTTGTTGCCGAGGACCTCGATGGCCCCCGGCTGCGCGCCTTCAGCCTGAGCGACTGACCGCCAGCGCCCCTCCAGGCTGATCGCCGCCACGCTGGCCAGCACGATCACACCGCCCAGCATCACCTGCACGGCAATGTGCTCGCCCAGCAGCGTCGCCGCCAGCAACATGGCCACCGGCGGAATCAAGTACATCGCCACCGACGCGCGGCTGACCTCGACATGTTTCAACACATAGGCCCAGGCGAGGTACGCCAAGGCGCTGGGGAAAATGCCGAGGATCAGCACCGCCAGGTTTTCCGCCAGCGGCGCCTGCCCGACGGCATCGGCCAGGCCTGGCAAGTTCACGCACAGCATCAAAGTGCCCGCCCACACCATGTAGCACGCCATCGTCAGCGGGCTGTAACGGTGGGCGTAGTGTTTCTGGATCGCGAAATAAATGCTCCACGACACCGCCGCCACCAGGATCAGCAACCCGCGCGGGTCGATGTCCCCCACGCCATGATCGCCCCAGATCACCACCAGCACGCCGAGCAACCCCAGTAACACGCAACTCCAGCGCCAGGCACTGACGCGCTCCTTCAAGCAGAAAAACGCGATCAACACACTGAACAGCGGCGCCGACTGCGCCAGCACACTCGACGCCGCCGCCGTCACCCATTGCTGCCCGTAATTGAGGCTGGTGTGGTGCAGGAACACGCCGAAAAAACCCAGCACCAGCAGCCACGGCAGATCGCGCCAACGCGGCCGGCCAATGCCCACCATCAGCGCCACGCCGCCCATGAATACCGACGCAATCAGAAAGCGCAGCAGCGCCAGCTGGCCGGGGCTGTAGCTGTGCAGCCCGATGTGCACGCCAATCGGCGAATAGGCCCAACAGAGGATGACGCTGGCGATGACTAGCGTAATCTTTACGGGTGACGGGGTATTCATCGACGGCGTCCGGCAACTGAGTAGGAATGCCGTCAGTCTTGGCCCAGGCAAGGCGCAGGACAATTAAGCGTTTCTGACTTCTGAAATCACTGGAACTGAGCAATGGAACTGGCCCAACTGAAAATGGTGCGAGCCGTGGCGCAAACCGGCAGCGTGGCCCAGGCCGCCCTGCAATTGCACTGCGTGCCGTCCAACATCACCACGCGTATCAAGCAGTTGGAAAGCGAGTTGGGCACGCCGCTGTTTATTCGTGCCGGGCGCGGGCTGGCGATCAGCGCAGCCGGTGAGATTTTCCTGGATTACTGCGAGCGCATCCTGGCGCTGGTCGACGAGTCCAAACGCGCAGTGGATGCCAATGCGATTCCCCGCGGCACCTTGCGCATCGGCGCCGTGGAGTCCAGCGCCAGCGGCCGTCTGCCGCCGCTGCTGGCGGAATATCACCGGCGCTATCCCGATGTCAGCCTGGAACTGGTCACCGGTGCCTGGGCCGAGCTGCTCGATGATCTGCAACACCATCGTCTCGACGTGGCACTGGTGGCGGCCGGAGGCAAACGCGCCAAGCTCGAACACAGCGTGGTCTACAGCGAACGCCTGGTGCTGATCGCCAGCGCCTCCAGCGCCCCAATCAACAGCGCCGAAGACCTGGCCGGGCGCACCTTGCTGGTGTGGCCACCCGGCTGCCCGTATCGCGCCGCGCTGGAACACTGGGTCAAGCCCCACGACTTCAAGCCAAGCATCGCCAGCTATGCCAGCTGGGGCACGATCATCGGTTGTGTCAGCGCGGGCATTGGCGTGGCGTTGGCGCCGGAAGGCATTCTGGCCCGCTATGAGCAGGCCAATCAGCTGGCGTCTTACCGGTTTGAGGAACTGCAGGCGGTGGACAACCTGCTGTTCTGGCACAAGGACACCCAACGGCACCTGGCGCGGGATGCGTTTGCCGGGCTGCTGCGGGAGACTTTTGGCTAACTCGTTGGGCAAATTTCAGATATTCTCCCGCGAAATTAATTCAAAATGTAAGGGACTACCATGAATTACATCCGCGCGTTGATGGCGGCGGCCGCCCTGAGCCTGTCTGCCGCACCCGTTTTTGCTGCACCCGCACCGGCTCCTGCTGAAGCCAGCGCCCCCGCCGAAACGGCCGAACACTTCCTAGCCTCACTCAAGCAGAAGACCGGCACGGTCACCCTGCCGAGCGGCATCGCCACGCTCAAGCTCAACGATGAGTTCTACTACCTCGACCCGTCGGACACCGAGCGCTTGCTGACCGATGGCTGGGGCAACCCTCCCGGCTTCAAGACCTTGGGCATGATCGTGCCGAAAGCGGTGAGCCCGTTGTCGCAAAGCGGCTGGGGTGTGATTGTCAGCTACAAGGCTGACGGGCATGTTTCCGACGAGGATGCGGCGAAAATCGACTATGCCGAACTGCTCAAGCAGATGCAGGAAGAAGACGAAGAAGACAACAAACAGCGCCAGAAACAAGGCTACGCCGGCCTGCACCTGCTGGGCTGGGCCGAGCCGCCGCACTACGACGACACCACCCACAAGATGTATTGGGCACGCGAACTCAAAGCCGACGACGCCCAGCAGACCACCCTCAACTACAGCATCCGCGTACTGGGCCGCGAAGGCGTGCTGGAGCTCAACGCCGTCGCCGCCATGGCCGACCTCGCCACCATCAAGCAGGAAATGCCCAAGGTCCTGGCCTTTACCAACTTTACCGACGGCAACCTGTACACGGACTTCAACCCAAAGACCGACAAACTGGCCACTTACGGCCTGGCTGCCCTGGTTGCTGGCGGGATAGCCGCCAAGGCCGGGTTGTTTGCCAAGATCGGCATATTCCTGCTGGCAGCGAAGAAGTTTCTGGTGGTCGGTGTGGTGGCGCTGTTCGCCCTGATCCGCAAGTTGTTCAATCGCGATAAAGCCTGAACCCAGGCATAAAAAACGCCGCAGCGTGCATGACACGTTGCGGCGTAGCGAATGGGCTCGGATCTGCGCAGTGATCAGGCCCGACAGGCAGCTGTCGCGGCTCAGTTTTTCGGCGCAGACAGCCGGCTGTATTCGTCCTGGCTGATCCAGCCGGTGTACGTATGGTCCTTGGCGTTGGTGAACTCAACGTGGGCCCAACCCTCCTTGAATGCCAGTACGCCCACCACATCATCCTTGACGATATACGGGCGCTTGGCTGCATCGGTGCCCGGCTCTTCGAGCAAGTAAGCCTTGTCGGCCGACACCGTCACCAGGCCGATCCACTGCGTATTGGCAGTCTGGGTCAGCTCCAGGCCCGTGGCAATTTCCGGCATCAGCACGCTCAGGCAGCCAGGATGCTGGCGGCCCTTTTCTACGGTGAGCGTCACGCCATCGGACGAAGCCGCCACGCTGCCGGGGTAGGCCTCGTCAAGCCAGGTGGTAAGGGCTTCGGGCTTGCCTTGCAGGTAGAACGCACAGCTGCGCGTCACGCCCTCGCCCAATTCTTCCGCGTAATAACCTTCGACCTGATGCTCAGGCGTGACCGCCAGCATCAGCCCTTCGTATTTGCCTGAATGCAAGGCTGTTTCGCCCGCAAATGCAGGCGCGATAGCGCACAACGACAAAACACCTGCTGCCAGAAAACGCGTCATCTTATTTTTTCCCTTCCAATGCTTCGTAGGCCTTCTTGATACGACGGTCATAGTCGCCGTAATCCTCGCCGTTATAGTTGCGCGCCATGGCGACATAATCTTTATTTTTCATGGCTTTGATCAACGCCGGGCTCTGGCTGCAGAAGCCGATGAAGGCCTTTAGTTGGTTGCCGGCATTAATCTTTAATGCCGCCGCGAATTCAAACACGGTCTTGTAACCACAGGAGGTGAAGTTGAACCCCATGATCTGGAACATACCCCAGGACGCCGACATCAACGCCGCTTCCTGGTCCAGAGCAAACGCGGTGGCCATGGTTTCCCAGGCCTTGGTCTGGTCCTTGTTGTTGACCTGCCACTGCGGCCCGGCTTTTCGCACATAGGGGTAGGACAGCAGTGGATGCGCCTGGTCATAAATGTGCTTGGTGTATTTGCGAAACAGGTGCCCTTCAAAGGCGATCACTGGCAACTTGGCCGGCCCGAAACCGGAACGCCCGCCGGACTCGACAGTGGCGAAGGCCTTGATGATATTCACCGAGATGCCGCTGCCCAACTGGGTAGCGGCGTTCTGGAAGTCGGTGTCGGTGAGCGTCATGCCGCCGTCGCACGTGGCCTGGAGCATCAATTGCCGGTTACGCCGCTCGGCCTCGACCATCGCACGCATGCGGTCCAGGTACACATTGACCGTGGCCTGCACCGCGTCGCCGTTGTTATTGCCGAAGACATTCAGAAAACTGGGAATGCGCATGGTCGGGAAGGCCTTTACGGGCACCTTCACCGCTTCTTCGATCAGGCTATTGAAGGTCCGACCAGTTGGGTCGATCACGCCATCAGGGTGCGCATACTTGAGATGGCGAAACTGATACTGGCTGATGCACTGCACCAACTGGCCGTCACACTTGCCGTTTTCGGCCAGCGCAAACCCCATCTTGGGAATGATCAAATTGAAAAGATACTGGATGCACTGAACATCGGCAGGCAAGTTGCGCGCTTTACCTGGCGCGCCGACCGAAGCACTGATAAGACGGGGCAACCCTGGCAGGCTTTTCATCACAGACATCCTTGTTAGTTAAAGAAGTGATAGCACTTCAGTATCAAGCCGGCACACTTGTCATAAATTGAAACAAGTGGCCGGCGGAAACTAACAATATGGTTTTGGGTTGTCCAGAGGGCGTTTGGAATGTTGTGAAATAGCCGTCATGCGCGGCTATTTTTTCTTTTCCAGCGCCTCGAAGGCTTTCTGGATGCGCTTGTCGTAATCACCATAGTCGCTGCCGTTATAGATGCTGGCCATGCCCACATAATCCTTTTTCTTCATGGCATTGAGCAGTGTCGGGTTCTTGCGGCAAAAACCGACGAACGCCATCAATTGCTGGCCGGCATTGAGCTTCATCGCGGCGACGAAATCGTACACGGTCTTGTAGCCGCAGTTGGCGAAATTGAAGCCCATGATTTGAAACATGCCGTAGGACGCCGACAGCAACGCCGCCTCCGGGTTGAGGTTAAACGCGGCGACCAGCGTCTGCCACGCCTTCGCCTGGTCCTTGTTATTGGCCCGCCACTGCGGGCCGGCCTTTTCTTTGTAGGGGTAAGACAATAAGGGATAGGCCGCGTCGTACTTTCGTTGAGTGTGCTTGCGGAAAATGTGCCCTTCGTAAGCAATCACCGGCATTTTTGCCGGCCCGAACCCGGAACGCCCACCGGACTCGACGATGGCGAAAGCCTTGATGATATTCATCGCAACAGCACCGCCCAATTGGGTGGCGGCATTCTGAAAGTCCGCTTCGGTCAACGTGACGTTACCGTCGCAGGTGGCCTGGGTGACCAACTTCTGTTTGTCCACTGCTGCCTGGATCGGTGCCGGAGCGCGCTCTGGGGTCTGCTCGACTTTTACACCGGTCGCGTTATTGACTTGAGCAACGGCCTTGCGCGCTTCCTCAACCAGGCTGTTGAACGTCCGCCCTCCCGGGTCAATCACCCCGTCCGGCTTGGCCACCTTAAGATGGTTCAACTGATAGTCGAGGATGCGCTGGACCAACAACGGGCCGCACTTGCCGTCCACCACCAAGGGTGAAACAGATTTGGGCGCAATCAGATTAAACAGACGTTGAATGTGTTGAACATCGGCAGGCACATTGCGGGCCTTGTCTGCGGTGCCGACAGAGGCACTGATAACACTGGGTAATGCTTGAAGGCTGGTCATGGCAATCATCCTTGTTGATCAACGGAGTGCCATCACTTCTTCACTACTCCAGCACCGGCTCACGTGTATCAATGAAGCTAGCAGCCCGTCCCGTTTTGTCCAGCCACGAGACGGGGCGTTGTGAAACGCTCAAGAGCGCTCACAACCCAGTATCTTTGCAGGACGCGTGCTGCCAAGACCTTGCGAGTATTCAGCCGCCAATTGCACTATTGTGGCTGCGCAAGGAGCCTCTAAAACACTCAAGGATTGAAATGAAAGCCTCTCTACTTATTTTGTCGGTCGTGGCTCTGTTGTCCGGCTGCGCATCGTCCTCGACTGCTGTCGCCCCAGACCTTTCACGCGCCTCCATCGCCGAAACCAAGTCGGTGGTATTTAACGGCAAGACATTTGTCCTGAAATACCAGAAAAATGGCTTGTGGGAATATTTCCCGGAACACGAAAGCGTCGATGCATGGACTGAAATGCTGGACTTCACTGTCGTCCCTTTGGGCGATAAACGCATCGAACCGCTGGACCTGGGTCAACGCACTGTCCAGTTGCACCAGCAGGAAAACCCGGACATGCCGGCGGTCCTGACGACGGACAACAAGACCGGGATCCTGTATCTGATGCTGTTCTTCCCCTCGTCGCTGCGCAAAGACGGACATTTCTCTGAGTACAGCTTCTTCAAGTATTACCGCGACAGCGGCACGGGCCAGATCATCATTTTTCACTTCGCCAGAAACGTAGCGGCCAAGTCACAGACACCGGAGGAGCGCTGGGAAAGCACCACGGAAATAGGCCATGAAATCGTGCCGGTGATAAAGGCATTTCCCAAGTACCGCCCGTAATGCGGTTGAGCGCGCAGCAGAAATCGCTTCGCAGACATTGATTGTCGGCAAAAACGTAAAAAATTTGGGATTTGAGGGTTACTTCGGAAGAGCGTTATGGAGGCAACCCCACCAGCCACACCCCGGCACACAATGTTCCCGCTGTGGCTGCTGCCTTCCGGCTCTGACCAGGTTCACGGGTAATCGTTGCGGGGGGACCGATGGGGTCACCATAACGACGCTGGCCTCTCGGCAAGCGGGGCCATTGTACCGATCTCATCGGAAGTTACAACCGTTGGTGCCGGATTAAAAAGCCAAGGGGTTCAAGTACTTGCCATAGTGTCGGATTCACCCTCTTTCAAATGTGGGAGCTGGCTTGCCTGCGATTGCGTCACCGAGGTGTACCTGTCACACCGAAGCGCTTGCATCGCGGGCAAGCCAGCTCCCACATTTTGATCACTGGGCCTGTAGTACCTCGTCGGCCCTGCCGCCCTCTTCCTGAATGACCAGGTGTATGAAGTGCAGCTTGGCAATCACCGCCGGCGGTAACACGAAGGGATAGAAATCCGGCTGGCCCATGCTGCGCGACAGCTCGTTGAGCATGCCGGCCAGTTCGATCCAGGCGTTGACGAATGACAGGAACGCCGCACCGCCAGGGTGTTCGGGGTCGTAGAGCGTGGTGAGCGGAAACGGCTGATAATCCAGGTCCATCTCGCGGGCGCTCATGCCAAAACCCAAGGCGGTGTCGACGGCGTCCATCATGTGCAGGTAGTGAGCCCAGGTTTCGGCCCAGTCTTCCCAAGGGTGCATGGTCGCGTAGGCGCTGACGCAGGCTTGCTGCCAGTCGGGTCGCGGGCCGTTCTGGTAATGCTGCTCGAGCGCATCGGCATAGCTGGCGCGTTCGTCGCCGAACAGGGTGCGAAAGGGTTCGAGCCAATGGCTGTTGGCGATCAACCGGTCCCAATAGTAATGACCGACTTCATGGCGAAAGTGGCCGAGCAACGTGCGATAAGGCTCGCGCATCTGTACACGGATCTTTTCGCGATGGGCGTCGTCGGCCTCCTTGATGTCCAGGGTGATCAGGCCATTGGCGTGGCCGGTGGTGGGCGCGTTGCCCTCCAGGTCGATGCCGACGAAATCAAAGGCCAGGCCGGTGTCTTCATCGACGCTTTTGGGCACCACTTGCAAGCCCAGGCTGATCAGTTGCGCCACCAGCCGACGCTTGGCGGTTTCCACTTTGCGCCAGCGCTCGGGGTTTTCCGGCACGGACAGATCGGGAATGGTGCGATTGAGGCTGCAGGCCACGCACAACGGTGCGGTGCTGTGGGCAGGAATCAGCCAGTTGCAGGCTGCCGGAGTGTCGAGGTTGGCACAGCGACGGAAGGCGCCGGCGGCGAGGTTGTCGTCTGCCAGCCACGTATCGGCGACAGGCCCAGGCTGAAGGGAGGACAGGCGGCTTTGCTGCGGCTGATAGCCCAGCAGCGCCTGGCACGCCAGGCACTGGCTGTTGCGAAAGAACAGCGATTGGCCGCAACGGCATTGCCACACCTTGCTGTTACGCGAGGTTTCGGCCATGAACGGTGCGGCGATGCGCGAACTCAGTTGCTCGAAGTAGCGAAACATGGCGATCTCTCCCTGGATGACCAAGACTAGATCATCTCCCACTGAAGATCGTTCCCACGCTCTGCGTGGGAATGCCGCACTGGACGCTCTGCGTCCGCTCTTGAACGTCGTGACGCGGAGCGTCACAGGGTGCATTCCCACGCTGAGCGTGGGAACGATCAGTCAGACGGTGATGTTGTGCTTGGCGAGGAACGCAACGAAGGCTTCTTCGTCCAGCACCTTCAAACCGAGTTCGGTCGCCTTGGCCAATTTCGAACCGGCGCCCGGCCCCGCCACCACGCAGTGGGTTTTTGCCGACACCGAACCCGCCACCTTGGCGCCCAGGCTTTCGAGCTTCTCCTTGGCCACATCGCGGCTCATCAGCTCCAGGGAGCCCGTCAGCACCCAGGTATGCCCAGCCTCCGGCAAGCCTTCGACCACCTTCTTCTCGCTCTGCCAGTGCATGCCGAAGTCCTTGAGCTGCTGCTCAATGGCCAGGGCGTGGTTGGCGTTGTGGGGGTTATCGAAGAAGTCGCGCACGGCCTTGGCCTGCTTCTCGGGCAGCGCCTGGCGCATGTCCAGCCAGTCGGCCTTGATCACGCCTTCCAGGGTGCCGAACTTGTCCGCAAGTTTCTGCGCGGCGCCGGGGCCAACACTCGGCACGTGCAGCTTGTCGAGCAAACCGCCCAACGTGGTGCTGGCGGCGAACTCGGCGCTCAGGTCGCCCTGATCCTGCAATTGCAGGGCGCATTCGTCCGGCGACAACAGCGCGCCAATCACGTCCTGGTTATGGCTGTCCTCAAAGAAGCTGTGAATCTCGTGCGCCACTTCCAGGCCGACGTCCGGCAAGTACGTCAGCACTTCCGGCAAGGCCTTCTGCACACGCTCCAGGGACGCCAGCGAGCGCGCCAGCACCTTGGCGGTCTCCTCGCCCACGTCGGGAATGCCCAACGCGTAGATGAAGCGCGCCAGGGTCGGCGTCTTGCTGTTTTCGATGGCGGTGATCAGCTTCTTGCTGGAAATATCGGCAAAGCCTTCCAGGTCGATAACCTGCTCGTACTTGAGCTTGTAGAGGTCGGCCGGCGAACCGATGAGTTTTTCATCCACCAGTTGCTCGATGGTCTTGTCGCCCAGGCCGTCGATGTCCATGGCGCGGCGCGAGACGAAGTGAATAATCGCCTGCTTGAGCTGCGCGCCACACGCCAGGCGCCCGACGCAGCGGTACACCGCGCCTTCGCTGACGGTTTCCTTGCCCTTGCTGCGCTTGACCAGTTGCGTGCGCTCGACATGCGAGCCGCACACCGGGCAGCTTTCAGGGATTTGCACCGCGCGGGCGTGTTCCGGGCGCCGCTCGGAGACCACCGACACGACTTGCGGGATCACATCACCGGCGCGGCGGATGATCACGGTGTCGCCGATCATCAAGCCCAGGCGCGCGACTTCGTCCATGTTATGCAGCGTGGCGTTGGACACGGTAACGCCCGCCACCTTGACCGGTTTCAAACGCGCCACTGGCGTGACGGCGCCGGTGCGGCCGACCTGGAATTCCACGTCAAGCAGTTCGGTCAGCTCTTCCATGGCCGGGAATTTATGCGCAATGGCCCAGCGCGGCTCACGGGCACGGAAGCCCAGTTCACGCTGCGAGGCAATGCTGTTGACCTTGAACACCACGCCGTCGATTTCATACGGCAGGCTGTTACGCCGCTCGCCGATATCGCGGTAGTAATCCAGGCAATCCTGAATGCCCTTGGCCAGTTTCAGCTCATGGCTGATCGGCATGCCCCATTTCTTCAGTTGTTGCAGGTTGCCGATATGGGTATCACTGATGTCGGTGGTCACACCGTAGCAGCAGAATTCCAGCGGGCGGCTGGCGGTAATCTTCGAGTCCAACTGACGTAAGCTGCCGGCCGCGGCGTTGCGCGGGTTGGCGAAGGTCTTGCCGCCGACTTCCAGTTGCGAGGCATTCAAACGCTCGAAACCGGCCTTGGACATAAACACTTCGCCGCGCACTTCCAGGCTCGCCGACCAGCCGCTGCCGTGCAACTTCAGCGGAATATTGCGCACGGTGCGCACATTGACACTGATGTCTTCGCCGGTGGTGCCGTCGCCTCGGGTGGCGCCGCGCACCAGCTCGCCGTCCTGATACAGCAGGCTGACCGCCAGGCCATCGAGCTTGGGCTCGCAGCTGTATTCCACCGCCGCGCCACCGCCAAACAGATCGCCCACCGGCAGGTCGAGGCCTTCGGTAACCCGGCGATCAAACTCGAGCATGGTGGTTTCATCAAAGGCGTTGCCGAGGCTGAGCATCGGAATGTCGTGCTTCACCTGAGTGAACGCCGACAACGCCGCACTGCCGACCCGCTGCGTCGGTGAATCACGCGTCACCAGTTCCGGGTGCTCGGCCTCCAGGGCCTTGAGCTCGTGGAACAGCCGGTCGTACTCGGCGTCCGGAATGCTCGGCTCGTCGAGGACGTGGTAACGGTAATTGTGCTGATCCAGTTCAGCGCGCAATTCGAGGATGCGGGTGTGGGCGGCGGTCATGGGTGTTCTCTCAGAAAGCAAAAGAGCAGCCGAAGCTGCTCAATATGTTAGTGCGCTTATTCTACTGACAACGCTGAAGTCCAATCCTCAGCGTTTCTGTGTCAGGGCGCGACGCTCGAACTCGACGATGCGCTGACGGTAGTGTTCGATGGTCTGGGCGGTCAGGACGCTGCGTTGGTCGTCCTTGAGCTCGCCGTTGAGTTCCTGCGACAGCTTGCGGGCTGCGGCCACCATCACGTCGAACGCTTGTTTCGGGTGACGCGGGCCTGGCAAGCCGAGGAAGAAGCTCACCGCCGGGGTGCTGAACAGGTCGATATCGTCCAGATCAAAGGTGCCCGGCTTGACCGCGTTGGCCATCGAGAACAGCACTTCGCCGTTACCGGCCATGCTTTCGTGGCGGTGAAAAATATCCATCTCGCCAAAGCGCAGGCCGCTTTCGAGGATGTTCTGCAGCAGCGCCGGGCCTTTGAAGCCGGCAGCGTCACGGCAGATCACGCTGATCACCAGGACTTCTTCGGCGGCCGGCTGATCGTTGACCGATTGGCGTGGCGCGCTTTTGGTCGGGGTTTCGTCAGGGAAGTCATCATCACGGCTGCTGAAGCTCGGGCCATCATCGACGTCGAGGTTCAGGTCGCCCTGATGCGGCTCGGCCACGGCAGCGCTGCCGCGTTTGCCGCGCTTGGAAGAGGGTTCACGGGCCTCACGCACCGGCGCGCTCATCGACGGCAAGTCGTGTTCGTCCAGTTGCGGCTCTTTATGGGTGTCCAGCACACGAGGCGGCCCCAGCAGCTCGGCGCTGCCGTCGTCGTCGGGCAAGTTGGACAGGTTGCGGTCCAGACGGAATTTAAGCTTGCCCTTGCCACCGCGCATGCGGCGCCAGCCATCAAAAAGAATACCGGCAATGACAATAATGCCGATGACGATCAGCCACTCGCGCAGACCGATTTCCATGTAATCCCGTGCCTCTAATAAAAAATGCTGAAAAATAAGGGGTTTAGCACCGTGCAAACCGCTTTAAAACGTGGCGCCAACTCTATGTTCTGACTGACGTTTTGCCCACGCATACGAAAAATTGACATTAAACTAGCACGACCAAAGATAACTTTACACCGTCTGTCAAAATGGCTTGAACAAATATGTCCATTTGCCACTTTCGCCAGACCGGTAAACCCGCCTACAGCGTGCTAAAAAATTTCTCTAATGGCGCGACTCAAGATTCCACCATCGCCATCGCCTCTTCGACATCCACCGCCACCAAACGCGAACAGCCCGGTTCGTGCATCGTCACCCCCATCAGTTGATCGGCCATCTCCATGGCGATCTTGTTGTGGGTGATATAGATGAACTGCACCGTCTGGGACATCTCTTTAACCAACCGAGCGTAGCGTCCAACGTTAGCGTCATCCAGCGGGGCGTCAACTTCGTCGAGCATGCAAAACGGCGCCGGGTTCAACTTGAAGATCGCAAATACCAGGGCCAATGCCGTCAGTGCCTTCTCGCCACCGGACAACAAATGGATGGTGCTGTTCTTCTTGCCCGGAGGCCGCGCCATGATCGTCACCCCTGTATCGAGTAGATCTTCGCCCGTCAGTTCCAAGTAGGCGCTGCCGCCACCGAAAACTTTCGGGAATAACGCCTGTAAACCGCCATTAATCTGATCAAAGGTATCTTTGAAGCGATTACGGGTTTCCTTGTCGATCTTGCGGATCACGTTTTCCAGCGTATCCAGGGCTTCCACCAAGTCGGCGTCCTGGGCGTCCAGATAACGTTTGCGCTCGGACTGCTGCTGGTACTCGTCGATGGCCGCGAGGTTGATCGCGCCGAGGCGTTGAATGCGTGCAGCAATACGCTCAAGTTCTTCTTCGGCGTCTTTCTCGTTGGCCTGGGCGGTCAGCGTATTAAGCACGCCGTGCAGGTCGTAGCCGTCTTCCAGCAACTGGTCTTGCAGGGTCTTGCGGCGCACGGTCAGGGCTTGCCATTCCATGCGTTGTTGTTCGAGCTGGCCGCGAATCAGCTGGGATTGCTGCTCGGCCTGGGTGCGGCGTTTTTCCGCATCGCGCAACTCGCGGTCGGCGTCTTCCAGGGCGATCTGCGCGGTCTTGAGTTCTTCATCGACGGTCATGCGCTTGTCGAGCAACTCTTCGAGCTTGAGGCGCAGCTCTTCCAGCGGCGCTTCGCCCTCCTCCAGATTGAGGCTCAATTGCTCGCGTTTTTCGGTCAGGCGTTCGGACTGCATTTCCAGGCGCTCAAGGGCCTGGCGCGTGGACGTGTGCTGAGCCTGCAGCGAACCGAGGCGCACCGCCAATTGGTGGGCGTGGTCCTTGTGCTGGCGGGCTTCCTGGCGCACACGGTCGAGGCGTTCGCGCAGGCTGTCACGCTGGGCCAGCAGCAGCTCGCGCTGCTCGGTGTCGAGCGCCATGCTGTCGAGGGCTTCCTGCAACTGCAGGCGCGCTTCGCCGATCTGTTCGTGTTCGAGGGCGCGTTGTTCGCCCATCTCGGCCACTTCCTCGTCGAGGCGAGTACGGCGCAAGGTCAGTTGCTCGACCTTGGCCTTGCTCGCCGACAGCTGGGCCTTGAGTTCGCCTTGCTGGCGCGCTTCGTCCTGCAACAGGCGGCGCAAGTGTTCGCGGCCGGTCTCTTGCTGGCGCTGGGTGGCGCGCAGGGTTTGCAGTTCGTTTTCCAGGCTTTCCAGGGTGGCTTCGCGCTCTTCGCGTTCGGCAGTCAGGTTGACGATTTCCTGGCCACGGGCCAATACGCCGCTTTCCGCTTCGCTGGCACGGCGTACGCGCAGGAAGTGCCGACCCACCCAATAGCCATCACGGCTGATCAGGCTTTCGCCGGCCGCCAGCTGACCGCGTTGGGCCAAGGCTTGCTCCAGCGACTCCACCGTTTTGACCTGACCCAGCCATGGCCAAAGATCAATCGCCGCCTCAACTTTATCCAGCAAACTGCCCGGCACTCGCGTGCCGTCAGCCGCAGGGCTGAGCAAACGCAGATCGCCCTGGGTGAAACCGGCCAGGTCGAAACCGCCAAAATCATCCACCAGCACAGCCTGCAGGTCGGCGCCTAAAACAGTCTCGACCGCCAGCTCCCAACCCGCTTCAACTTTTAACCCTTCCGCCAGGCGCGGGCGCTCGGCCAAATGCTGGTCGCGCAGCCACTCGGCAGTGCCGGTGCCAGGGTCCAACGCGGCTTGCTGCAAGGCTTCCAGGGAGGCCAATCGGCCGTTCAGCCGCTGCAAATCGCCCTGGGCCTGCTGCTGCGCCTGGGTCGCCTGTTGCAGTTGCTGACGCAATTGCTCCAGGCGCTCCACTTGTTGTTCTTCGCTGGCTTCCAGCTCTTCCAGCGTCATCTCGCTTTCGGCCAGTTGCTCGCTCAGCTCCATGATCGCCGCGTCTTCCGGGTCGGCGGCGAGCAACGCCCGCTCCTCCTGCATGCGGCGCTGGCGCTCGGCCAGACGTTCCATGCTGGTTTCCAGCTGCTGGATGCGCGACTGCTGCACCTCAGCCTGGCGGCGCGGCTCGGCAGATTGCAGGTTGAAGGCGTCCCACTGCTCCTGCCAGCCGTGCATGGTGGTTTCGGCTTCTTCCAGGGCCGCGGCGGCTTCTTCGGCGGCAGCACTGGTGATTTCCTGCTCGGGGGTGAGCATGTCCAGCTCTTCGCCCAACGTCAGCAGCAAGGTGCGGTCATGGCCCAGGTGCGATTCGGTTTCCAGGCGCGCGCGTTCGGCTTCCTTTAAATCCTCCTGCAACTGGCGCAGGCGCTGCTGGCCGTGCTGGATGCTCTGCTCCACGCGGGCGATATCGCCGCCCACCGAATAGAAGCGCCCCTGCACCAAGTTGAAGCGTTCGGAGAGGTCATGGTGGCCGTCACGCAGGCGTTCGATACTGGCATCGGCGTTACGCTGCTCGGCCACCAGCGCTTCAAAACTGATTTCCTGGGTACCGATGATCGCTTCGCGCTGGCCGACCTGATCATTCAGCGCCTGCCAGCGCAAGGCCGAGAGTTGCGCCTTGAGCTGGCGCTCTTCGCCTTTGTACTCCTGATACTTCTCGGCCGCCTGGGCCTGGCGGTGCAGGCGTTCCAACTGGCGTTCCAGCTCTTCGCGCAGGTCGGTGAGGCGAGCGAGGTTTTCGTGGGTGCGGCGGATACGGTTTTCGGTCTCGCGGCGGCGCTCCTTGTATTTGGAGATGCCCGCCGCTTCCTCGATAAAGTTACGCAGGTCTTCGGGCTTGGCTTCGATCAGCTTGGAGATCATGCCCTGTTCGATGATCGAATAGCTGCGCGGGCCCAGGCCGGTGCCGAGGAAGATATCGGTAATGTCCCGACGCCGGCACTTGGTGCCGTTGAGGAAGTAACTGTTCTGGCTGTCGCGGGTCACCTTGCGGCGAATGGAAATTTCCGCGTAGGCCGCGTATTCGCCCACGAGGGTGCCGTCGGAGTTGTCGAACACCAGTTCGATGCTGGCCTGGCTCACGGGCTTACGGCTGGTGGAGCCGTTGAAGATGACGTCGGTCATCGACTCGCCGCGCAGGTTTTTTGCCGAGCTCTCGCCCATCACCCAGCGTACGGCGTCGATGATGTTCGACTTGCCGCAGCCATTGGGCCCCACCACTGCCGCCATGTTACTGGGGAAGTTCACCGTGGTCGGGTCGACGAAGGATTTGAACCCCGCCAGTTTGATGCACTTGAGCCGCACGCTTAGGCGTCCGCCAATGCAGCGATGACCAGCGAGCAACTGCGCTGGCCGTAAGCCGAGAGCACCTGGCGAATCTGCGCCAGGTCACGCGCCAGCACGGCGGCGAGCAGTTGCTCGAACAGCGCCAGGTACTCGCTCATGGACGCCTTGCGTTGATCCAGCGCCAGGTAATAGGCGCGGTTCATCGCCGGCTGCAGGTTCTCGACGGTTTCCTGCAAATACGGGTTGTTGGCGAACGGGTACGCGGCGCGCATCACATTGAAGCTTTCTTCGACAAAGGCGCGGATGTCCTGGCGCTCGAAACTGCTGACCAAACGCTGCTGGATCTGCAGGAACGGCGCCATGTCAGCCTGTACCTGCCAGCCTTCAGCCACGGCATTACCGAGCAGGATGTACAACTCGCCCATCAACGTGCACAGGCTCTGCACCTTGTGCGCGGTGAGTTCGGTGACGTGGGCGCCACGGCGCGGCAGGATCGCGATCAGGTGGCGGCGTTCGAGGATCAATAAAGCTTCACGCACGGAACCACGGCTGACATTGAGCGCCAGCGTGACCTTCTGTTCCTGGATCCGCTCCCCAGGCTTGAGATCGCCGCGAATGATACGTTCGGCGAGGTGGTGAGCGATTTGCTCGGCGAGACTGTCCGGCGCCTTGAACGTCATGTTTTCCCTTCAAAATCTTCTATCGGTACAAGCGCGGCAGTGTAGCGCATTGGTTGGCTGATGGCGCTACGCCCACAAGCGCGAATTTGGCATGAAATAAGCAATGATTAAAAGCCAGAAGCCCCGAAAAACGCCGGTCTCAGAAGACTGGACCATAATTGAAAGTGTTGTAATCGCAGTTTCTTGACCTTCTGGTCAGAAAATCGTTGACCGAAAAGTCAGACATGACTAGATTCGGCGCAAAGCGGTTAACAACAATAATGAGTCTGCGAGGCCTTCCGTGATCCAGTTTTTACTTAACCAGGAACTCCGTAGTGAGCACGCCCTGGACCCCAACCTGACCGTGCTCAACTATTTGCGTGAGCACCTGGGCAAATCCGGCACCAAGGAAGGCTGCGCCAGCGGCGACTGCGGCGCGTGCACCGTGGTCGTCGGCGAGTTGCACACCGACGATCAAGGCGCGCAGCAGATTCGTTATCGCAGCCTCAACTCGTGCCTGACCTTTGTGTCGTCACTGCACGGCAAGCAACTGATCAGCGTCGAAGACCTCAAGCACCAAGGCCAACTGCACAGCGTGCAACAGGCCATGGTCGAGTGCCACGGCTCGCAATGCGGCTTTTGCACACCGGGTTTTGTCATGTCGCTGTTCGCCCTGCAAAAGAACAGCGACGCCCCCGACAGCCAAAAGGCCCACGAAGCCCTGGCCGGCAACCTGTGCCGTTGCACCGGCTACCGCCCGATCCTCGCCGCAGCCGAACAGGCTTGCTGCAATAAACCTGTGGACCAGTTCGACAGCCGCCAGGCCGAGACCATCGCCCGCCTCAACGCCATTGCGCCAACGCAAACCGGCGAACTCAACAGTGGCGACAAACGCTGCCTGGTGCCGCTGACCGTCGCCGACCTCGCCGACCTCTACGACGCCTACCCGCAAGCCCGCCTGCTGGCTGGCGGCACCGACCTGGCGCTGGAAGTCACGCAGTTCCATCGCACGCTGCCGGTGATGATCTACGTCGGCAACATTGAAGAAATGAAGCGCATCGACGACTTCGACGACCGCCTGGAAATCGGCGCCGCCACTGCCCTGTCCGACTGCTACGGCGCGCTGCATCACGAATACCCGGACTTCGGCGATTTGCTGCACCGCTTCGCCTCGCTGCAAATCCGCAACCAGGGCACCTTGGGCGGCAACATCGGCAACGCCTCGCCGATTGGCGATTCACCGCCACTATTGATCGCCCTCGGCGCGCAGATCGTACTGTGCAAGGGCAACACCCGCCGCACCCTGGCGCTGGAAGATTACTTCATCGACTACCGCGTCACCGCGCGCCAGGACAGCGAGTTCATCGAGAAAATCATCGTGCCCAAGGGCCACACACTGTTCCGCGCCTACAAGGTGTCCAAGCGCCTGGACGATGACATTTCCGCGGTGTGCGCCGCCTTCAACCTGAAGATCGAGAACGGCGTCATCAGCGACGCCCGCGTCGCCTTCGGCGGCATGGCAGCCACGCCCAAACGCGCGAAAAGCTGCGAAGCCGTATTGGTCGGCGCCACCTGGAATGCCGCCACGGTGGAGAAAGCCTGCGCCGCCCTGGCCGAGGATTTCACCCCGCTGTCGGACTTCCGCGCCAGCAAGGAATACCGCCTGCTCAGCGCACAGAACCTGCTGCGCAAATACTTCATCGAACTGCAAACGCCGCACATCGAGACTCGGGTGACCGCTTATGTCTAACCATCACGCCGTCGTTAAAACCCAGGCTGAGCTCGCCGAGCTGTTCGCCCAGGACCTGACTTCCGGAGTCGGGCGCAGCGTCAAGCATGACAGCGCCGCCAAGCACGTCAGCGGCGAGGCGCAGTACATCGATGACCGCCTGGAATTCCCCAATCAATTGCACCTGTATGCGCGCATGTCCGACCGCGCCCACGCGAAAATCCTCAGCATCGACACCGCGCCCTGCTACGCCTTTGACGGCGTGCGTATCGTCATCACTCACGAAGATGTGCCGGGCCTGAAAGACATCGGCCCGCTGATGCCGGGCGACCCGCTGCTGGCCATCGACACCGTGCAGTTCGTCGGCCAGGTGGTGCTGGCCGTGGCCGCCCGCGACCTGGAAACCGCGCGCAAGGCCGCCATGGCGGCGGTGATCGAATACGAAGATCTCGAACCGGTGCTGGACGTGGTCGAAGCGTTTCGTAAAAAACACTTCGTGCTCGACAGCCACACCCACCAGCGCGGTGATTCGGCAGGCGCGCTGGCCACGGCGAAAAACCGTATCCAGGGCACGCTGCACATCGGCGGCCAGGAACACTTCTACCTGGAGACCCAGATTTCCTCGGTAATGCCCACCGAAGACGGCGGCATGATCGTCTACTGCTCCACGCAGAACCCCACCGAGGTGCAGAAGCTGGTGGCCGAAGTGCTCGACGTGTCGATGAACAAAATCGTGGTCGACATGCGCCGCATGGGCGGTGGTTTCGGCGGCAAGGAAACCCAGGCCGCCAGCCCGGCGTGCCTGTGTGCGGTGGTGGCGCGCCTCACCGGCCAGCCGACCAAAATGCGCCTGCCGCGCGTCGAAGACATGCTGATGACCGGCAAGCGCCACCCCTTCTATATCGAATACGACGTGGGCTTCGACGACAGCGGCCGTCTGCACGGGATCAACCTGGAGCTGGCGGGTAACTGCGGCTGCTCGCCGGACCTGTCCAACTCGATTGTCGACCGCGCCATGTTCCACGCTGACAACTCGTATTACCTGGGCGACGCCACGGTCAACGGCCATCGCTGCAAGACCAACACCGCCTCCAACACCGCCTATCGCGGCTTTGGCGGCCCGCAAGGCATGGTCGCCATCGAAGAAGTGATGGACGACATCGCCCGCCATCTGGCCCTCGACCCGCTGGCCGTGCGCAAGGCCAATTACTACGGCAAGACCGAGCGCAACGTCACCCACTACTACCAGACCGTCGAGCACAACATGCTCGAAGAGATGACCGCTGAACTTGAGGCCAGCAGCCAATACGCCGAGCGCCGCGAAGCGATTCGCCTGTACAACGCCCACAGCCCGATCCTGAAAAAAGGCCTGGCGCTGACACCGGTGAAGTTCGGCATCTCGTTCACGGCGAGCTTTCTTAACCAGGCCGGCGCGCTGATCCACATCTACACCGACGGCAGCATCCACCTGAACCACGGCGGCACCGAGATGGGCCAGGGCTTGAACACCAAGGTCGCGCAGGTGGTGGCCGAAGTGTTCCAGGTTGAAATCGACCGCGTGCAAATCACCGCCACCAACACCGACAAGGTGCCCAACACTTCGCCGACCGCCGCGTCCAGCGGTGCCGACCTGAACGGCAAAGCCGCGCAGAACGCTGCCGAAACCATCAAGCAACGCCTGGTGGAATTTGCCGCGCGCAAGTACGACGTGAGCGAAGCGGATGTGGAATTCCACAACGGCCATGTGCGCGTGCGTGACCAGATCCTGACCTTTGAAGCGTTGATCCAGCAGGCGTATTTCGCCCAGGTCTCGCTGTCGAGCACCGGCTTCTACAAGACCCCGAAAATCTTCTACGACCGCAGCCAGGCGCGCGGTCGGCCGTTCTATTACTTCGCGTTCGGCGCGGCCTGCTGCGAAGTGATCGTCGACACCTTGACCGGTGAATACAAGATGCTGCGCACCGACATCCTTCACGATGTGGGCGCCTCGCTGAACCCGGCCATCGACATCGGCCAGGTGGAAGGCGGGTTTATCCAGGGCATGGGCTGGCTGACCATGGAAGAGCTGGTGTGGAACAACAAAGGCAAGCTGATGACCAACGGCCCGGCCAGCTACAAGATCCCGGCCGTGGCCGACATGCCGCTGGATTTGCGCGTGAAGCTGGTGGAAAACCGCAAGAACCCGGAAGACACGGTGTTCCATTCCAAGGCCGTGGGTGAGCCGCCGTTCATGCTCGGGATTGCCTCGTGGTGCGCGATCAAGGATGCAGTGGCGAGTTTGGGTGACTATCGCCATCAGCCGAAGATTGATGCGCCGGCGACGCCGGAGCGGGTGTTGTGGGGCTGTGAGCAGATGCGGCAGTTGACCGCTGCAAAAGCCGTCGAAACTGAGTTGGCTTGATCGTTCCCACGCTCTGCGTGGGAATGCCGGCATGGACGCTCTGCGTCCGCTCTTGTGACGCAGAGCGTCACGGTATGCATTCCCACGCGGAGCGTGGGAACGATCTGACTGGAGGTGACTATGAACAACTGGATCAGCGCCCTCGCCGACCTGCAAAATCAGGGTGAACCCTGCGTGCTGGTGACCATCATCGAAGAGCTCGGCTCCACGCCGCGCAATGCCGGTTCGAAGATGGTCATCAGCGCCGCGCAGACCTTCGACACCATCGGTGGCGGGCACCTGGAATACAAGGCGATGCAGATCGCCCGCGACATGCTCGTGCGCGGCCAGCAGAACACTCATCTGGAACGCTTCAGCCTCGGCGCCAGCCTGGGCCAGTGCTGCGGCGGCGTGACTGTGCTGCTGTTCGAACCGATGGGCCAGGTGCAGGCGCAGATTGCCGTATTCGGCGCCGGCCACGTCGGCCGTGCACTGGTGCCTTTGCTGGCGAGCCTGCCGTGCCGGGTGCGCTGGATCGACTCGCGTGACCAGGAGTTTCCTCAACAGATCCCCCAAGGCGTGCGTAAAATCGTCAGCGAAGAGCCTGTCGACGAAATAGCCGACCTGCCGGTGGGCAGTTACTGCATCGTCATGACCCACAATCATGCACTCGACCTGGAACTCACCGCCGCGCTGCTCAAGCGCAATGACTTTGCCTACTTCGGCCTGATCGGCTCGAAAACCAAACGGGTCAAGTTCGAACACCGCCTGCGTGATCGCGGCTTCGACACCGCGCAATTGCAACGCATGCGCTGCCCCATGGGCCTCACCGAGGTGAAGGGCAAACTACCGGTGGAAATCGCCATCTCCATCGCCGGCGAAATCATCGCCACCTATAACGCGAATTTCGGCCAGCACACCGCCAGCGCCGAACCCATTGCCAAACTGCTGCCGGCCTCGCGTCGCAGCCAAGCACTCTAAATTGAGATAATCATGCCTTTGACTCGCAAAGCCTACCGTGCCGCCATCCTGCACAGCATCGCCGACCCTGCTGAAGTGGGGATCGAAGCCTCCTATGAGTATTTCGAAGACGGCCTGCTGGTGATCGATAACGGCCAGATCAGCGCCTTGGGCCATGCCAGCGATTTGCTGCCCACACTGCCCGCCGATATTGACGTCACCCATTATCAGGATGCGCTGATCACACCGGGCCTGATCGACACCCACATCCACCTGCCGCAAACCGGCATGGTCGGCGCCTATGGCGAGCAGTTGCTGGATTGGCTCAACACCTACACCTTCCCGTGTGAAAGCCAGTTCGCCGACAAGGCCCATGCCGAAGAAGTCGCGGACATCTTCATCAAGGAACTGCTGCGCAACGGCACCACCACCGCGCTGGTGTTCGGCAGTGTGCACCCGCAGTCAGTCAATGCGTTTTTTGAAGCGGCCGAAAAACTCGACCTGCGCATGATCGCCGGCAAGGTGATGATGGACCGCAACGCGCCGGACTACCTGACCGACACCGCCGAAACCGGCTACCAGGAAAGCAAGGCGCTGATCGAGCGCTGGCACGGCAAAGGCCGTTTGCACTATGCGGTGACGCCACGTTTTGCGCCGACCAGCACCCCGGAACAATTGGCCTTGGCCGGGCAACTGCTGGGTGAATACCCGGACCTGTACATGCAGACTCACATCAGTGAGAACAAGCAGGAAGTCGAGTGGGTGAAGGAGCTGTTTCCGGAGCGCAAAGGCTATCTGGACGTGTACGACCACTACAAATTGCTCGGTGAGCGCTCGGTGTTTGCCCACGGCGTACACCTGTGTGATGACGAGTGCGCGCGACTGGCGGAAACGGGTTCGGCGGTGGCGTTCTGCCCGACCTCGAACTTCTTCCTCGGCAGTGGCTTGTTCAATTTGCCGATGGCCGAGAAGCACAAATTGAATGTCGGTTTGGGCACAGACGTGGGCGGCGGCACCAGCTTCTCGCTGCTGCAAACCCTGAACGAAGCCTACAAGGTCATGCAGTTGCAAGGCGCGCGGTTGAGCCCGTTCAAGTCGCTGTACCTGGCGACCTTGGGCGGCGCGCGGGCGCTGCGTCTGGAAGACAAGATCGGCACCTTGCAGCCGGGCACTGACGCGGACTTTTTGGTATTGGATTACAACGCCACGCCGCTGCTGAGCTATCGCTTGAAGCAGGCGAATAACATTGCCGAGACGTTGTTTGTGTTGATGACGCTGGGGGATGATCGGACGGTGTTGCAGACCTATGCGGCCGGGCAACTCGTGCACCAACGCTGATCTAAACACACCGCAAAACAAATGTGGGAGCGGGCTTGCTCGCGAATACGGAGTGTCAGTCACCAAATGCATTGACTGATCTACCGCATTCGCGAGCAAGCCCGCTCCCACATTTTTTGATCGGGTTTACAGCTTTATGGACGAGCGACCCGGTTTTTTCGTCTGTAAAAGATGCGAAAACACCGCATGCAAATCATCCGACGCGCTTTCCTCATCGAGGTTGAGCTTGCTGTCGATGTGATCCATGTGGTGCATCATCAAATTCACCGCCAGCGCCGCGTCGCGTGCTTCGATCGCGTCGATCAGCTGCGTGTGTTCATCGTAGGAACAGTGCGAGCGGTTGCCGCTTTCGTACTGGGCGATGATCAACGAGGTCTGCGACACCAGGCTGCGCTGAAAGCTGATCAGCGGCGCGTTCTTCGCCGCTTCGGCCAGCTTGAGGTGGAATTCGCCGGAGAGGCGGATACCGGCACCGCGATCGCCGCGTGAGAAGCTGTCGCGCTCGTCGTTGACCATCTGGCGCAGCTCGGCCAACTGTTCGGCCGTGGCGTGCTGCACGGCCAATTCAGTGATCGCTCGCTCGACCAGACGCCGAGCCAGGAATACCTGACGCGCTTCTTCTACACTTGGGCTCGCCACCACCGCGCCGCGATTGGGCCGCAGCAGTACCACGCCTTCATGGGCCAGGCGCGAGAGCGCGCGGCGAATGATGGTGCGGCTGACGCCGAAGATTTCGCCCAGTGCCTCTTCACTCAATTTGGTTCCGGGCGCCAGGCGTTGTTCGAGGATCGCCTCGAAGATATGCGCGTAGACGATATCGTCCTGGGTTCCGCTGCGACCGGCCTTGCCGGCTCGCGGTTGTTTCTTGAGAGGTTGCAACTGTTCGTTCATGGGCACTCGGGTTTGGAGAACGGCGGCGAATTAACGGTAATACGGCAAGCGCGTGTTGCTGGCAAGTATCACCTAAAAACACGGCACATTGTACACAACCCAATGCGCCAACACACTGTACGGCTGTTTGCGGCTGCGGCTGTATTGCAATGAGTGGTTACGTTTGAGTTTAGGCTTGAATCCGCGCCTTCACCGGCTAAACCCAGGTAAAAGGAACACCTCCCCATGACCGACGCCACCCAAGCGCCTTTGCGCCCGTTGGCCGACACTTCTGCGTCGGCCGTCGTCGCCGGCTTCATCGCCATGATGACCGGCTACACCAGCTCCCTGGTCCTGATGTTCCAGGCCGGCCAGGCCGCCGGCTTGACCACCGCGCAGATTTCTTCGTGGATCTGGGCCATCTCCATCGGCATGGCGGTGTGCAGCATCGGCCTGTCGCTGCGCTATCGCACGCCGATCACCATTGCCTGGTCCACACCCGGCGCGGCGCTGTTGATTACCAGCCTGGGCGGCGTGAGTTACGGCGAGGCCATCGGCGCCTACATCACCTGCGCAGTGCTGGTGACGCTGTGTGGGTTGACCGGCAGTTTTGAAAAACTGGTCAAGCGCATCCCGTCGTCGTTGGCGGCGGCCTTGCTGGCGGGGATTCTGTTCAAGATCGGCAGCGAGATTTTCGTCGCCGCGCAGCATCGCACCGGCCTCGTGCTGGGGATGTTTTTCACCTACTTGATCATCAAGCGCCTGTCGCCACGCTATGCGGTGCTGGCTGCGCTGGTGCTCGGCACACTGCTGTCGGGTTTTATGGGCTTGCTGGATTTCAGTGCTTTTCACCTCGAAGTGGCGACACCGGTGTGGACCACGCCGCACTTCTCGCTGGCCGCGACTATCAGTATCGGCATCCCGCTGTTCGTGGTGGCGATGACCTCGCAAAACATGCCCGGCGTCGCCGTGCTGCGGGCCGACGGCTACAACGTGCCCGCCTCGCCCTTGATCACCGCCACCGGCCTGGCTTCATTGGTACTGGCGCCGTTCGGCTCCCACGGCATCAACCTGGCGGCAATCAGCGCAGCCATCTGCACCGGGCCGCATGCCCATGAAGACCGCAACAAGCGCTACACCGCCGCGGTGTGGTGCGGGGTGTTCTACGGCATTGCCGGGGTGTTTGGCGCAACATTGGCGGCGTTGTTCGCAGCGCTGCCAAAGGAGCTGGTGCTGTCGATTGCGGCATTGGCGCTGTTTGGCTCGATCATCAATGGCTTGAGCATCGCCATGAATGAGCCGAAGGAACGGGAAGCGGCGCTGATCACCTTTATGGTCACCGCGTCAGGCTTGACGCTGTTTTCCATCGGTTCGGCGTTCTGGGGGATTGTGGCGGGAGTGTTGACGCTGCTGATTCTGAACTGGCGCAAGGCATAAAAAAACGGCGACCCTCAGGTCGCCGTTTTTTTCAGTATCACTTAGCCGCGTTGATCGGCTTTTCCGGATACCACACGTCCAGCAACGGGCTGACTTCAGCCTTGGTCAGCTCGGAACGGGTTTTCAGCCAGGCTTCGACAGCAGCGCGCTGCTCTTCGGAGACCGAGCCACGCTTCTGCAGGCAAACCAGACCGTAGTCATCGCCGCCGACATAGCCCAGGCCGTTGGCTTCCATGGCTTCTTTGATGAATGCTTCGAGGAAAGCGTCGATAGCTTCTTCACTCAGGCCTTCTTTGAAGTCCAGGTTCAGTTCGAAACCCAGCTCTTGAAATTCATCAACGCACAGTTTTTTGCGCAGACGCTGGGAACGGTTAGTCGCCATTGGAACAATCCTCATAAGTAATAACGGGCGGCACTTTAGCAGTTTAAGACGGCAATTGCCCGACTCTCTGGGACAGGCGGCCATCTGTCTGCAAAAAAACGCGCAATACCAGCTATCGTTCAGCTACAACTGGAACCACCTTGGGGCATAATGCCGACACTTTCGTGACCAATGAGGGATTTTCTTCCATACCCCTCGCCTTTTTCACCCTCCTCAGCAGCAGGGTTTTATTCTTTATGATCAAATCTTTCCGTTCCCATTCTTTACGTTCAATGTTTTTTGCCGGTCTTCTTCTACCGCTGGCCTTTTCTGCCACTGCCGCCCCGATCAACAACACCCTGCCACCCAACGTTGCGCAGGCCCTGCAAAAAGCCAAACTGCAAAATACCGCGCTGTCCTTGGTGATGCTGCCCCTCACCGGCCCAGGCACGCCGACGGTGTTCAACGCCGACGTTTCGGTGAACCCGGCCTCGACCATGAAGCTGGTCACCACCTACGCGGCCCTGGAAATGCTCGGCCCCAACCACCAGTGGAAAACCGAGTTCTACACCGACGGCACCCTCAGCGGTGGCGTGTTGCACGGCAACCTGTACCTCAAGGGCGGCGGCGACCCCAAGCTGAACATGGAAAAACTCTGGCTGCTGATGCGCGACCTGCGCGCCAATGGCGTGCAGCAAGTCACCGGCGACCTGGTGCTCGACCGCAGCTTCTTCAACCAGCCGCAATTGCCCGAATTCAATGACGACGGCAACGACGAGAACAAGCCGTTCCTGGTCAAGCCCGACGCCCTGCTGGTCAACCTCAAGGCGCTGCGCTTCGTCACCCGCAATGACTCGGGCCGCGTGATCGTGTCGGTCGAGCCGCCGATTGCGAGCATTCGCATCGACAACCAGGTCAAAGTCTCCAACGCCAAGCAGTGCACCGGCGACGTGCGCTACAGCCCGGTCACGGCCGCCGATGGCAGTGTCACCGTAACCGTCAGCGGTCAGTTGGGCGATGGCTGCAGCTCGCAGACTTACCTGTCGCTGCTCGACCACGCGACCTACACCGCCGGCGCCGTGCGCGCGATCTGGCAGGAATTGGGCGGCACCATCCAGGGCCGCGATATCCAGGCGCCTGTGCCCAAGGACGCCAAAGTCCTCGCCCGCGCCTTCTCGCCGGACCTGGCGGAAATCATCCGCGACATCAACAAATACAGTAACAACACCATGGCCCAGCAGTTGTTCCTGAGCCTGGGCGCACAGTTTCGCAACGATGCCGACGGCGACGATGCCAAGGCGGCACAGCGCGTAGTGCGCCAGTGGCTGGCGAAGAAAGGCATCACCGCGCCGCACCTGGTGATGGAAAACGGCTCCGGCCTGTCGCGCGCCGAACGCGTCAGCGCTCGCGAGATGGCAGCCATGCTGCAAGCCGCCTGGAAAGGCCCGTACGCCGCTGAATACATCAGCTCGCTGCCGATTGCCGGCACCGACGGCACCATGCGTAAACGCCTGAAAACCACGGCCATGCGCGGCGAAGCCCACGTCAAGACCGGCACCCTGAACACCGTGCGCGCCATCGCCGGCTTCAGCCGCGACAACAACGGCAATACCTGGGTGGTGGTGGCGATCCTCAACGACTCGAAACCGTGGGGCGCGTCGTCGGTGCTGGATCAGGTGCTGCTGGACCTGTATCGCCAGCCGAAGCTGACGGCGGCGGCACCGGTACTTTAAAAACCACACAGATCCAAGGTGGGAGTTGGCTTGCCTGCGATGCAGGCACCGAGGTGTATCAGTCACAGTGCGGTGATGCGATCGCAGGCAAGCCAGCTCCCACATTATTCAGGCACGCAGTCTTTCGGCTTCCACCCGATCCCTGCCCGCCTGCTTGGCCACATACACCGCCGAATCTGCGCGCAGCAGCAGCCCATCAATGCCTTCATCGATGCGCCAGCTCGCCACACCAAAACTGGCGGTCACGATGCCCACCGCGTCCATCGGCGCACTGCGCAGCGACTGCCACAATTCCATTGCCAGGCTGTACGCCTGATCGCGATCGGTGTGCGGGCACAACACCACAAACTCTTCACCGCCCAGGCGACAGAACACATCGGTGCGCCGCAGGCGCTGGCTGATACGCGTGCACACCTCCTGCAACACACCATCGCCGACCGCGTGCCCGTACTGGTCGTTGATGCGCTTGAAGTGGTCGATGTCGAGCATGATCAACGACAGCGCCCCCGAGGTACGGTTAAGCCTGAGCATCTCGGCCTTGAGGCGATCGTGGAAATAGCGGCGGTTATGAATACCCGTCAGCGAGTCGGTGATCGACAGCGCGCGCAGTTCTTCCTCCACGCGCTTGAGATCGGAGATATCCGACACATAGCCGTGCCAGAGCGTGCCGCCGCCCGGTAATTCTTCTGGCGTAGCTTCGCCGCGAATCCAGCGCAGGCCGCGTTGCGGCAGCAGCACGCGGTATTCTTCGCGCCAGTGGCTCAATTGCAGTGCCGACAAGCGAATCGACAGGCGTACCCGCTCGACATCCTGCGGATGGATGCGCTCGAAGACTTTGCCCGCGTCCTGCTGCAGCACGCCGGGCTCGATTTCATAGATATCGCGCATGCCATCGCTGGCGTAGATGAAACGTCCGTTGTCCTGGTGTTCCAGGACGAATTGGAAGATCCCGCCGGGTACATGGGCACTGAGTTTTTTCAGCAACCGGTCCCGCGCCGCCAGCGCCTCGTAGGCGCGTTTCTGTTCGGTGACATCCAGGTAAATCGCTAAATGCCCGACCCATAAACCATGGTCATCCAGCAGCACGGTGCCGAGCATGTTCACGGTCAACGGGCTGCCATTTTCACGCAACAGCGTCCACTCCCGCGCCTCGTGCAGGTTGTCCGGGCTCTCCACCAGCATCGCCTGGCTCGGCGGGATGCGCTTGCCCATGGCCACACTCAAAGCGGCCGAACGCGCTTCGAGTTCGGCGGCCAGGTGCAGGCTTTCCAGGGTCATGCGCCCCAGCACGTGCTCGGACTTATAGCCCAGCATCTGCTCGGCACCGGCATTAAACGTATTGATCACACCGCGCAGGTCGGTGGCGATGATCGCCACTTGAGTCGCCGCGTTCAGCACGCTGCGCAATTGCCCGTGCGCATCGCGCAACTCTTGCTCACGCAGGCGCAATTGCACGGTGCGCTGCTCCACCAGTTTGAGTGCGCGCTGGCGTTGGCTGACCAGCACGTACAGCAAAGCGCTGAGCAATAAGCTCAGCAGCCCGCCCATGGTCAGGATGGTACTCATCGAGGAATGGTTGGCCTGGTCGAAGACCTGGCTCGCGCGCAATGTCAGTGCATACACGTGGTCGCCGAGGGTCAGACGCCGCGCGGCGCTGAGGTCACTGATGCCGACCGCATTGCTGGAGGCATACAGCACGCGCTGCTGGGCATCGGAGGTGTCGACGATCTGCATCACCAGGTTGTCGCGGTTCGGCTTGGGCAGACCATCGGCCACCAACTGACGCATGCTGATCACCGCCATCACAAAACCGCTGGGTTCAGCGTTGGGCAGCTTGCTCACGGGCGCCACCAATAAAACCCCGGCGGCATAGGCCGGCTCCACACCCACCAGTTGCATCGGCTGGGACACCGCCGGCTTACCGCTTTGTTGCGCACGCTCAAGGGCCGAGCGCCGCAGCGGCTGGGCCAGCAGATCAAAACCCAGGGGTGAGCCCAGCAGGCTTTGGGTCTGGCTGTACAGCACCGGCACGTATTCATCGCGCTGGGGGGCCGGCGCCAGCTCACCCGACGAATTCAATTCACGGATGCTGAAGGCTGCGCCGAGCTGAAGTGAGATCTCGTGTTCAAACGCGCTGCGTTGATCGCGGAATATCCGCGGCGCCCACGCATACGCACGGGCGCGTAGCAGCAAGGGTTGGGCGAAGCCGTCAAACTCGGCACGGGACACGTCACTGGAATTGACGAAAAAACGCTGCAGGCTGGCCAGCCGTTGCTCCTGGTCTTCAAAGCGTTCCTGCAGGCGCGTGTAGCGCTCGTTGACCAGCAACTGGAAACGCTGGCGAACTTGTTGCTGATAAAGATCGGCGGCGGCCCAGGCAACGAGCACCGTCAGCGCGCAACCTGCCAGTAACACCACCAATGCCACCAGCCAAGCCGACGCCTGCTCACTGATAAAGCCTAGGATCTTGGGGCGGACGGCATGCATCGGCATAGGCAACACTCACAACGCCAGCGTGCAGGGCTGTCACTTTGGCTAGGGCTTAAGTTATAGCCATGAGGCCACTGTTTGACCAGCGCAAAAAAGCCGCAAGCCCAGAAAATGCTGGGCTTGCGGCTTTTTGGTGCAACCTGGTACCGGGATCAGCGCGCGGTGATTTTCCAGGCCCGGTGAATCTTCGCATTGCGCGCGAAATCCGGGTCGAGGGTCTTGTCGCTGATTTCTTCTACCGCATAACGTTCGCTGAGGTTGTCTTCCAGTACGAACTTGCGGAAGTTGTTCGAAAAGTACAGCACGCCGCCCGGTGCCAGGCGCGCCATGGCCAGGTCGAGCAATTGCACGTGGTCACGCTGCACGTCGAAGATGCCTTCCATGCGCTTGGAGTTGGAGAAGGTTGGCGGGTCGATGAAGATCAGGTCGAATTCATCGCGGCTGGCTTCCAGCCACGCCATCACATCACCCTGCTCCAGGCGGTTCTTGTCAGAGAAGCCGTTAAGCGAGAAGTTGCGACGTGCCCAGTCCAGGTACGTCTTGGACAAGTCGACGCTGGTGGTGCTGCGCGCGCCGCCCTTGGCCGCGTGCACACTGGCAGTGGCGGTGTAGCAATACAGGTTGAGGAAACGCTTGCCGGCCGCCTCTTTCTGAATGCGCATGCGCATCGGGCGGTGGTCGAGGAACAGGCCGGTGTCCAGGTAATCGGTGAGGTTGACCAGCAGCTTCACGCCGCCCTCGCTGACCTCAGTGAATTTGCCCTGGGCACTCTGGCGCTCGTATTGCTTGGTGCCGCTCTGACGCTCGCGACGCTTGACCACCACGCGGCTCTTGTCGACGTTCAGCGCCTGGGGAATCGCGGCCAAGGCATCGAACATGCGCGCGGAGGCTTTTTCCGGGTCGATGGATTTCGGCGCAGCGTATTCCTGCACATGGACCCAATCGTGGTACAGGTCGATGGCCATGGAGTATTCCGGCATGTCGGCGTCGTACACGCGGTAGCAGTCCACGCCTTCGCGCTTGGCCCATTTGCCCAGTTGCTTGAGGTTCTTCTGCAGACGGTTGGCGAACATCTGCCCGCCTTCGCTCAGGCGTGCCTGCTCAACCACCGGCGCCGGGGCCGGCTTGATCGGGTTACCGTTCTTGTTGTACTGGCGCTCAACCGGCTCGGTCGGGGCTTGATCGTAAGCGGCTTGCTCACGTTCGGCCTGGCGCTGTTCCGGCGTGCGGCGCTCGCCCGTCACGAACTGGTCCGGGTTGACCTTGATCAGCAGCAGCTTGCACGGCAACGCGCCGTTCCAGAACGAATACTGTTTGTGGCTGCGAATGCCCATGCGTTTGCCCAGGTCCGGCGCGCCGGTGAACACCGCCGCTTCCCACCCCATGCACGCCTGACGCAGGCGCTCGCCAAGGTTCTGGTAGAGGTACAACAGGCTGGCTTCGTCACCCAGACGCTCGCCGTACGGTGGGTTGCAGATCACCAGACCTTTCTGATTCTGGTCCGGGCGCGGCTCGAAGGTGCCGACTTCGCCCTGGTACACCTTGATCCAGTGGCTCAGGCCTGCACGTTCGATGTTGTTGCGCGCGGGCTGAATCAGGCGTGGATCGGCTTCGTAGCCACGCACCCACAACGGCGGCTTGTTCATGCCAATGGCCGCACGCTCGGTGGCTTCGGTGTGCAGCTTTTTCCACAGCGCCGGGACGTGGCCGAGCCAGGTGGTGAAGCCCCACAGTTCGCGGTTGAGGTTGGGGGCCATGTCGGCGGCAATCATTACACCTTCGACCAGGAAGGTGCCGACACCGCACATCGGGTCAGTCAGCGCGCCGCCTTCGGCAGCAATGCGCGGCCAGCCGGCGCGAATCAAAATCGCCGCCGCCAGGTTTTCCTTCAACGGCGCCGCGCCCTGCTGCAAGCGGTAACCGCGCTGGTGCAGGCTGTGGCCGGACAGGTCGAGGGACAGAATTGCTTCGCCGCGGTCCAGGCGCAGGTGGATACGCAGGTCCGGGTTGATTTTGTCGATGGACGGGCGTTCGCCGGTCGGGGTGCGCAGCTTGTCGACAATCGCATCCTTGACCTTCAGCGCGCCGAAGTGGGTGTTGTCGATGCCCGAGCCGTGCCCGCTGAATTCCACCGCCAAGGTGCCATCCGGGACCATGTGGTCGGCCCATTCGATGTCCAGTACGCCGTGGTAGAGGTCTTCGGCGTCCTTCATCGGGAAGCGCTTGAGCACCAGCAACACGCGGTTGGCCAGGCGCGACCAGAGGCACAGGCGGTAGGCGGTTTCCATGTCGGCCATGCCGCGCACGGCCGAGGTGTGCTCGCGGGCTTCCTCAAGGCCAAGCCCGACGGCTTCCTCGATCAGCAGGCCTTCGAGGCCCTTGGGGCAAGTGAGGAAGAGTTCAAAACGGTCCGACATGGGGCATTCCAGGCTTTTCAGCAATAAATGAACGGGCGACGCATCGCCGGCTCGGTTTTCAATCAAGCACTTTTCTTGAAGAGCGCTCGCGTGGCACGAATGTGCCGTTCCACCCCGGCTGCCAGGCCTTTCGGCCAAAATTTCCGGGGCAGATAAATAAATGATCGCAACAAAAAGAAATATTCCGACCCTTCGTCGAATAATAACCGACTGCAACGGGCGGGTATTCTCACTAAAGGATTAAACCCATCCTCTTTGCAGGGCACATCATAGCTGGGTTTGCCCAACAAATGGGGCGAAAAGCCAGCCCAGCTTATGGCTATAGCATCGTTATCGTTACGTGCTTATGACAAAACGATCATTGAATCCATGTGACCTATTGGTTAGAACTCAACACAGGTTGACGCCGTAACGACGTCGACACATTGGCTCGCCACGCCGGCAGCGAGCCCACCAACGGCAGAAAAACTCTGCCCGGCCTCGGACGAGGCCGAAGGATATCAAGACAGTCAACAAGTGAGGGAAACACCCTATGAGAAGACTTAAGCGTGATCCGTTGGAAAGAGCATTTTTACGCGGATATCAATATGGCGTTCATGGCAAATCCCGTGAGCTTTGCCCATTTACTCTACCGTCGGTACGCCAAGCCTGGATCAACGGCTGGCGAGAAGGACGCGGCGACAACTGGGACGGTATGACTGGCACTGCGGGAATCCACAGACTCAACGAACTTCACGCCGTCGGCTAACACAGGGCACTTAATCCGACACACCACCTTGAAGATTATGTAACGACTTAACCACGCACGCCCCATCAGGGCGGCGGGCTTCGGCCCAGGGGCTCCTTTAGGGAGCCCTTTTTATTGCCTCAAGCTTTGGGCAACGCTGCAATCGCATCCACCGACTCGCGAATCAACGCCGGCCCTTTATAGATGAAGCCGGAGTACAACTGCACCAGGCTGGCGCCGGCGGCAATTTTCTCGGCCGCATGCCTGCCTTCGGTGATGCCGCCCACGGCGATGATTGGCAAGCGCCCCGCCAACTCAGCCGCCAGCACCTTGACGATGTGAGTGCTCTTGTCCCGCACCGGTGCACCCGACAGCCCGCCCGCTTCATCACCATTTGCCAGCCCTTCAACGCCGACACGGCTGAGGGTGGTGTTGGTGGCGATTACCGCGTCCATGCCCGATTCCACCAAGGCTTGGGCGACCAGCACGGTTTCTTCATCACTCATGTCCGGGGCGATCTTGATGGCCAGCGGCACGCGCTTGCCATGGCGCACGGCCAGGTCTTCCTGGCGCTGGCGCAAGGCTTCGAGCAGTTGCTTGAGGGAATCGCCAAATTGCAGGCTGCGCAGGCCCGGCGTATTGGGCGAACTGACGTTGACGGTGACGTAGCTGGCGTGGGCGTAGACCTTGTCCAGGCAGATCAGGTAATCATCCACCGCATTCTCGACCGGCGTATCGAAGTTCTTGCCGATATTGATGCCGAGGATGCCCTTGTATTTCGCCGCTTGAACCCGCGCCAACAAGTGATCAACGCCCTGGTTGTTGAAGCCCATGCGGTTGATGATCGCCTCGGCTTCCGGCAAGCGAAAGATCCGTGGTTTCGGGTTGCCCGGCTGCGGCCGTGGCGTCACGGTGCCAATTTCGACAAAGCCGAAGCCCAGTTGTGCAAAACCGTCGATGGCCGCGCCGTTCTTGTCCAGGCCTGCCGCCAGCCCAACCGGGTTAGGGAAATCGAGCCCCATCACCGATACCGGCATCTTCGCCGGCGCTTTGCATACCAGGCCATTAAGCCCCAGGCGGCCACCGGCGCCGATCAGGTCCAGGGACAGATCGTGGGAAGTTTCCGGGGAGAGTTTGAACAACAGCTGGCGGGCCAGGGTATACATGGGCGGGCTAGACTCGGATGGCGGCGAAAGGTGGCGCCGATTATAGCCGGGGTGGCACGCCAGGTGCGAGGTACGCCGCTCAATCGTCAGTGGCGTTGCGCAACCAACGCCTCGTACTGCGCCCAGATTTTTTCGGCATAACGCAGGCGCAACGCCTCTCGCTCCGGTGCCACCCCGGCATTGTAGGAGCCCACCGCGGTCCAGTTATAGCCGAAACGCTGGATAAACTCGGCAAGGATCGAAGCGCCCACTTCCACCGACAAACACGGCTCAGTCAGCAATCTTTCCTCGGTAATCCCCTGCTTGGCCAGGCGAGGCAGGTGCATGCTGTTGATCTGCATCAAGCCGATATCCCGGGAGCCATCGCTGTTGTTAGGGTTCAGCGCCTGCACCCGGTAACCCGACTCAACTGCAGCAATCGCCTGCAACAGCTCCGGCTCGATATCGTAGCGGCGGGCAACATCGTCCCAGCAACTGGCCCAGGCGTGATGGCTACTCATCAGTACGCTCAACAGCAGGCCTTGGCCCAATCGCTTAATCATGTGCCACCTGGCCGCACGCCGAACAGATGTACTGCGCACGTCCCCGACCAGCCTGACGCGATGCGTGCAGCTCGACTTTTACCGCACAGGTAAAGCGATAGCCTCTGCCATAGATCGTCTTGATAAAGTCTTTGTCTTTTTTCAGGTGTTTGCGCAATGCATAGATGCAGCGCGTGAGTGACTCCTCAGCCACCTCGCCACGCGGCCAGACCGACGCCAGCAACCGGTCCTTGGTCATCAACTCGCCACCGGAGGCCAACAGCAGCCGCAGTACATGCCACTCCTTGGGTGGCAACTGGATATCCACGCCTTCGCCCGTCAACTGGCCATCGCCATACAAGGTCCATCCAGCAAACACCCGTGAGGTGGTAGTCACATCATTCGCGATGGTCATACGCACCTCTGCATCCGACTAATGACATTTAATTACTTGCTTCCAGAAACGGCCAACACGGCAACCCCACGACTATAAAAACCTGACCGGCAAACAACGTTAAGAAAAAGCGCCTGTAGTCGAGGATTTAGGCACGCACCTCGTAGGACTTTTCTCCAGCGCGCAACGCATGTTCGGGCAATCGTTCAGAAGCCTGCTTAAAGGGCTATTTCATTCCGGCACTTCAAGGTGTTCACGTACAAACGCACGTTGCACTTGCTCATATTGGCGCTGCGTCAATGGCGGCGGTCCGACGGCACCGGCGAGCAGCTTGAGTTCGCTTCCAACGGCCCGCGCCTGGATCACAAACAGCCGCACTTCGGAGCGTCGAGCACGGCCGGTCATGTCAGTGTCGCGTCGAAAACCGCCCAGCCAAAGGCGCCTGCCCGGCGGTACACGCACCACGGTGCTGATTCCCACTCGCCCCACCTCCCCCGCCGAGCCAGATTTGACCTTGCTGTCCAGTTGACGGTCATCCTTGATGTTCAGCTGCATTTCGATCTGGTTCGCTTCGGCAAAACGCGCAAGCACACTGGCCTCGGTGCCATACTGCACGGGCTGCCATTCATGGCTATCGCTGCCGGGACTGGACAGGTAGAACGTATGGTTGTCCTGGAAAACCGCCGGAACATTCTCTTGGGTAAGGATCACCGGAAAAGTAACGATCCGCGCTTTGCGCCGGCGCTCCAGCACACCGAGCTGCGCCATCAAGCGGTTATCCTCCAAAGGTTCCAATACGCGTGTCACTGAGGCCCCGGTGCCTGTTTCCTCGGCCCAGGCCGCGCCCATTTTCTCGAATTCGCTGCGTTCCACATCGACCTGCCAAAGCGACACTTCAATCGGCCGCTTGGGTTTGTCGAGCTGCACCACCAGTTCCTCGATCGCCTTCACTTGCTCAGGCTTACCCTTGATCAACAGGCTGTTGGAGTCGGGGTAAGCAATGACTACCAGGCCCTTGTCGGCCAGCAAACTCGCGGGGCGCTGCGTGTCATTTTTTTGCTCGCTGGCCAGCACGGTTTCGATCATCGAGGCCATGCCCGATACATTCACCTTCTCGCCGCCCATGACGTACTGACGGTCTGCCACGTGGGTGTTGAACACCTGCACCACGCCGAACGTCTGGGCGCCCACACGCACCTCAGTGCGTGGCCTGTCCATCAATTGGGCCAGGTGCAGCACCTGGTCTACATAGTTGGGCGGCCCGGACACGTAGAAGGTCCGCCCTGCGCTCTGCCTGAGCGGGTAACGTGATTCATCAAGGCCAGAACGGCGCATGAAGCCGCGCAACCTGTCGACCGAAATATGCCGCAACGCCACCGCCGAGCTTTTTGCCTCCCCCGCGTCATAGAGGTAAATCACCTGCCCGTCGCTGTACCAGATCAGGCCCTGCTGCTCGGCGACCGCCTCCAAAGTGTGCTGCGCCGCCCCCAGGTCGAAGGTTCCGGAAAGGGTTCTGCGCGCCACCTCGCGGCTGACCACCACCGGCAAGCCCAAAGGCACCGACAGGGCGGTAAAAAACGTATGCAGGCTTTCATCCCGCGCTTGATAGGTTTCGCCCATGACAGGTGCGATGGCCAGCAACAGTGCCAGGCACAGCAGCCAGCGATGCAACCCGAAGCGGTTCATCATGGCTGGCGAATCGATAGTCACCGTAGGTGTTCCTGACAGTCTGGCGCAAAGAGGTGGCCATACTGAAAGACCGGCGCGTTTCAATCTTGATGGAAAGTTGACGGGGCCTTGGGCATGCCCATCCGTGGCATGTGCCTTGCTATGGACATTGCATCAGAGCGCGCGCCAACGTCGGAACGCGCTTACGGACAAAGGCGTCGTGACCCTGCATTGGCCTGCATCGCCATCTGTGGGCACGGTGCTTTTTTTTTGAGAGAAAAAGGTAGGTGTTGATGAACGATTCGGTCGGTAAAAACCCGATGAATACTGCGCTGGCCTGGGTAAACGGCAGTGACGCCCCGGAAAAGAGCAGCCTCGACCTGGGTTTCATGGCACTGACCGACTGCGCCTCGCTGGTGGTCGCCGCCACCCAGGGTTTCGCGCAACCTTACGGCCTCACGCTGAACCTCAAACGCCAAACGTCCTGGGCCAACCTGCGCGACAAACTGGTCAGCGGTGAGCTGGACGCCGCCCATAGCCTGTATGGGTTGATCTACGCCGTGCACTTGGGCATCGGCGGCGTCGCGCCCACCGACATGGCCGTGTTGATGGGGCTCAACCAGAACGGCCAGAGCATCAACCTGTCCCATGGCCTGCAACAGCAGGGCGTGACCACTCCTGAGGCATTGGATCGCCACGTGCACCAAAGCCGAACAAAACTGACCTTCGCCCAGACCTTTCCCACCGGCACCCACGCCATGTGGCTGTATTACTGGCTGGCGAGCCAAGGTATTCATCCGTTGCAGGACGTCGACAGTGTGGTGGTGCCACCGCCGCAGATGGTCGCGCACCTGCAAGCCGGGCGCATCGATGGGTTTTGTGTCGGCGAGCCCTGGTGTGCCAGCGCGGTCAAGCAGAACCAGGGGTTCACGCTGGCGACCACTCAGGCGATCTGGCCGGACCATCCGGAAAAAGTTTTAGGCTGCACCCAGGCCTTCGTCGATCAATACCCGAACACGGCGCGCGTGCTGGTCATGGCGATTCTCGAAGCCAGCCGCTTTATCGAAGCCAGCCAGGAGAACCGCCGCTCCACCGCGCAATTGCTCAGCGCCCGTGACTACCTGGATGCACCGCTGGACTGCATCGAGCCGCGCCTGCTCGGCGCCTATGACGACGGCCTCGGCAACCAGTGGCAAGACCCGCATGCCCTGCGGTTTTTCGGCAATGGCGAGGTGAACCTGCCTTACCTCTGCGACGGCATGTGGTTCATGACCCAGTTTCGGCGCTGGGGCTTGCTGCGCGAAGACCCGGACTACCTCGGCATCGCGCGCCAGGTGCAGCAACTGGAGCTGTATCGCCAGGCCGCCGCTGCCGTCGGCGTGCCGGCAACCGTGCAGGACATGCGCAGCAGCCAATTGATCGACGGCAAAATCTGGGACGGCTCCGACCCCGCCGCCTATGCCCGCAGCTTCCGCTTGCACGCTATGGCGGACGCTACCAGCCGCCAGGCGTTGCGCTGACAGGACGACGACTATGTTGCGAATCCTGTTGATCAACGACACCCCGCGCAAGGTCGGGCGCCTCAAAGCTGCATTGATCGAGGCCGGATTCGAGGTCATCGATGAGTCCGGCCTGACCATCGACCTGCCCGCGCGCGTCGAAACGGTGCGCCCGGACGTGATCCTGATCGATACCGAGTCACCCGGCCGCGACGTGATGGAGCAAGTGGTGCTGGTCAGCCGCGACCAACCGCGGCCGATTGTGATGTTTACCGACGAGCACGACCCCAATGTGATGCGTCAGGCGATCAAGTCCGGGGTCAGCGCCTACATCGTCGAAGGCATCCAGGCCCAGCGCCTGCAGCCGATCCTCGATGTGGCCATGGCCCGTTTTGAAAGCGACCAGGCCCTGCGCGCCCAGCTCCAGGCGCGCGATCAGCAGTTGGCCGAGCGTAAACGCATCGAACTGGCCAAGGGCATGCTGATGAAAATGAAGCACTGCAATGAAGAAGAGGCCTACACCCTGATGCGCCGCCAGGCCATGAGCCGCCAGCAGAAGCTGATCCAGGTGGCGGAGCAGATCATCGCCATGAGCGAGTTGCTCGGCTGATCCGGCGCACGTTTTGTGTAGGCAACGCGGAGCGTCACAGGATGCATTCCCACGCGGAGCGTGGGAACGATCAGCATCAACGCGTTTTTGGCGCAGCTCTTGCTAAGCATTCATCACAGGTAACCAACGGCGGTTGCCCCTTCTACGACAAAGACGTCGCCCATCCGGTTTGCGCTCGCGAACCCGGTGGCGGCGTTTTTTCGTTTTGGCCCCAGAGCCTGGGGCCGATGGGGTGGCCTTCAACCGGCGGCCCCATCACTTGGCCTTCTTACAAGACCCCAACCGTTGAGGTGCGTGATGAAATCAAGCTTCTGGAAATCCGGGCACACCCCGACCCTGTTTGCCGCGTTCCTGTATTTCGACCTGAGTTTCATGGTCTGGTACTTGTTGGGCCCACTGGCGGTGCAGATCGCCGCCGACCTGCACCTGACCACTCAACAGCGCGGCCTGGTGGTGGCCACGCCGATCCTGGCCGGCGCCGTGCTACGTTTTCTGATGGGCATGCTGGCCGACAAACTGTCGCCCAAGACCGCCGGGCTGATTGGCCAGGTGATTGTGATTGCCGCTCTATTCGGCGCGTGGAAACTTGGCATCCACAGCTACGAGCAAGCCTTGCTCCTGGGCATGTTCCTGGGCATGGCCGGCGCGTCGTTTGCGGTCGCCCTGCCCCTGGCGTCCCAGTGGTATCCGGCTGAACACCAAGGCAAGGCCATGGGCATCGCCGGTGCCGGCAACTCCGGGACAGTGTTTGCGGCCTTGCTCGCACCGGTGCTGGCGGCCGCGTTTGGCTGGAGCAATGTGTTCGGCTTCGCGCTGATTCCCTTGGTGATCACCCTGGTCGTCTTCGCTTGGCTGGCGCGCAATGCTCCTGAACGCCCGAAAGCCAAATCCATGGCCGACTACTTCAAGGCGCTGGGCGACCGCGACAGCTGGTGGTTCATGTTCTTCTACAGCGTGACCTTCGGCGGCTTTATCGGCCTGGCCAGCGCCCTGCCCGGCTACTTCAACGACCAGTACGGCCTGAGCCCGGTGACGGCCGGCTACTACACCGCCGCCTGTGTGTTTGGCGGCAGTTTGATGCGCCCATTGGGTGGCGCCCTGGCGGACCGTTTCGGCGGGATTCGCACCCTGCTCGGCATGTACAGCGTGGCGGCCATCTGCATCGCCGCGGTGGGTTTCAATCTGCCAAGTTCTTACGCGGCCCTGGCACTTTTCGTCTGCACCATGCTCGGCCTTGGCGCAGGAAATGGCGCCGTGTTCCAACTGGTGCCCCAGCGTTTTCGCCGTGAAATCGGTGTGATGACCGGCCTGATCGGCATGGCCGGCGGTATCGGCGGCTTCGCCCTCGCAGCCGGCATGGGCGCGATCAAACAAAGCACCGGCAGTTATCAGATGGCGCTGTGGTTGTTCGCCAGCCTGGGCGTACTGGCCTGGTTTGGCCTGCACGGCGTTAAACGTCGCTGGAGAACCACCTGGGGTTCGGCCGCCTTGACCGCCGCGCGCGTCTGATGGGCCTGCAACTGAGCGTCGCCCACGCCAGCGCCATCGGCCCTCGGGCGGAAAACCAGGATGCGCTGCGCGTGGTCACACCCGTGGCCGAACTGGCGGCGAGCAAGGGTTACTTGTGCGCCATCGCCGATGGCGTCAGCCAATGCGCCGATGGCGGCCTGGCCGCGCGCTCGACCTTGCAGGCGCTGGCGCTGGACTACTACGCCACGCCGCAAACCTGGGGCGTGGCGCAGGCGCTTGAACGTTTGTTGCTGGCGCAAAACCGCTGGCTGCAAGCCAACGGCGGTGGCCAGCCGCTGCTGACCACCCTGAGCGCCCTGGTGTTCCGCGGCCAACGTTTCACCCTCGCGCATGTCGGTGATTGCCGGGTGTATCGCTGGCTCGACGGCGAGTTGCAGCGCATCACTGAAGACCACGTGTGGGAGCAGCCGGGCATGCAGCATGTGCTCAAGCGCGCCCTCGGCCTGGACCAACACCTGGTGCTGGATTTTCTCGACGGTGAACTGCGAG
Organism: Pseudomonas sp. D2002; assembly: GCF_013385735.1. Classification (NCBI taxonomy): domain Bacteria; kingdom Pseudomonadati; phylum Pseudomonadota; class Gammaproteobacteria; order Pseudomonadales; family Pseudomonadaceae; genus Pseudomonas; species Pseudomonas sp. D2002. The sequence continues at coordinate 125,947 of NZ_JACAPL010000015.1, read as the reverse complement.
CAGGCGAATGTTTCCTGATGCTCAGCGATGGCGTGTGGGCGACCTTGGGTGATCACAGCATCAGCGCGATCCTGCGCGAGCAAACCGATCTCGATGTGGCGGTGACCACCTTGGTCAACGCCGCGCACCTGGCTGCCAGCCAGGACAATGCCAGCGCGTTGCTGGTGCGCATCGACCAGCTTGGCGCCGCCACCCTCGGCGATGCATTGGTGCAGCTGCAGCAATGGCCGCTGCCACCGCCGCTGAAGCCCGGGCAACGTTTTGAAGGCTGGCAGGTTGAAAGCGTTGTAGCGCAGAGCCGGCAGTCCTTGCTGTATCGGGTACGTGATGCCCAGCAGCAGCCGTGGCTGCTGAAAACCTTGCCGCTCAGCCGCGACGATGACAGCGATGCCGGCCAAGCCCTGTTGTCGGAGGAATGGTTTCTGCGCCGGGTGGCCGGGCGCGCGTTTCCGGAAGTCCACGCCGCCAGTGGGCGTCAGCATTTGTACTACGTGATGCGTGAATATCCGGGGCAAACCCTCGCGCAACTGTTTCAACAGCAAGGTCCATTGCCCCTGGCGCAATGGCAGTCCATCGCCGAGCGGTTGCTGCGGGCGGTGGGCCTGCTGCATCGACGGCAGATCCTGCACCGTGACATCAAGCCGGAAAACCTGCTGCTGGGCGACGATGGCGAACTGCGGGTGCTGGATTTCGGCCTGGCCTACTGCCCGGGGCTCTCCGAAGACCGCGCCCACCTGCTGCCCGGCACCCCGAGTTTTATCGCTCCGGAAGCATTCGGCGGGGAGCCGCCTACGCCGCAACAGGATTTGTACAGTGTCGGCGTCACGCTCTATTACCTGCTGACCGGGCATTATCCCTACGGTGAAATCGAAGCCTTCCAACGCCCGCGTTTCGCCCAGCCGGTCAGCGCCAGTCGCTACCGCCCCGACTTGCCGGACGGGTTGCCGCTGAGTCTGGAGCGCGCCGTGGCGGCGCAACCGGCGCAACGTTATGAAACCGCCGAAGAGTGGCTGCTGGCGCTGGAACAGGCTGACCGCCGGGAATTAAGCGTACGGCCACGGCCACTGCTGGAGCGCGAGCCACTCAAGGTCTGGCAAACCCTGGCTACGGTTTCGCTGCTGATCAATCTGGTGCTGGTGTATTGGTTGCTGCACCACTAAAGGGCGATTTCCCACACGATTTCGATGGCAACCCCACTAAACCGGGCGCCTGACGACTTGGCACAACGGCTGCATTACTTTCATCAACAACACACACACATAGCCGCCCCTTCAACGTCGAAGGGTCGAGCTTCCCGAGAGAACGGGACCGGACAAAGGTGTCCTCGCCAGGTAACTGGCGGGGACGCCTTTTTTTGTTTGCACGGAATTTGTCGAGCCATTGCGGAGAACGACATGAAAAAACTCAAATTGGTGATGATCGGCAACGGCATGGCCGGGGTTCGCACCCTTGAAGAATTGCTCAAGCTGAGCAGCGACCTGTACGACATCACCGTGTTCGGCGCCGAGCCCCACACCAACTACAACCGCATCCTGCTGTCGCCGGTGCTGGCCGGTGAGCAGACCTTCGAAGAGATCGTGCTCAACGACCTGAGTTGGTACCTGGATAACCACATCAAATTGTTGCTCAACCGCAAAGTGGTGCAGATCGACCGGGTCAAACGCATTGTGATTGCCGAAGACGGCACCGAAGCCGAATACGACCGCCTGCTGATTGCCACCGGTTCGACCCCGTTTATTCTGCCGATCCCCGGCAATACGTTGCAGGGCGTAATCGGCTACCGCGACATCGCCGACACCCAAGCCATGATCGACACCGCCAAGACCCACAAGCACGCCGTGGTCATTGGCGGCGGCCTGCTCGGCCTGGAAGCCGCCAACGGCCTGATGCTGCGCGGTATGCACGTGACCGTGGTGCACATCGGCGAGTGGCTGCTGGAGCGGCAACTGGACAAGACGAGCGGCCAGTTGTTGCAAACCGAACTGGAAAACCGTGGCCTGGTGTTCCGCCTGTGCGAACAGACCCAGGCGCTGCATGACGCCGGCAATGGCCGCGTCGGTTCGGTGCAGTTCAAGAACGGCGACATCATCCCCGCCGACCTGGTGGTGATGGCGGCCGGCATCCGCCCTAACACTGAGCTCGCGGAAAAATCCGGCATCCCGTGCAACCGTGGGATTCTGGTCAACGACACCCTGCAAACCTACGACCCGCGCATCTATGCGATTGGCGAGTGCGCCAGCCACCGTGGCATCGCTTATGGCTTGGTCGCGCCGCTGTTCGAACAGGCCAAGGTCTGCGCCAACCACTTGGCGCAGTTGGGCTTTGCCACTTACAAAGGCTCGGTGACTTCGACCAAATTGAAGGTGACCGGTATCGACCTGTTCTCCGCCGGCGACTTCATGGGCGGCGAAGGCACCGAGACTATTACACTCTCCGACCCGATTGGCGGCGTGTATAAAAAACTGGTGATCAAGGACGACATCCTCGTCGGCGCCTGCTTGTACGGCGATACGGCGGATGGCGGTTGGTACTTCCGCCAGATCCGTGAGAACCACGCGATTGGTGAGATCCGCGATCACTTGATGTTCGGTGAAAATGCTCTGGGCGATGTAGGCCATCAAGGCCAGGACAAAGCCATGAGCATGGCCGACAACGCCGAAGTCTGCGGTTGTAACGGCGTGTGCAAAGGCACCATCGTCAAGGCGATCCAGGAACACGGGCTGTTCAGCGTCGACGAGGTCAAGAAACACACCAAGGCCGCCAGCTCTTGCGGTTCCTGTGCAGGGTTGGTGGAACAGATCCTGATCAACACCGTGGGCGGTGCCGCCGACGTCAAACCGAAAAGCGAAAAGGCCATTTGCGGTTGCAGCGACCTCAACCATGGGCAAATCCGCCAGGCCATCCGCGACCAGCATCTGCTGACCATCGCCGGCACCATGAGCTACCTGAACTGGCGCACGCCCAACGGCTGCGCCACCTGCCGCCCGGCCCTCAACTATTACCTGATCTCCACGTGGCCGGGTGAAGCCAGGGACGACCCGCAATCGCGCCTGATCAACGAACGCGCCCACGCCAATATTCAGAAAGACGGCACCTACTCCGTGGTCCCGCGGATGTGGGGCGGTGTGACCAATCCGTCTGAGTTGCGGCGCATCGCCGACGTGGCTGACAAGTACAACGTGCCGATGGTCAAGGTCACCGGCGGCCAGCGCATCGACTTGCTGGGCATCAAGAAGCAGGACTTGCCCGGCGTGTGGAAAGACCTCGATATGCCGTCCGGGCACGCCTATGGCAAATCCATCCGCACCGTGAAGACCTGCGTCGGCAGCGAGTTCTGCCGCTTCGGCACACAAAACTCAACGCAGTTGGGCATTGAGCTGGAGCATGACCTGTTCAATATGTGGTCACCGCACAAGGTCAAGCTGGCGGTGTCCGGCTGCCCACGTAATTGCTCGGAAGCAGGCATCAAGGACGTGGGAATAATCGGCGTCGACTCCGGCTGGGAGATGTACATCGGCGGCAACGGCGGGATCAAGACGGAAGTCGCAGAGTTCTTCGTCAAACTCAAAACCGCCGAAGAAGTGCGCGAATACAACGGCGCCTTCCTGCAGCTCTATCGCGAAGAAGCCTTCTACCTTGAGCGCACCGTGCACTACCTGCAACGGGTGGGCATGGAGCACATCAAGAAAGCCGTGCTGGAAGACCCGGCCCGGCGCCAGGCGCTCAACGAGCGCCTGCAATTCTCGCTGTCGTTCGAGCAGGACCCGTGGAAAGAGCGCCTGGAGCAGCCGCTGCTGAAAAAGGAATTTGAAGTCATCCCCGTCAAACAGCTGGAGGTGCCGGCATGAACTGGCTGGATATCTGCGCCCTGGAAGAAATCAACGCCCTGGGCTCGCGCATCATCAATGGCCCAAAGGGTGACATCGCGATTTTCCGCACCAGTGACGACGAAGTGTTCGCCCTCGACGACCGCTGCCCGCACAAGGGCGGCCCCCTGTCCCAAGGCTTGATCTACGGCAAGCGCGTGGCCTGCCCGCTGCACAACTGGCAGATTGATCTGGCCTCCGGCGAAGCCCAGGCGCCGGACATCGGCTGCGCCCACCATCACCCTGCCCGCGTGGAAAACGGCCGGGTCATGTTGGCCCTGCGGGACGCAGGTTGATGGACCGCCAAGTCACCGCGTCCACCTGCTGTTATTGCGGGGTGGGTTGCGGCGTGCTGATCGAGCATGACGGCGCGCAGATCCTCGGTGTGCAGGGCGACCCAGACCACCCGGCGAATTTTGGCAAGTTGTGCAGCAAAGGCTCAAGCCTGCACCTGACCGGCGACTTGGCCGCCCGCGCGTTGTACCCGGAACTGCGCCTGGGCAAAGGCTTGGCGCGCGCGCGCACCGATTGGGAGACCGCCTTGGAACACGCGGCCAACGTGTTCGCCGAGACCCTCAGCGAACACGGGCCGGACAGCGTGGCGTTCTACATCTCCGGGCAGTTGCTGACCGAGGACTATTACAGCTTCAACAAACTGGCGCGCGCGCTGGTCGGCACCAACAACATCGATAGCAACTCGCGGCTGTGCATGTCCTCGGCGGTGGTGGGCTACAAGCGCAGCCTGGGCGCCGACGCGCCGCCGTGCAGCTATGAAGACCTGGAATCCAGCGACTGCGTGATGATCGTCGGCAGCAACATGGCCTACGCCCACCCGGTATTGTTCCGACGCCTGGAGGAAGCCAAAGCGCGGCGCCCACAGATGAAAGTGCTGGTGATCGACCCACGGCGCACGGACACCTGCGATTTGGCTGACCTGCACCTGGCCATCCTGCCGGGAACGGATGTGGCCCTGTTTCATGGGATTTTGCATGTATTGCTATGGGAAGACTGGATCGACCGTGAATTCATCCAGGCGCATACCGATGGGCTGGTCGAGTTGAAGCGACTGGTGCATGACTACACGCCGCAAATGGTCACGCAACTGTGCGGGATCAGCGTCGAGCAGCTGCGGCTGTGCGCGGAATGGGTCGGCACCTCCAGCAGCTTTCTGTCGCTGTGGTGCATGGGCCTGAACCAATCCACCGCTGGCAGTGCAAAAAACAGCGCGCTGATCAACTTGCACCTGGCCACTGGGACGATTGGCCGGCCGGGCTGTGGGCCGTTTTCCCTGACGGGACAGCCGAATGCCATGGGCGGGCGCGAAACCGGTAGTTTGTCGAACTTGCTGCCGGGCCATCGCGAAGCCGCCAACCCTGAACACCGTGCAGAAGTCGCCGCCTATTGGGGCGTTGAATCGTTGCCGGCGCCTACCGGGTTGACCGCGATAGAGCTGTTCGAGCAAATCCAGGCCGGCAAGATCAAGGCCGTGTGGATCGCCTGCACCAACCCCGCGCAATCGCTGCCGGACCAAAACCGCGTACGTGCGGCATTAGCGGCGTGCCCTTTCGTGGTATTGCAGGAGGCGTTTCGTACCACCGAGACGGCCGCCTATGCCGACTTGTTGCTCCCCGCCGCCAGTTGGGGCGAAAAGGAAGGCACCGTGACCAACTCCGAACGGCGTATTTCCCACGTGCGCCGCGCCATTGCCCCACCTGGCGAAGCACGGCCGGATTGGGCGATTACCGTTGATTTTGCACAGCGGCTGGAGCGTCGCTTGCGGCCGGGGCTGGCCAGCCTGTTTGCCTTTGAGCAACCGGCGCAGATTTTTGATGAATACAAGCTACTGACCCGCGACCGCGACCTTGACCTGTCGGGCATCAGCCATGCCCTGCTCGATCAGATCGGGCCGCAGCAATGGCCGTTTCCCGCGGGCGCGCAAACGGGAACGCCGCGTCTGTATGCCGATGGCGTATTCCCGACTGACAGCGGCCGGGCGCACTTTGTCGCCGACCCTTACCGCGCCGCCAAGGAGCCGCGCGATGCGCGCTTCCCGCTGACCCTGATTACCGGGCGCCTGCGTGATCAATGGCATGGCATGAGCCGAACGGGCACGGCAGCGCAGCTGTTCGGCCATGTCAGCGAGGCGTTGCTGAGCCTGCACCCGGATGAATTGCGCCGTCATCGTTTCAAAGAAGGTGATCTGGTCAACCTGAAGAGCCGGCGCGGCAACGTGATCGTCGCCGTCAACAGTGACGACAGCGTGCGCCCAGGTCAGGCATTCCTGCCGATGCATTGGGGTGATCGTTTTCTCAAGGGCGGCGTCAATGCGCTGACCCAACCGGCGTTTGACCCGTTGTCGAAACAGCCGGAACTCAAGCACAGCGGCGTGCGCCTTGAAGCGGTACACCTGCCGTGGCAGCTGTTCGCGCTGATTGAAGGAAATGTTCAGCAACACTTTGAAGCACTGCGCCCACTGTGCGAAGGCTTTGCCTACGTCAGCTTGAGCCTGGCGGGACGCGAACGTCCGGCGCTGCTGGTACGTGCGGCGCATACCGAGGCGCCCGACCTGCAACTATTGACCCGCATCGACGAACTGCTGGGCCTCAATGATGGCCCTGTCATGGCCTATGACGACCCGCGCCGCTCGATCGGCAAGCGGGTAAAAATCGAAAAAGGCCGTATTACCGCGTTGCGCCTGGCGGGCGAAACCCTGGCCCGGCATTGGCTGCAAGGCCTTTGGCTGGAAGGCCGTACCGACGATCAACTGCGCCGCTGGCTGTTGGCGCCGCTCAGCGCGCCACCGGGCGGTGCGGCAGCCAGCAACAAGACGCTGTGCAACTGCAGGAACGTCAGCGAAAACGCGGTGTGCGCCGGTATTGCCCGTGGCCTGAACCTGGACGGGCTTAAACAAGAATTGGGCTGCGGCACGCAATGCGGCTCCTGTGTGCCGGAAATCAAACGTCTTTTGGCCAGCAACTCGCAGCCAATCGCAATCAGTGTGTGAGGGTAAAACATGAGCGCAAAAGTCTGGCTGGTGGGCGCTGGGCCCGGGGATCCGGAGCTGTTGACCCTCAAGGCGGTGCGGGCCCTGCACGAGGCCGATGTGGTGTTGATCGACGATTTGGTCAACCCGGCCGTGCTGGAACACTGCGTTGAGGCGCGGGTGATCACCGTTGGCAAGCGCGGCGGGTGCCGTTCGACGCCCCAGGATTTTATCCACCGCTTGATGCTGCGTTATGCACGCCAAGGCAAGTGCGTGGTGCGGCTTAAAGGCGGTGACCCGTGCATTTTCGGCCGGGGCGGCGAAGAAGCGAGGTGGCTGCGCGCGCGCGGGGTGATGGTAGAACTGGTCAATGGCATTACGGCAGGCCTGGCGGGGGCAACCCAGTGCGACATTCCGCTGACCTTGCGCGGTGTCAGCCGAGGCGTAACGCTGGTCACGGCACATACCCAGGACGACAGCAGCCTGAACTGGCGCGCGCTGGCCGAGGGCGGGACGACATTGGTGGTGTACATGGGCGTGGCGAAGCTGGAGGAGATTCGTCTGCAACTGCTGGAGGGCGGAATGGCAGCGGATATGCCGGTAGCGATGATCGAAAATGCATCGCTGCCCCAGCAGCGGGAATGCCGCAGTCATCTTGCGCGTATGCACGCGGATGCACTGTCATTCGCCCTGAAGAGCCCGGCGATCCTGGTGATCGGCAGTGTTGCCGCCACGAATCAGGCCGCTTGCGTTGCGGTTTCAGCCGGCGGCTGAGGTAAATTTCAGGCGAAAAAAAGCCCGGCCTAAGCCGGGCTTTTTTTTACCACTCAGTAATTACTGAGCAGCTTGAGCTTCTACCGAGGCTTCTACGCGACGGTTGATAGCGCGGCCAGCTTCAGTTGCGTTGTCAGCAACTGGGCGGGATTTGCCATAACCAACCGAGCTTACACGGTTAGGAGCGATACCGTCTTTGACCAGAACTTGCTTGACCGCGTCAGCACGACGCTGGGACAGCTTCTGGTTGTAAGCGTCAGGACCGACGGAGTCAGTGTGACCTTCAACAACGGTGGTGGTTTGTGGGTACTGTTTCATGAAGTCAGCGAGGTTTTTCACGTCGCCGTAGCTGTTAGGCTTAACAACCGACTTGTCGAAGTCGAACTTCACGTCCAGCTCAACACGAACAACCTGAGCAACTGGAGCTTCTGGCTCTGGAGTTGGCTCTGGAGCTGGTGCTGGGGTAGGAGCTGGAGCAACTGCGCCAGCGTTGCCGCCGAAGTTTACGCCCAGGCCGACCAGTGCGGAGTAATCCCACTTGCCGTTGTCCAGGTTGTAGTCGGACTCAACACCAGCACGTGCGAACAGGTTGTTGGTGAAGTAGTACTTCACGCCAGCGCCAGCGATAGCCAGGGTGGACTGGTCGCGACCTTTGTGGCCGTCAGCTTCAACGTTGGTACGGCTCTGGTGACCGAAACCACCTTCTACGTATGGACGCAGGGAATCAACACCAGCCTGACCGAAGTGGTACTGAGCAGTCACGCTGCCAGTGTCACCTTTGATCTTCTGGGAACCAGTACCGTCGTTCGAACGGGTGTGGTTGGTGGTGTCGTAGTTCAGGTTGATCGACACGTCGTCGGTCAAGAAGTAACCGATGCTGGCGCCAGGGTTGTAGCCGTCTTCGATGTGCTTAACGCTATCGTTGAACTGCTTTTTGTAGAACAGCTGGCCTTCAACTGCGCCTTGGCCTTGTGCCAGTGCGCCGAAAGAAGTAGCGGCAATAAGAGTACCAATGGCCAAGCCCAAGGTGTTTTTCAGTTTCATCCGTTAAATCCCCATCTGGTGATTGTAAAGCAGTCCCACAAACCGGGGGACAACTCGGCGACAAGTCTAACAGAACTTGCCTACACGTAAGAGATATTTGCCACGCACTAAGTTTCAGTCTCGCCCGCAAATTTCTCACGTAATTTATCAAGAGCGCGTTTGTAACGCATTTTTGTAGCACTCAAACCCATGTGCATGATGTCAGCAATTTCCTGAAACTCTAGCTCTGCGACAAATCGAAGCACCAGAATTTCTCGGTCAATCGGATTCACATGCACCAACCAGCGATCGAGTCCGCCCTTCTCCTCGGGTGCCGGCGCCTTTTCTTCAGACGCTTCCTCAAGGGGGTCCAGACTCAAAGCGTCCATCAAGCGACGCTTGCGCCGTTCCTTACGATACTGCGTGATGCACTCGTTGTACGTGATGCTGTAGAGCCAGGTCTTGAACTTCGATTTGCCCTCGAAGTTCTTGAGGCCGTACAGCACCTTGAGCATCACTTCCTGACAGACATCATCCGCATCTCTATCGTTCCCTAAATACCTTGAACAAACGTTGAACAGAGTGCGTTGATATCTGCGCATCAATTCTTCGTACGCGCGTGTTACGTGAAACAGCTCCGTGTGCGAGCGCGCGACCAACTCCTCATCAGAGAGCTCACGGGGGTCATAGCGCGTGGACAGCGTTTGGGCTTTATTCAAAACAAGTCGTGCCGACAGTCAGGTCAATGTCCGCTGCAGCCCGGTCACCCGGGTTCGCGGCGGCGTACATTAGCAGGGTTTGCCGTGTTAGCGGCTACTGACCTGCTGCTCCAGGAGAATCCGATTGGACAGTGACACCAGTTCACCCTCATCGGTCAGCACCGTAGTTTTCACGGTACCGATCTCCTCGATTTGCCCTTCGACCTCGCCCACACGCACCTGCTGCCCTACCTGATACAACTCACGCACATAGATTCCCGCAAGAATCTGCCCGGCAATTTCCCGGCTTCCCAACCCCATGGCCAGCGCAACGGCCAGACCAACGGTAATCAAAACAATCACAATCACGTGGTTAAGCAGGTCAGTTTTGACCTCCAACTGGCTGATCGCGACCGAAATACTGATGATGATCACCAGGCCTTGGGCAATTCGACCCAGGCCCGCAGCATAGTCCAACCCCACGCCTTCGGCCGCCCCGCGCACCAGCCCATTGGCCAGTTGCGCCAGTAAAACACCTACCAGCAGCACAAGCGCGCCGCCGAAAACCTTCGGCAAATACAGCGCCAGCATGTCGAGCGTAGCTGAAACTCGCTCAAGTCCAAGGGATTGAGCAGCAGAAACCAGAAAAATAAGTAAAACGAACCAGTAGACGATCTTCCCGATCAGGGTAGAGATCGGCACTTGCAAGCCGGCACGCCCCAACAGCTTGGTCAGGCCGGTGCCTGCCATCAAGCGGTCCAGGCCCAGTTTGGCGAGCAATTTGGACAGCAAGGTGTCGAGCAGCTTGGCCACGACAAACCCGAGCAGTACCAGGACCAGCGCCCCAAACAGGTTGGGAATGAAATTCGCCACTTTGGTCCACAATGCGGTCATCGCAGTGACCAGGCTCTGGGTCCAGAGATCAAGTTCCATATTCAATCAGCCTTATCAGCAGTGCGAGCAAGAGGTTTACGACGGGACACCGGCGATACATGGGCCGAACCATTGTTCAGGGCCATCATCAACGCCGGCAGCCAACGACCGAGCAGACCGAACAAGTCACCCGCCCCTACCTGACGGTTGGCGGTTTTCAACACGCGGCCAAGGCAAGCATCGTCGTCACGGTTGGACGGCGACGCATTGAGCATGTCACGCAAAGACTGTTCGAACGGATCGTGCATAAAGACCTCTCGCAAGTGTTTTAAAAGACGAGGGTTAAATTCCTGGGGTCACATGGCCCCTTCGTACGTTCAGGTCATATTCAGGTCAAACCCAGCGCAATCGTCGAAATAGCCACCATTGTCCCAGTGCGACGGCCACCATCATCAGGCACGCAATCACGAATCCATAAGGGCTGCCAGAGAACGGAATGCCGCCCACATTTATACCCAGCAAACCGGTGAGAAAACTCATCGGCAGGAAGATCCCGGTGATGATCCCGAAGCGATACATGGTGCGATTCATGCGCAGGCTCAAACGCCGGTCTTCGGTCTCAAGCACAAGCCCCACGCGCTCCCGAGCCAATTCGAGCTCTTCAAGGTAACGCGTCAGGCTGTTGTGTAATTCGTTCCAATAGTCGGCATCGTCGTCACAGAACCAAGGCAATTTGATGCGCGTGAGCTGGGCGAAAATATCCCGCTGCGGCGCAAGAAAACGTTTGAGCCCAGCGGCTCGACGACGTATCTGCAAAACGTTGCCATGCTCCGGAGTATACCGTTCGTCGGCATCCAGTTTTTCTTCTTCGATATCGACGACTTCAGACAGGTCGGTGACCAGATCCTGCACTTTATTGGTCAGGTATTGCGCCATATAAAGGATGAGCTCGGACGCGGTCTTCGGCCCTTTTCCTTCCGCCAGTTGCACCAGTAGCTCATCGGTTGCGCGCAGCGGGCGCAGGCGCAGGGAAATCACGCGACTGGCCGCAGCGAAAATGCGCACCGATACCATGTCTTCCGGCTCGGCGCCGGGGTTAAGGTTGACCCCGCGCAGAAACAGCAGCAATTCTGCGTCGGGCAGCGGCAGCAAGCGCGGACGGGTGTTTTCCTCCAACAGCAGGTCGCAGGCGAACTCGCTCAAGCCGCTGGCTTTACGCAGCCACGTCTGGGTCTGCGGGTGGCTGCGATCCCAATGCAGCCACAGGCTTTCCTGTGGCTGAAGCTGCAAGTCGTCAAGCTCAGTCCGGGCAATCGAACGCGCACCGCCTTTACCGTCCAGCACCAGGGCGTGCACCAGCCCCCATTGCGCGTTTTCTTCCTCGAACATCCTCACCCCTATCGGCTACCGCGGTTTATTCAGGCATTTTCAGCGGGCGTGGCGAGACGATCACGCCATTATTGTCCGCATAGATGTATTCGCCTGGGCGGAAGGTCACGCCGGCGAAAGTCACGATCACATTCAGGTCGCCAATGCCGCGCTTGTCGGTTTTCATCGGGTGGGTTGCCAACGCCTGCACCCCAAGATCAGTCTGGGCGATGACATCGACATCACGGATGCAGCCGTAGATCACCAGCCCTTCCCAGCCGTTCTTCGCGGCTTTCTCGGCGATCATGTCGCCCAGCAACGCGCGACGCAGTGAGCCGCCACCGTCAACCACCAACACTTTGCCGGCGCCAGGCTGGTCGGCCTGTTCCTTGACCAGGGAGTTGTCTTCGAAGCACTTGATGGTGACGATTTCGCCGCCAAAGGAGTCTCGGCCACCGAAATTGCTGAACATCGGCTCAACCACCTGCACCAGGTCCGGGTAGGTGTCGCACAAGTCGGGCGTCACGTAATGGTTCATCGAGAAACTCCTGTCGTTAAAGAAGAGGTCGAACATCCCACGGTGTACATCAGAAAAACGCATCGCAACAGGCATTCTTTAGGCAGTTGCCCGTCGGCGGCGGCCATGATCAGACCCATCTCATCGCAACGCAATAACCACTGCGCGACTGAATATGACCAGAAGCGTTTAATCCGTCATATATTAGCCGCAACCACACACGAGTGAAACGCCCTTGGCAGAGCGCCGGGTCAAACCGCTTCCAGTGCCTGGGATTCTGCCCCGGCTAACGGTGACAGCGGATCTTTCAACCAGCGCTCCACCAAAGGCCATACCTCAGCCTGCGCGGCTTTGCTGACCAGCATCTCAACGTGCCCGAAATCCCCGGTAAAACCTTGCTGGCGCCCCAGGCACAGGTATTGGCGATGCTCCGAACCGACTTGCTCGAACAGCTTGCGGCACGCCCAATCCGGATCCTGCCGGTCGCCCGCCGCGCTCACCGCCAACAGCGGCACGTCAACGTCTGCCAGACCTTTCCACCAGTCCTGCTTGCCATCGCCAAAACGACCGAACAGGCCGTTCCAGCGCATGGCTTCGATCATCACGCCTGCCGGCTCGTCCTCCGGGCCGCGCTTGAGCCGCGAACCGGACACTTCACCAAAGCGTTTCAGGAGCAAACGACCGGTCCACTCCAACGGTGGAATCTTCAACGGCCAATGGGTGCGGCTGACCTGACAGCCAAACAGCGCCACCGAGGCCACTGCCGGCGCGCCCAGGTGCTGGCCGCCCAATGCCGCCGCCAGGGCCGTGCCGCCCAGGGAATGCCCGACCCAATGCGGAATTTGCGCACTTTGCTCACGCACAAACGCGCCAATGGCCGGTAAATCGTAACGCGCATAGTCGGCGACACGGTTCCTGGCATAGTCGTGATTGCGTTTGGACAAACCGTGCCCGCGCATTTCCGGGATCCACACATCAAAACCCTGGCGCGCCAGGTAAGCGCCCAGGCCGATGCCTTTGGGCGAGTACCAGAAACGCCGGTTGGAAAAACTGCCGTGCAACAAAATAACCGGCGTGCCCCGGTTTTCCGGGACATCGGCCAGGCCCAAACGCGTCACGGCCAGCTCGACGGTGCCGTCGGGGCTGTTGCCGGGTTTGAGGCGGTACACATCTTCACTTAAGTCGCCACGACGTTCAGCGCTGATCAGGGCGACGGGAAACAGGTTGCTGCTGCTTTGCATAATGCTCTTGCACAAAAAAGGGCGGCGTCCGGAAGGAGTTCCGCCCTGCACAGATAAGAATGCCGGTCACCCTTGGCGAGTGACCGGCACTTTTGACGTATCGACCTTAAGCGGACGCTTGGCCTTCCGCGAGGAAGAACCAGGTTTCCAACACGGAGTCAGGGTTCAGCGAGACGCTCTCGATACCCTGCTCCATCAGCCATTTGGCCAGGTCCGGGTGGTCGGAAGGGCCTTGGCCGCAGATGCCGATGTACTTGCCGGCCTTGTTGCAGGCCTGGATGGCGTTGGCCAGCAGCTTCTTCACCGCAGGGTTACGTTCATCGAACAGGTGCGCGATGATTCCCGAGTCACGGTCCAGGCCCAGGGTCAGCTGGGTCAGGTCGTTGGAGCCGATGGAGAAACCGTCGAAGAATTCCAGGAACTCCTCGGCCAGGATGGCGTTGGACGGCAGCTCGCACATCATGATCACGCGCAGGCCGTTTTCACCACGGCTCAGGCCGTTTTCTGCCAGCAAGTCGACCACCTGGCTCGCTTCGCCCAGGGTGCGCACGAACGGCACCATGATCTCGACGTTGGTCAGGCCCATCTCATTGCGTACGCGCTTGAGGGCACGGCATTCCAGCTCGAAGCAGTCGCGGAAGGCTTCGCTGATGTAACGCGAGGCGCCACGGAAGCCCAGCATCGGGTTTTCTTCTTCCGGCTCGTAGAGCTTGCCGCCGATCAGGTTGGCGTATTCGTTGGACTTGAAGTCCGACAAACGCACGATGACCTTTTTCGGATAGAACGCCGCCGCCAGGGTGCTGATGCCTTCCACCAGTTTCTCGACATAGAAGCCGACCGGGTCGTTGTAGCCGGCGATGCGCTTGTCGACGCTTTCCTTGATGTCCGCTGGCAGGCCGTCGTAGTTCAGCAGGGCCTTGGGGTGCACACCGATCATGCGGTTGATGATGAATTCCAGGCGGGCCAGGCCCACACCGGCGTTCGGCAACTGCGCGAAATCGAAGGCACGGTCCGGGTTGCCGACGTTCATCATGATCTTGAACGGCAGGTCGGGCATGGCGTCGATGGAGTTTTGCTTGATATCGAAGCCCAGTTCACCTTCAAAGATGAAACCGGTGTCGCCTTCGGCGCAGGACACGGTCACGCCCTGGCCGTCTTTCAACAGTTGGGTGGCGTTGCCGCAACCCACTACCGCTGGAATCCCCAGCTCACGCGCGATGATCGCCGCGTGGCAGGTACGCCCGCCGCGGTTGGTGACGATGGCGCTGGCGCGCTTCATTACCGGTTCCCAGTCCGGGTCGGTCATGTCGGAAACCAGCACGTCGCCGGGCTGGACTTTGTCCATTTCGGACACGTCCTTGATGATCCGCACCTTGCCGGCGCCGATGCGCTGGCCGATGGCGCGGCCCTCTACCAGCACGGTGCCGGTTTCCTTGAGCAGGTAGCGCTCCATGACGTTGGCCGAGGTGCGGCTTTTCACGGTTTCAGGGCGCGCCTGCACGATGTACAGCTTGCCGTCGTCACCGTCTTTGGCCCACTCGATGTCCATCGGGCACTTGTAGTGCTTTTCGATGATCATCGCTTGTTTGGCCAATTCGCTGACTTCAGCGTCGGTCAGGCAGAAACGCGCGCGCTCGGCCTTGTCGACTTCAACGGTTTTCACCGAACGACCGGCCTTGGCCTCGTCGCCGTAGATCATCTTGATGGCCT
The DNA here is from genome assembly GCF_013385735.1 of Pseudomonas sp. D2002. Taxonomy (NCBI): domain Bacteria; kingdom Pseudomonadati; phylum Pseudomonadota; class Gammaproteobacteria; order Pseudomonadales; family Pseudomonadaceae; genus Pseudomonas; species Pseudomonas sp. D2002. The sequence continues at coordinate 110,894 of NZ_JACAPL010000015.1, read as the reverse complement.
TGCTGCCCAGGTTGCGGCGCAAGATGGCCGGACGGCCTGCCTCAAGCGTGTGTTTGTGGACGTAGAATTCGTCCGGGTTCACTGCGCCTTGTACGACGGTTTCACCCAGGCCGTAGGCGCCGGTGATAAACACCACGTCACGGAAACCGGATTCGGTGTCCAGGGTGAACATCACGCCGGCCGTGCCGGTTTCCGAACGCACCATGCGCTGCACGCCGGCAGACAGGGCCACCAGCTTGTGGTCGAAACCCTGGTGTACGCGGTAGGAAATGGCGCGGTCGTTGAACAGCGAAGCGAACACTTCCTTGGCGGCGCGGATCACGTTTTCGACGCCGCGAATGTTCAGGAAGGTTTCCTGCTGGCCGGCAAAGGAGGCGTCCGGCAAGTCTTCGGCGGTGGCCGAGGAGCGCACGGCAACGGCCATGTCCGGGTTGCCGGCCGACAGGGTGGCGAAGGCGGTGCGGATTTCTTCGTTGAGCTTCTCGGGGAACTCGGCTTCCATGATCCATTGACGGATCTGGGCACCGGTCTTGGCCAGGGCGTTGACGTCATCGACGTCCAGGGCGTCCAGCGCGGCGTGGATCTGAGCATTGAGGCCGCTCAGTTCGAGGAAATCGCGGTAAGCCTGGGCCGTGGTGGCGAAACCACCGGGCACCGAGACACCAGCGCCTGCAAGATTACTGATCATCTCGCCGAGGGATGCGTTCTTGCCCCCCACATGCTCTACATCATGGACGCCGAGCTTATCGAGGGAAACTACGTACTCTACCAAGGTGATCTCTCCACTTTCTGTGTTGGAAAAGCTCAGGACGCCGGCTGCTCAGTAGGAGCAAACGCCAGCGCTTGTGGCCTGGACCTGGAAAATAAGTGAGAATGCGGCCCACTGCGGGACGGCAAAATCGCGCCTATCATATCCAAGATTCGCCATCAGCTTAAGGCCCAGGGCTCAAATGAAACGATCTGCTTTCTTTATCTCCGACGGCACCGGCATCACAGCCGAAACATTGGGCCAGAGCCTGCTCGCGCAGTTCGAAAACATTACCTTCGCCAAATTCACGCGGCCCTATATCGACAGCGTGGATAAAGCGCGGGCCATGGTACAACAAATCAATCTGGCGGCTGAAAAAGACGGTTTTCGGCCGATCATTTTCGACACCATCGTCAATCAGGACATCCGTGAGATCCTCGCAACCTCCAATGGTTTCATGATCGACATCTTCTCCACGTTCCTGGCGCCGCTGGAACAGGAGTTGAGTGAACACTCCTCCTATTCTGTAGGAAAGTCCCATTCCATTGGGCACAACTCCAATTATATGGAGCGTATCGAGGCGGTGAACTTCGCCCTGGACAACGATGACGGCGCCCGCACGCACTATTACGACAAGGCCGATTTGATCCTGGTGGGCGTGTCCCGCTGCGGCAAGACGCCGACGTGCTTGTATATGGCCATGCAGTTCGGCATCCGCGCGGCCAACTATCCGCTGACCGAAGACGACATGGAGCACCTGACACTGCCGGCCGCCTTGCGCGCGCACCAACACAAGCTGTTCGGCCTGACGATTGACCCGGATCGGCTGACGGCGATCCGCAATGAGCGCAAGCCCAACAGCCGCTATTCGAGCTATGCACAGTGCGAGTTCGAAGTGCGCGAAGTGGAAAATCTGTTCCGTCGCGAGAATATTGCGCACATCAATTCCACGCATTTCTCGGTGGAAGAGATATCGGCGAAGATTTTGGTGGAGAAGGGTGTAGAGCGCAGGTTCAAATAGTTGTATTGCCTGATCTGGCCCCATCGCAGGCAAGCCAGCTCCCACAGTTGACTGAGTTCCAACACTGGAATGCATTCAAATGTGGGAGCTGGCTTGCCTGCGATGAACGATAACGCGGTCCTACAGGTGAAACCTGCCACCGCCCTGCCCCAACGCCGTCGCCAGCGCATCAAACCCCGCCCGCAACAACTGATCATCCCCCGACGTGTTGCAGATGCTCGCCCGAATAAACTGCGGCACCGCCGTTTGCCCGACGGCAAAGGCTTCGGCCGTGGCGATCAGGTAATTATTCTGCTTAAGCTCTGCCTCAATTTCCGACGCACGCCATGGCTCCGGTACTTCAATCCAAAAGTGCGGGCTGTTGAGGTGAGTGCGGTATTCAAGGCCGGCCAACAGGTCGCCCACCAGGGCTTTGCGGCGGCTGATCTCGTTGATCTGCTGGCGTAGCAGGTATTCCGCCGTGCCGTTTTCGATCCACTGCGTTGCCAGCTCCAACGTCACCGGCGTGGCCATCCAGCAGGTTGAGCGCAGGGCTGCAGAAATACGGCTGACCAGCGCCGGTGGCGCGTGCACATAGCCCACCCGTAATCCGGCGGACACGGCCTTGCTCAGGCTGCTGATCAAAATCGTACGTTCAGGCGCGAAATGGCTGAGGGGCGGCGGCCGGTCTTCGACCAATACGCCGTGGGCTTCGTCTTCAAGAATCAGCAGGTTGTGTTCACGACAGACTTTGACCAAGGCTTCCCGGCGCGCCACCGATAACACCGCCGTCGTCGGGTTCTGGATAGTGGGCGTGCAATACAACGCCGAAACCCGGTGATTACGACAGACTTCATCCAGCGCGCCCGGCAGCACACCTTCTTCGTCCATCTCCAGGCCGATCAGCCGTACGCCGAGCATGCGCGCGGCCGTGATCAGCCCAGGGTAGGTAAGCTGTTCAGTGACCACCGTATCGCCCGCCCGCAACAGCGCCATCATCGCGCAGAGCAAGCCATGCTGGCCGCCATTGACGCAGATGACCTGCTCGGGAATCGGGTGAAAATCTCGCTGCACCAGCCACTGCGCCCCCGCTTCACGATAGCGCGGCAACCCTGCATCCGGGGTGTAAGCGCTGATGTCCTGGAGGAACTTGGCGTTGGTCGACAGGGTTTGGAAGCTCTGGGCCAGAAACACGGTTTCCTGCCCAGGTATATGCATGTTGCGGCTCATGTCGAAGTAATGACGCGGCTCCTCGCTGACGTTGCGAAAGCCTTCGTCACGCTGGCGCTCCATCCCACGCTTGCGCACGAATGTGCCGTCACCCACCCGCGCCACCACCAACCCCAGCCGTTCCAGCTCGCCGTAGGCGCGGCTGATGGTGCCGATGGTCACACCCAGATTGTCGGAAAGCACCCGATGGGGCGGCAGTTTTCGTCCGGGTTCAATCAAGCCTTCGAGGATGCCGCGCTCCATCACATCGGACAGGCGTTTGTACTTCACGCCCTGACCGCTGGACAACCCCTCACGCATAATTGACACCATGTCAATATTTGTTTTGACAGCCATCATTCGCCCTAATAGTGTGCTTTTACGGGTTCAATCACCGGATGAAACAACTTAATACACAGTCAATATAGAGTTCAATTCCGGCTCAGGGAAGCAATAAACGATGCCAATGTCCGCCGTTCTTGAAAACACAACAAAAACAAAAACTCAGAAACAGTGGTTGGCCGGCCTGGTCACCAGCGTGATGTTTCTTATCGTGTGCCTGAGTTGGGGCACCACGTGGCTGGGGATCAAGATCGCCGTCGAAAGCGTGCCACCGCTGACCTCGGCGGGCTTGCGCTTCCTGATCGCGTTCCCGCTGTTCCTGTGTTTTGCCCTGGTGCGCCGCGAGCCGATCTTGTTCCCGCGCGAAAGCCGCTGGTTCTTCGTATTTGTGACCTTGTCCTACTTCAGCGTTCCCTATTACCTGCTCAACTACGGCGAGATGCATGTTTCCTCCGGCCTGACCGCCCTGCTGTTCAGCTGCATGCCGGTGTTTATCCTGATCTTCTCCGCGCTGTTTCTGCGTGAGCGCATCTATTTTTCCCAGGTGGTCGGCATCGGCATCGGTTTCGGCAGCCTCTACATGATCATCAAGAGCCAGGGCCTGCACCTGGACCACGCCGAGTTCTTCGGGGTACTGGCGATTCTGACCGCCGCAATCATGCATGCCTTGTGCTACGTCATTACCAAGCAAAAAGGCAGCGCCATCAGTGTGATCACCTACAACACCCTGCCCATCGGCATTGCCGGGCTGATGCTGTTCGTGGCGGGCCTGTGGTTTGAAACACCGACCTTCGAAAACATCACCCTGCGCTCCTGGAGCGCGCTGTTTTACCTGGGGTTGGTGGCATCGGTGGGCGGTTTTATCGTGTACTTCATGCTGCTAAAACGCTTGAGCCCGATCATTTTGTCGTTCGTATTCATCATTTTCCCGGTGTTCGCGGTGATCATCGGCGCCTGGTACGAAGGCGTGGAAATCTCCCGAGACCTGATGCTGTACTCGGCCATCCTGCTGGCCGGTTTTGCGATCACCAAGTTGCCGGTTGAAAAACTCCTGGCCAAGAAAAATTGACCCTCCAATACCAGCAACGCGAGAGAAACATGGAAGTCCTCCGCCCCACCGCCCTGGAACAGATCTACGCCCACGCCAGCCGCAGTTACCCCGAGGAATGCTGTGGTTTTGTCTTCGCCGATGGCAGCGTGTATCTGGGCAGCAATATCCAGAATGAGTTGCACCGCAAGAACCCCGAGATGTACCCGCGCAGCGCGGCCAACGGCTACACCTTTTCAGTCGCCGACACCCTGCTGATGAACAAAGCGTTTCGCAGCGACAACCCGGTGGTGGTGATCTATCACTCCCACCCGGATGTCGGCGCCTATTTCAGTGACGAAGACCAGGACAAGGCACTGTTCCTGGGTGAGCCGATCTACCCCGTCAGCTACTTGGTGGTGGACGTTCGTCAGGGCCATGCCCTGGGCTCAAAGCTGTTTGCCTGGGATGGCAAGCATTTCGCTCTTCAACCCTTCAACGACCTGCACACGGAGTTGTCCATGAACGCTGTCTCTTTCCCCGATATTCTGGTTCGCGTGGCCAAGCTGCCGGAATCGACTCTTGAGGGCACCGGATCGACATTGCGCGAAGTCATTGAAAACCTCTGCAACAGCCACCCGCAGCTGCGCGCTCATCTGTTCCACGAGAAGAACAACCAGCTCAAGGAACACTTCCTGTTTACCGCCGAGGAAGAACTGATCGGTGCCGACGACCCGTTGCCGGAAAAAGCCAACATCGAAGTGCTGCTCGCCACCTCCGGCGGCATTGGCATAGACGCTTTAAGCAATGAACCTGCCCTTAGTAATGAGGAAGTACAGCGCTACGTGCGCCACATCACCCTGCCGGGCGTCGGTCGCGAAGGCCAATTGAACCTGAAAAAAGCCAAGGTACTGATCATCGGCACCGGTGGCCTGGGCTCGCCCATCAGCCTGTACCTGGCGGCAGCCGGGATCGGCACCCTGGGCCTGGTGGATTTCGACGTGGTGGAAAGCAGCAACCTGCAACGCCAGGTCGTTCACGGCAACAGCACCCTGGGCATGCCCAAGGTCGAGTCCGCCAAGCAACGCCTGCAAGACCTCAACGCGCATATCCAGATCAACGCGCACAACACTGCGCTGAACGTCGACAACGCACTGGAGCTGGTCGGCGCCTACGATCTGGTGATCGACGGCACCGATAATTTCGACACGCGCTACCTGGTCAACGACGCCTGCGTACAACTCGGCAAACCCTTGGTGTACGGCGCCATCTACCGCTTCGACGGGCAGATCAGCGTGCTCAACTATAAAGGTGGGCCGTGCTATCGCTGCCTGTTCCCAAGCGCACCGCCGGCGGAACTGGCGCCCAACTGCAGCGCCGGTGGCGTGATCGGCGTGCTGCCGGGTGTGGTGGGGATGATTCAAGCCACCGAGGCCATCAAGCTGCTGATCGGCATTGGCGAGCCGTTGTCCGGCCGCTTGATGCGCTTTGATGCACTGGCGATGAAATTCAGCGAAATTCGCTTCAAGCGCCGCGCCGACTGCCCGTGCTGCTCGGAACTGCGCCACAGCGAAAGCGTAGCGCCGGCGGTCTGCGCCGATGCCATCCCAAGCCAACCCTCCCTCGCCGAGGAACGCTACATCAAGCCGCGCGTACTCAAGCAAGTGCTTGAACACCACCGCAGCGCCGACGTGCTGCTGGATGTGCGCGATGCCAGCGAGCTGGAGGTGTGCAAATTACCCGGCGTGGTGCATATCCCGCTGGCCGAACTGGACGGGCAGCTCGACAGCCTCAGCCGCGACAACACCCACTACCTGATCTGCTACGCCGGCACCCGCGCCGAGCAAGCCGCCAGTACCTTGCTGGCCGCCGGTTTCGCCAACACCAAAGTCCTGCAGGGCGGCATGAAACATTGGGTTCGCGACGTCGAACCCGACATGCCGTTGTACTGAGCCGAGGGCTGACTGATGTTGCATAACTCCATTCTCGACGTCATCGGCCACACGCCGATTGTGCGTCTGGCGCAGTTTTCCGAAGACCTCGGCATCGAGGTCTACGCCAAGCTCGAATCCCTCAACCCCGGTGGCAGCCACAAGGCGCGCATCGCCCTGGGCATGATTCTCGACGCCGAGCGCCGCGGCGTGCTGATGCGTGATTCCGGGCAGACCATCATCGAACCCAGCGGCGGCAATACCGGCATCGGCCTGGTCATGGCCGGTAATGTACTGGGCTACAAAGTGGTGCTGGTGATCCCCGACAACTACAGCCCCGAAAAACAGAAACTGCTGCGGCTTTACGGCGCCAAAGTAGTGCTGTCAGACAGCCGCCTGGGGAATAATTCCCACGGCGAAAAGTGCATGGAACTGCAGCTGGAAAACCCCAGCTACGTGATGCTCAACCAGCAGCGCAACGGCGCCAACCCGCAAACCCACCGCGACACCACCGCACCGGAAATCCTCCGCGCCTTCGGTGAGCGGCGCGTGGACTACTTCGTCAGCGGCATCGGCACGGGTGGCCACATCACCGGCATCGGCGAAACCCTCAAGGCTGCGTGGCCGGCCATGCGCGTGATGGGCGTGGAGCCCGAAGAGTGCGACCTGCTCAAGGACCAGCACGCGCCCCACCATATCCAGGGCCTGTCGATCGGCTTGATCCCGAGCATTCTCAATGTGGACGTGATCGACGGCATGCTCAAGGTGTCGCGCCAGGCGTGCATCGACATGATGAAACGCATCATGCGCACCGACGCCATCAGCTTGGGCTTGTCCTCTGCCGCCAACATGGTTGCCATCGCGCAGCTCGCCCCTGAACTGCCGCCCGAAACGGTGGTGTTGACCATGGTCTACGACAATGCTGACAGCTACCTGCCCAGTTTCGAATAACCGGTTTTCCAACCATCCAGAATTCGGGGGTGCCTCCATGGGAGGCTTTATCGACATGCAACAGCTGCACGATGAGCTGCTCACCCACCTCATCAAGACCCTGACGCCTGCGCAGATCAAGCAGCTGGAACCGCACCTGGCGCCGCTGATCCAGAACGCCGCCCAGGCGGTGGCCGAAGACTTGATCGCGTATGCCTATCGCGACCCGGCATCCCGTGGTCGCGGCGAGTTGATCCTGGAGTCTTACGCCTCGTTCAAGGCGGTGCTGTTTTACCGCCTTGCCCACCTGGTGTGGAATTTCCCCGACCAGACCAACGGCGTGTTTTCGCGTATGGCCCTCAAGCTCAGCAACCAGGGCAAAATCCTCTCCGGCGCGGAGATTCACCCGGCGGCCAAAATCGGCCGACGCTTCGTGCTGGATCATGGCTACGGCACCGTCATCGGCGAAACCTGCGAGATCGGCAACGACTGCTACATCCTTTGCGGCGTCACCCTGGGCGCCCGTGGCATTGCCAACAACCCGGACGGCAAACGCCACCCGCGCCTGGGCAACAATGTAGAGGTGGGCGCCGGCGCCCGCGTGCTGGGTTATGTACTGATCGGCGACAACGTATTTATCAGCCCCTCGTGTGTGATCACCCAGGACGTGCCGGCCGGCACCAAGGTCAAGGTGGTCAACCAGGTTCAGTTGCAGAAAAACGCTGAGTCCGACCACGGCAATTATCTGGGCGCCTTCGCCCTGGATGAGCGTTTGCACGTGGTCGGCGAAGTCAGCGCCAGTCACAAGGTCACGGTGCTCGACGCCGACTTTCACCCTTTGCAGGGGTTGATGCTGGAACCCACAGTGAAAGAGCGTCATCACCTGCAATTTCGCCTGCGCCGTCTCGACATCGGCGAGCAGTTGCCGCGCCTGCCGTTGAACCTGAAAGTCTGCGGGCCGGAATTTGAAATCACCCTGCTTTCCCCCCCTGGCTTGAGTGCAATGGTGCGTCACCTGTTGCAAGCCAGCCCACTGATTGTCGGAGGTTGAACATGTCTGTGCACACCATGGAAACCCTGGCGCTGTTCGACAGCGCGCCCTACCAGAACGCCTTCAGCGCCCGGGTGATTGCCGTCAGCGAACACAGCATCGCCCTGGAGCACACGTTGTTCTACCCCACCGGCGGCGGGCAACCGGGAGATACAGGGCACCTCACCCTGGCCGATGGCACGCGGGTCGAGGTCATCGGCACCGTGCGCGACCCGGTGTTGCGCTCGATCATCTGGCACCAAGTGGATCATTGCCCTGAGCAGTTGACCGCAGGCGTGCAGGTGGACGCGGGCCTGGATTGGGAACGGCGCTACCAGCACATGAAAATGCACACCTGCCTGCACTTGCTGTGCTCGATCATCGATGCGCCCGTGACCGGTTGCAGCATCAGCGCGGACAAGGGCCGCCTGGATTTCGACCTGCCGGAAATGACCCTCGACAAAGACAGCATCACCCGCGACCTCAACGCGCTGATCGAACAAGCCCATGCGGTGAAAACCCTGTCGATGCCCGCCTCGGAGTACTCAACCCTGCTGCAGATCACCCGCACCCAGGCGGTTGCGCCGCCGGTGATTCAAGGTTCGGTACGCGTGATCGACATCGCCGGTATCGATATCCAGCCGTGCGGCGGCACCCACGTGATCAATACGGAAGAAATCGGCCGGGTGTTCTGCGAGAAAATCGAGAAGAAGAGCAAGCACAACCGCCGGGTGATTCTGCGGTTTGAGTGAGAGATTGATGCTGACGCGAGCTAGTGTGAGCGTTAACTCACACTAGCCAATCCACTGTCGTGCTTTATTGGTTTTGCCCGCTGATTTGCTTAGTCAAGGTGTCCACCTGCGCTTTAAGTTTCGACGTCTTCTGCGCAAAATCCTGTTCCATCTCAGCAATTTGCTTCTCAAGGTCCTGGTTTTTCTGGTTCAGGTAAGCCACGGTGCCGGGGGCAGGCGCTGTTGAGTCATTGGCTGGGGCTGGCTCTTCATTTTGTGGAGGGGCGGCGGTTTTAGGCTTGACGGGGTCTGACGAACCCGTCTCGGGTGTGCCTGACGACTCGGGAGCTGTCTGCTTTTGAGGAGCACCTTTGCTGAACGCTGCAATCAGTTCATCCAATTTATCCGACACCATCTTCATTGCGCCTTGGAATTCCTCAAGTAATTTTGAAAACCGATTTTGAATATCGGTTTGTTGTTTAGCCACGTCATCCAGCCCTTGAGGCTGGCTTTGCTCTGTCCCCTGAGTGCTCTGAGTATCCTGAGAGCCCTGAGTACCCTGAGAACCCTGAGAACCCTGAGAACCCTGAGTACCCTGAGAACCCTGAGAACCCTGAGTATCCTGAGAACCCTGAGTATCCTGAGTATCCTGAGAGCCTTGAGTACCCTGAGTGCCCTTATTGCCCTGTGTACCCGGCGTGGAAGAAGTTTGAGGTGGGGCCGACTGGCCATCCGCGCGACGGTTAGTGGGCGGAGCATCCGGCGTCGCGGGCGCCTGTTCAGGCTTTTTACCCGACTTCTTGATTTCTTGAAGCAACTTGTCTATTTGGGCATAGAGATCATTCAGCGTCTTCCCAACTTTTTCTCTCAACGATTTGTGTTTGGCGATCAGTTGATTATTTTTCTCAGTCAGCGCCGCGATCTCGGACGTTGAATCAGCGCCCTGAGTCGGCTGGTTGACGATTTTGTTGTGGCTGGAAAACTGACCGCGCTGTTCAGGGCCCACTTTAGGACTCGGCGGCGTTGAACCTGGCGAATGAGTGGGCGAGTTGGCGGGTGCGCCGGCAGTGTCGCCGGAACCGGCAGATGGCGGCGTTGGTGGGGTTCCGTAGTCATATCGGGGCGCATGTTGTTGATTATTTACAGTAGACATAAAGCACCTCTTCAGTCTCTAGCTGGGTCCGCGTATTGGGTTTGCCGGACAACCTGGCACAGCAGGTCACCCGTCTACCTGATTGGCATGCATCGGAAACCAGTTCCACGGGAGTAAGAAATTTGAGGTGCTGCTTGTGACAAGGTCAAAACGCGTCGATGCCCAAGCGACGTTTCGTACAGGAAACTGACAGCAAATTTATGTGCTTGTAACATTCAGAAACGTACAATTCCGCCAGCAACGCCTCGTTGCCCCTGACTCACGAAAACAGCGCCCGCCCTTCGCGGTGGGTCATTCGTGCAGCAGCTAAGCTCACTCCCATCACGCCCCTGAACCTGAACGCTGCAGGACTGACTGCCTATGAACAAAGTGTTCCGCGATTACCTGCCAGCATCCACATTGCGCTTGCTGCCCAACCGCTGGGACTTGGTCGCCCTGCCTTTGGTGATTGGCTTTCTACTGTTTTTCTCGATCACCGCCCGTGAAACCTGGGCGCCCATTGCCACGCTACAGAGTGAAGTGATCTCCCTTGACCCGGCCAACCTGCCGGAGTACGCGATGCGCACCACCCTGCGCATGCTCGCGGCGATGGTCGCAGCGTTGGTGTTCACCCTGTTGTACGGCACCCTGGCGGCCAAAAGCCGGCGCGCCGAGAAACTGCTGGTGCCGGTGCTCGACATCCTGCAATCGGTGCCGGTGCTCGGTTACATCTCTTTCACCGTGACGTTTTTCCTGTTGCTGTTCCCGGGGCGCGTGCTGGGTGCCGAGTTCGCGGCGATCTTTGCGATCTTCACCAGCCAGGCCTGGAACATGACATTCAGCTTCTACCAGTCGCTGCGCATGCTGCCCCATGACCTGGTGGAAGTGTCGACCAACCTGCGGCTCTCCGGCTGGCAGAAGTTCTGGAAGCTCGACGTGCCCTTCGCCATGCCTGGGCTGGTGTGGAACATGATGATGAGCATGTCCGGCGGCTGGTTTTTTGTGGTCGCCTCCGAAGCCATCACCGTCGGCGACAAGACCATCACCCTGCCGGGCGTGGGTTCGTACCTGGCCCTGGCGATTGCCCAGAAAGACCTGCACGCCGTGGGCTACGTGATCCTGGCGATGATTGTGGTCATCCTTATGTACGACCAGCTCCTGTTCCGCCCACTGGTGGCCTGGGCCGACAAGTTCCGCATGGAAACCACCGCCTCCCAGGGCGCCGCGCCGCAATCCTGGGTGCTCAACCTGATCCAGCGCACCCGCGTGGTCCAGCGCATCCTGCGCCCGATTACCCGTTCCTTCAGCCGTATCGGCAACAAGCGTTTCAGCCTCGCGGGCGGTGCGCTCAAGGCCTTGCCGGCAGAAACACCCAAGGCGTCAAAAGTGATCGACTGGGTGTGGGGCACGCTCATCGCGCTGCTGGCCGCGTATGCGCTGTATCACATCGTGCAGTACGTCGGCACCGAAGTGACCTTTGCCGAAGTCGGCCACGTGTTTTTGCTGGGCCTGATTACGCTGCTGCGGGTAACCGGGCTGATCTTGATCGCTTCGCTGATCTGGGTGCCATTAGGCGTGATGATCGGCCTGCGCCCCGCCCTGGCGGAAAAAATCCAGCCGCTGGCGCAGTTCCTTGCGGCGTTCCCGGCGAACCTGCTGTTCCCGGTATTCGTCATCGTGATCCTGCACTACAAGCTCAACCCGGATATCTGGCTGAGCCCGTTGATCGTGCTGGGCACCCAGTGGTACATCCTGTTCAACGTGATCGCCGGGGCCAGCGCGTTTCCCAATGACTTCAAGGAAGCCGCCGCTAACTTCCGCATTCGCGGCTGGCTGTGGTGGCGCAAGGTGATGTTGCCGGGGATTTTCCCGTACTACGTCACCGGTGCCATTACCGCCTCGGGCGGCGCGTGGAACGCCAGTATCGTGTCCGAGTACGTGTCCTGGGGCCAGGACAACGTGGTCGCCCACGGGCTCGGCGCCTACATCGCCCAGACCACCGCCGCCGGCGACTTCCCGAAAATCGCCTTGGGCGTGGTGGTGATGTCGATCTTCGTGGTGGCATTCAACCGCGCGGTCTGGCGACCTATGTACGCCATCGCTGAAAACAAACTTCGTCTGAATTGATGGGATTCGCTGTGATGAATACCTCTACCGAACACGCTGCCGACACCCCGGAAATCTACTCGCTGAAAAACGTCAACCGGGTTTTCGGCAAAGGCAAAGACGAGCTGCAAGTGCTCAGCGGCGTAGACCTGAGCCTGCATGAAGGCGAGATCGTCGGCATGCTCGGCCGCTCAGGCTCGGGCAAGTCCACGCTGCTGCGCATCATCGCCGGGCTGATCCAGCCGTCATCGGGCGAAGTGCGCTACAACGGCGCGCCGCTCAACGGCCCGGCAGAAGGCGTGGCCATGGTGTTCCAGACCTTTGCGCTGTTCCCCTGGCTGACCGTGCTGGAAAACGTTGAAGCCGGCCTGCAAGCCTTGCAGGTCGAGCGCAAGGAAAGCCGCCGCCGCGCCCTGGCCGCCATCGACCTGATCGGCCTGGACGGCTTTGAAAACGCCTACCCGCGAGAGTTGTCCGGCGGCATGCGCCAGCGCGTGGGCTTTGCCCGTGGCCTGGTGGTCAACCCGACCTTGCTGCTGATGGACGAGCCGTTCTCGGCCCTCGACGTGCTCACCGCCGAAACCCTGCGTACCGACCTGCTGGACTTGTGGAGCGGCAAACAGCTGCCGATCAAGTCGATCCTGATCGTGACCCACAACATCGAAGAAGCGGTATTGATGTGCGACCGCATTCTGGTGTTGTCGTCCAACCCTGGCCGCGTGGTCGCCGAAATCAAAGTGCCGTTTGCGCACCCGCGCAACCGCCTGGACCCGACTTTCAGGCAAATGGTCGATGACATCTACGCGCTGATGACCGACCGGCGCAGCGCCGATGCCAAAGGCATACCCGAACTGAAAATGGGCAGCCTGTTGCCGGAAGTGTCCACCAACTTGATGGCCGGCCTGATCGAAACCCTGGCTGCCGAGCCTTACAACGGCCACGCCGGTTTGCCGACCGTGGCCGAGCGACGCTTGCTGGAAGTCGACGACCTGTTCCCGGTGGCCGAGATGCTTGAGCATCTGGGTTTCGCCGAACTCAAGGGCGCCGACATCACCCTCACCGACGCCGGCAAACTGTTTGCCGACTATGGCACCCAGGAACGCAAAACGCTGTTTGCCGAGCACTTGATCCGCCACGTGCCGCTGGCCGCGCGCATCCATCAGGTGTTGCTGGAGCGCAGCGGGCACCGGGCGCCACGGGTGCGTTTCGAGCAGGAGCTGGAAGACTCGATGACCGAAGCCTTTGTCGAAAAAACCCTGGAAAGCGTGGTGGCGTGGGGGCGCTATGCGGAGATTTTCTCCTATGACGACCACACCGAGACGTTCAGCCTGGATGATGTGGAAGGCAGTATGTAAGCCCTGAGCGAACGCAGATCTAAATGTGGGAGCGGGCTTGCTCGCGAATTCGGTGGGTCAGTGACAGATGAATTGCCTGGCACTCCGCTTTCGCGAGCAAGCCCGCTCCCACATTGGCTCGGTGGTGTTTGTCAGATTACAAATAAGTCCACAAACCGGTTAACCGCCGTGGCCTCAAGTCTTTCCTGATCCTTGCACAGCGCAAAAATCTCCCCACTGCGCTGCGCGGTAAACCGCGTGGCCAGGTTGGCCTTGAACTTGTCTTCCAGCAAGGGAATGCCGTCCACCCGGCGACGGCGATGCCCAATCGGGTATTCCACCGCCACCTGCTCGGTGCTGGAGCCATCCTTGAAAAACACCTGCACCGCGTTGGCGATGGAGCGCTTGTCGGCCTCCAGGTATTCGCGGCTGTAGCGTGGGTCTTCCACGATGACCATCTTCTGGCGCAGCTCATCGATAATCGGGTGAGCCGCGTGAAACTCATCCTCATACTGCTCGGCCACCAAGTTGCCGAAGGCCAGCGGCACGGCGGTCATGTACTGCAGGCAGTGGTCGCGGTCAGCGGCGTTGGCCAGCGGGCCGACTTTGGAGATGATGCGGATCGCCGACTCGTGGGTGGTGATCACGATGCGCTCGATCTCATGCAGGCGCTCCTTGACCTGCGGGTGCAACGTCACCGCCGCTTCGCAGGCGGTTTGCGCATGGAACTCGGCCGGGAAACTGATCTTGAACAGCACGTTTTCCATCACGTAGGTGCCGTAGGGCTGGGACAGGCTGAACGCACGCTTGTCTTCAGGCTTGAGTGCCAGGTCCTTGTTGGTGTGGCTGAACAGTACGTCATAAAACCCCCACTGCGGCGCGCTCAACACACCCGGAATGCCCATCTCGCCGCGCATAGCGATATCGGCCAGACGCACGCCCCGACTTGACGCATCGCCCGCCGCCCAGGATTTGCGCGAGCCGGCGTTCGGTGCGTGGCGATACGTGCGCAGTGCCTGGCCATCGACAAACGCGTGGGACAAGGCTGCGAGCAGTTGCTCACGGTTGGCACCCATCAGTTTGGCGGTCACCGCCGTGGAGGCGACTTTCACCAGCAGCACATGGTCAAGGCCGACACGGTTGAAGGCGTTTTCCAGGGCAATCACGCCCTGGATCTCATGGGCCATGATCATCGCTTCGAGCACGGCGCGCACGGTCAGCGGCGCGTCGCCATTGGCCAGGCGTTTTTGCGAAAGGTGGTCAGCCACGGCGAGGATGCCGCCGAGGTTGTCGGATGGGTGGCCCCATTCGGCGGCGAGCCAGGTGTCGTTGTAGTCGAGCCAACGCACGATGCAGCCAATGTCCCAGGCGGCTTTGACCGGGTCCAGGCGGAACGACGTGCCAGGCACTCGCGCGCCGAACGGGACGACAGTGCCCTCCACGATTGGCCCCAGGTGCTTGGTGCATTCGGGGAAGCGCAGGGCCAACAGGCCACAGCCGAGGGTGTCCATCAGGCAGTTGCGCGCGGTGTCCAAGGCGGCCTGGGACTCGATGCGGTAATTGAGGACGTAATCGGCAATGTCCTGCAGGACCTGATCGTAGTCCGGGCGGTTGTTCTGGTCGACGTTGGCGCTCATGGCAGTTCTCCAAAAAGGGTTGGGGTTAGTCCTCGGGCTTACGGTTGATCGAGTTGTGGCCGGTCTCGTTGCCAGCCTTGGAATGGAGCCCGCTCCCACAGGGTTCGGTGCAAGCTATTAAAAGGCGTCGCCGGGCACGCGCACGAAACCTTCCATCAACACCCGCGCGCTGCGGCTCATGATGGCTTTCTTAACGACCCATTCGCCGTTCACCTGGGTCGCCTCGGCGCCCACACGCAAGGTGCCGGACGGGTGCCCGAACCGCACCGCGTTACGCTCAACACCACCCGCCGCCAGGTTGACCAAGGTGCCGGAAATCGCCGCCGCCGTGCCAATCGCCACCGCCGCCGTGCCCATCATCGCGTGGTGCAGCTTGCCCATCGACAGCGCGCGCACGAGCAAATCCACATCGGCGGCCTTGATCGCCTTGCCGCTGGACGCCACGTAATCCGCAGGCTTGGCCACAAACGCCACCTTCGGCGTGTGCTGGCGCTGGGCGGCTTCGTCCAGATGCTTGATCAAGCCCATGCGCAAGGCGCCGTAAGCGCGCACGGTTTCAAACATTGCCAGGGCTTTCGGGTCGCTGTTGATCGCGCCTTGCAGCTCGGTGCCGGTGTAGCCGAGGTCTTCGGCGTTGATGAAAATCGTCGGGATGCCCGCGTTGATCAGCGTCGCCTTGAAGGTGCCGACACCGGGCACTTCGAGGTCGTCGACCAGGTTGCCGGTGGGGAACATCGAACCGCCGCCGCCCTCTTCCTCCGCCGCCGGGTCCATGAACTCCAGTTGCACTTCAGCGGCCGGGAAGGTCACGCCGTCGAGTTCGAAGTCACCGGTTTCCTGCACCGCGCCGTCAGTGATCGGCACGTGGGCAATGATGGTCTTGCCGATATTGGCCTGCCACACCCGCACCACGGCCACGCCGTTGCGGGGCACGCGGGCGGGGTCGACCAGCCCGGCGCTGATAGCGAACGAACCGACCGCCGCCGACAAGTTGCCGCAGTTGCCGCTCCAGTCGACAAAAGGCTTGTCGATGGACACCTGGCCAAACAGATAGTCCACGTCGTGGTCGGCGCGGGTGCTCTTGGCCAGGATCACCGTTTTGCTGGTGCTCGAAGTGGCGCCGCCCATGCCGTCGATTTGCTTGTCGTAGGGATCGGGGCTGCCGATCACCCGCAACAGCAAGGCATCGCGCGTGGCGCCCGGCACCTGCGCCGCTTCGGGCAGGTCCTTGAGGCTGAAAAACACGCCCTTGCTGGTGCCGCCACGCATATAGGTGGCGGGGATCTTGATTTGCGCTGCGTGTGCCATGGTTATCCCCTTAAGCGGTCGCCGCCGATTCCAGGAAGTCCTGGGCAAAACGTTGTAACACGCCGCCGGCCTCGTAAATCGACACTTCTTCGGCGGTGTCCAGGCGGCAGGTCACCGGCACTTCAACACGTTCGCCATTTTTGCGGTTGATCACCAAGGTCAGCTGCGCGCGCGGGGTGCGCTGGCCGACCACGTCATAGGTTTCGCTGCCGTCGATGTTCAGGGTGTGGCGGTCGGTGCCCGGCAGGAATTCCAGCGGCAACACGCCCATGCCCACCAGGTTGGTGCGGTGGATGCGTTCGAAGCCTTCGGCGGCAATCGCTTCCACACCCGCCAGGCGCACACCTTTGGCCGCCCAGTCGCGGGACGAACCCTGGCCGTAGTCGGCGCCGGCAATAATGATCAGCGGCTGCTTGCGCTCCATGTAGGTTTCGATGGCTTCCCACATCCGCGTGACCTGGCCTTCCGGCTCGATACGCGCCAGCGAACCCTGCTTGACCTTGCCGTTCTCCTGGACCATTTCGTTGAACAGTTTCGGGTTGGCAAAGGTCGCGCGCTGCGCGGTCAGGTGGTCGCCGCGGTGAGTCGCGTAGGAGTTGAAGTCGACTTCCGGCAAGCCCATTTTCGCCAGGTATTCACCGGCGGCGCTGCCCGGCATGATCGCGTTGGACGGCGACAGGTGGTCGGTGGTGATGTTGTCCGGCAGCACGGCCAGCGGGCGCATGCCCTTGAGCGGCCGCGCACCGGCCAGCGCGCCTTCCCAATACGGCGGGCGACGAATGTAGGTGCTTTGCGGGCGCCAGTCGTACAGCGGCGCGACTTTCGGGCCGGTGTCCTCGTGGATCGCGAACATCGGGATATAGACGGCGCGGAACTGCTCCGGCTTGACTGAGGCCTTGACCACCGCGTCGATTTCTTCGTCGCTCGGCCAGATGTCTTGCAGGCGGATTTCCTTGCCATTGGCGTCGAGGCCGAGCACGTCCTTTTCAATGTCGAAACGGATGGTGCCCGCAATCGCGTAAGCCACCACCAACGGCGGCGAAGCCAGGAACGCTTGCTTGGCGTACGGGTGAATGCGCCCGTCGAAGTTGCGGTTGCCCGACAGCACGGCGGTGGCGTACAGGTCGCGGTCGATGATTTCTTGCTGGATGACCGGGTCGAGTGCGCCGGACATGCCGTTGCAGGTGGTGCAGGCGAACGCCACCACGCCGAAGCCGAGTTTTTCCAACTCGTGACCCAGGCCCGCGTCCTCCAGGTACATGGCCACGGTTTTCGAACCCGGTGCCAGCGAGGATTTGACCCACGGTTTGCGCGTCAGCCCCAACTTGTTGGCGTTACGCGCCAGCAGGCCGGCAGCAATCACGTTGCGCGGGTTGCTGGTGTTGGTGCAGCTGGTGATGGCGGCGATGATCACCGCGCCGTCGGGCATTTGCCCCGGCACTTCATCCCACTGGCCGGAGATGCCCTTGGCCGCCAGGTCGCTGGTGGCCACGCGGGCGTGCGGGTTGCTCGGCCCCGCCATGTTGCGCACCACGCTGGACAGGTCGAAGGTCAGGCCGCGCTCGTATTGCGCGCCTTTCAGGTCATCCGCCCACAGGCCGGTGTGGCGTGCGTACTGCTCGACCAGGGTGACTTGTTCGTCTTCGCGGCCGGTGAGTTTCAGGTAGGCGATGGTCTGCTGGTCGATGTAGAACATCGCCGCCGTGGCGCCGTATTCCGGGGCCATGTTGGAGATGGTCGCGCGGTCGCCCAAGGTCAGCTTGGAGGCGCCTTCGCCGAAGAACTCCAGCCACGCGCCGACCACTTTTTGTTTACGCAGGAACTCGGTGAGCGCCAGCACCATGTCGGTGGCGGTGATGCCGGGCAGCAACTTGCCGGTGAGCTCCACGCCGATGATTTCCGGCAGGCGCATCCACGACGCGCGGCCGAGCATCACACTCTCGGCTTCGAGGCCGCCGACGCCGATGGCGATCACACCCAGGGCGTCCACGTGTGGCGTATGGCTGTCGGTGCCGACGCAGGTGTCAGGGAAGGCCACGCCGTCGCGCACCTGGATCACCGGGGACATTTTCTCCAGGTTGATCTGGTGCATGATGCCGTTGCCGGGCGGGATCACGTCGACGTTTTTGAAGGCCTTTTTGGTCCACTCGATAAAGTGGAAACGGTCTTCGTTGCGGCGGTCTTCAATGGCGCGGTTTTTCTCGAACGCGTCCGGATCAAAACCACCGGCTTCGACGGCCAGGGAGTGGTCGACGATCAGTTGGGTCGGCACCACCGGGTTGACCTGGGCCGGGTCACCGCCTTGCAGGGCGATGGCGTCGCGCAGGCCGGCGAGGTCGACCAGCGCGGTCTGGCCGAGAATGTCGTGGCACACCACGCGCGCCGGGAACCACGGAAAGTCGAGGTCGCGCTTGCGTTCGATCAGTTGGCTCAGCGAGGCGTTGAGGGTGGCCGGGTCGCAACGGCGCACGAGGTTTTCCGCGAGCACGCGCGAGGTGTACGGCAAGGTGGCGTAGGCGCCGGGAGTGATTGCATCGACAGCCGCACGGGCGTCGAAGAAATCCAGGCGGCTGCCGGGGAGCGATTTGCGAAATTCAGTGTTCATCGTCAGGACTCGGTCACGGTAGTTACAAAAGAAGCCGACTGATCCAGAGGTGGAATGCGATCAAAATGTGGGAGCGGGCTTGCTCGCGAATGCGGTGTGTCATTCAACACACATGGCGACGGTTAAATTGCATTCGCGAGCAAGCCCGCTCCCACATTTGATTTGGTTACCACTTCAGAATCCCCAGACCTCCCACTCAGCGACGTTCGATTGGCACGAACTTGCGCTGTTCTACGCCGATGTACTCGGCGCTTGGACGGATGATGCGGTTGTTGGCGCGCTGCTCGAACACATGCGCGGCCCAGCCTGTAAGCCGCGAGCAAACGAAGATCGGCGTGAACAATTTGGTCGGAATACCCATGAAGTGGTACGCCGAGGCATGGTAGAAGTCGGCGTTGGGGAACAGTTTCTTCTGCTCCCACATGGTCTTGTCGATGGCTTCCGAGACCGGGAACAGCACCTTGTCGCCCACTTCATCAGCGAGTTTTTTCGACCAGCCCTTGATCACTTCATTACGCGGGTCGCTGTCTTTGTAGATCGCGTGGCCGAAGCCCATGATCTTGTCTTTGCGCGCCAGCATGCCGAGGGTGCCTTCGACTGCTTCCTCGGCCGAGCCGAAACGCTCGATCATTTCCATCGCCGCTTCGTTGGCACCGCCGTGTAGCGGGCCGCGCAGGGAGCCGATGGCAGCGGTGACGCAGGAGTAAAGATCCGACAGGGTCGAGGCGCACACGCGGGCGGTGAAGGTCGACGCGTTGAATTCGTGCTCGGCGTAGAGGATCAGCGACACGTTCATGACTTTCTCGTGCAGCGCGCTCGGCTTTTTGCCATGCAGCAGGTGCAGGAAGTGGCCGCCGATGCTCGGCTCGTCGGTCACGCAGTCGATGCGCTTGCCGTCGTGGCTGAAGCGATACCAGTAGCACATGATCGCCGGGAACGCGGCGAGCAGGCGGTCGGTCACGTCGCGCTGCACGGAGAAGTCTTTCTCCGGCTCGATGTTGCCCAGGAACGAGCAACCGGTGCGCATCACGTCCATCGGGTGGGCGTCGGCAGGGATGCGCTCCAGCACTTCTTTCAGTGCCTGGGGCAGGTCGCGCAGCTTGCCGAGTTTGGCGGTGTAGGCGGCCAGTTCGGCTTGGGTTGGCAGCTCGCCGTACAGCAGCAGGTAGGCGACTTCTTCAAATTGCGCATCGGCGGCCAGTTCGCGCACGTCGTAGCCGCGGTAGGTCAAGCCGGCGCCGGCCTGACCCACGGTGGACAGTGCGGTCTGCCCGGCCACCTGGCCACGCAGGCCGGCGCCACTGAGTACTTTTGCTTCAGCCATGTTCGTTCTCCAATCTTGAATTTATTAGGGAGCCACAGGGTTACTTTTTGGCGGCAAACAGCGCGTCGAGCTTCTGCTCGAAGGTGTGGTAGTCGATGCGATCGTAAAGCTCCATGCGGGTTTGCATGGTGTCGATCACGTTCTGCTGGGTGCCGTCGCGACGAATCGCGGTGTAGACGTTCTCGGCGGCCTTGTTCATGGCGCGGAAGGCCGAGAGCGGGTACAGCACGATGGAAACATCGGCAGATTTCAACTGTTCGGTGGTGTACAGCGGCGTCGCGCCGAACTCGGTAATGTTGGCCAGGATCGGCGCTTTCACACGGGAGGCGAACAGCTTGTACATCTCCAGCTCAGTGATGGCTTCCGGGAAGACCATGTCGGCGCCGGCTTCGATGCAGGCGGCGGCACGTTCCAGCGCAGACTCCAAACCTTCGACCGCCAGGGCGTCAGTGCGCGCCATGATCACAAAGCTGTCATCGGTGCGTGCGTCCACGGCGGCCTTGATGCGGTCGACCATTTCCTGCTGGGACACGATTTCTTTGTTCGGGCGATGACCGCAGCGCTTGGCGCCGACCTGGTCTTCGATATGGATGGCGGCCGCGCCGAACTTGATCATCGATTTGACCGTACGCGCCACATTGAAGGCCGAGGAGCCGAAACCGGTGTCCACGTCCACCAGCAGCGGCAGGTCGCACACGTCGGTGATGCGGCGCACGTCGGTCAACACGTCATCCAGGCCGGTGATGCCCAGGTCCGGCACGCCCAGAGAGCCCGCCGCGACGCCGCCACCTGACAGGTAGATCGCCTTGAACCCGGCGCGCTTGGCCAGCAGTGCGTGGTTGGCGTTGATCGCACCGACCACCTGCAATGGGTGTTCGCTGGCGACGGCGTCACGGAAACGCTGGCCGGGTGTCGTTTTATTGTTCGAACTCATGACTCACCTCGTGATTGGGGAGCGCCGTCCGGGAAGTGACGGGCAATGTTGCGTTTGGACGCGCCGATATGCCGGCGCATCAACAATTCGGCCAGTTCACCGTCACGCTCGGCGATCGCGTCAAGAATGCGGTGATGCTCGGCAAAGGCCTGGCGTGGACGATTGGGGGTCGCGGAAAACTGGATGCGGTACATGCGCACCAATTGATACAGCTCGCCGCAGAGCATTTGGGTCAGGGTGCGATTACCGGCGCCTTGAATTATCCGGTAATGAAAATCGAAGTCGCCTTCCTGCTGGTAATAGCCGACACCGGCCTGGAAGGCCGCATCGCGCTCGTGGGTGTGCAACACCTGGCGCAACTCTTCGATCTCGGCGTCGGTCATGCGCTCGGCGGCCAAACGGCAGGCCATGCCTTCGAGGGATTCGCGGATTTCATAGAGTTCGATCAGCTCGGCATGGCTCAAGGACACGACCCGCGCGCCAACGTGGGGCACGCGCACCAGCAGGCGCTGGCCTTCGAGGCGGTGGATCGCTTCGCGCAGCGGGCCACGGCTGATGCCATAGGTGCGCGCCAGTTCCGGCTCTGAAATCTTGCTGCCGGGGGCGATCTCGCCCTTGACGATGGCGGCCTGGATACGCCGGAAGACGTTCTCCGACATTGTCTGGGAATCGTCTGACGGCGCCAGGGAGGCTTCCGCTTGATCGAGCATATTGTCGACACCTTTAAAAGCAATGCGGCAAAAACTAGCCAATCAGCCCTTAATAGTCAAAGAATAAATCCACATTGTCGACAATCGTCTAATAACCCCTTCTGCACGTTCTCGGGGCATGGCCGCCTGCCAGCGCTGGCGCCAAAAAAGCATCATGTTAGAATGCCCGCCGCATTTGCCTGACATCATTTGATGAAACGGCGCACGAGGGAGCTTGCGCAGCAATGCCAGTCGCCTTGAATTAAACATCGCACTGCACCGCCTCAGGATCTATGAGACTCAAGCCCTTCCTTTTAATGTGTTGCCTTATGTGCTTACCGGGCCTTGGCGTTGCCGCCGAGAAGACCGTGTATGGCCTGAATGAATACGCAAAACTTGCCGGCATTGACCTGGAAGTGGCAGCCAAACTCGACACTGGCGCCAAGACCGCCTCGTTGAGCGCCCGCGACATCAAGCGCTTCAAGCGCAACGGTGAATCCTGGGTACGCTTCTACCTGGCCATCGACACCGCCCATTCCCACCCCATCGAACGCCCTCTGGCCCGCGTCAGCAAGATCAAGCGCCGCGCCGGTGACTACGACCCCGATGAGGACAAGAACTACACCGCCCGCCCAGTGATTGCACTGGACATCTGCATGGGCACCGCTTTACGCAGCATCGAAGTGAACTTGACTGACCGCAGCGCATTCCAATACCCGCTGCTGATCGGCTCCGAAGCGCTGAAACGCTTTGATGCGCTGGTCGACCCCAGTCTTAAATACGCAGCGGGCAAACCTGCCTGCGCCGCTGACGCTCCTACCGCCGAGTAAACCGAATGCGCTCTTTGACCCTGCACCTGAAAATCCTGATCACCATCCTGGTGGTGTTGGGTATTTCGGTCACCGCCTACCAGATTTTCGTGCTGGGGATTCCCGTCACCGAGGACGCCACCGACGACCTGTGGAACATCGACGCCAAGGTCGAGTTCGTCGCCAACCCCAAGGACCCGGTGAAAATTTCGATGTTCGTGCCGCCCCTGAGCCGCGACTTCGTCAGCCTCAATGAAAGTTTCATCTCCAATAACTACGGCGTGAGCGTCAACCGCACCGATGGCAACCGCAAGGTCACCTGGTCGGCCCGCCGCGCCAAGGGCAACCAGACGCTGTATTACCGCCTGGTGCTGACCAAGCGTTACAGCGGCGAAAAGGTCAAGGTCAAAGGCCCGACCTTCCGCGACAGCATTGCCGTGGAAGGCCCGGAAAAAATCGCCGCCGAAGCCTTGCTGGCGCCGATCCGCCAGCACTCGGCGGACGTCGAGACGTTTATTACCGAAGCGATCAAGCGCACCAATAACCTCAACGACGACAATGTGAAGCTGCTGCTGGCGGGCGACCCTTCGACGCCGCACAAGGCCAAAATCGTCGAGTTATTGCTGTCCATCGCCCATGTGCCGGTGGAAAAAGTCCACACCATCCGCCTGGTGGCCGACCAGCCGCAAACCCCGGAACTGTGGCTGCGCAGCTTCAATGGCAATGACTGGTTGTACTTCAACCCGGAAACCGGCGAGCAAGGCCTGCCGGCCGACCGCCTGCTGTGGTGGACCGGCGATGAAAACCTGATCACGGTGGATGGCGGCAAAAAAGCCATGGTGACCTTCAGCCTGAACAACAGCGAAATGAACGCGATTCGCCTGGCCAAGCTGACCGACGAAAACACTGACGCCAATTTCCTCGAATATTCGTTGTACGGCCTGCCACTGCAAACCCAGCAGACCTTCATGATCATGGTGATGATCCCGATTGGCGTGCTGGTGATCCTGATCCTGCGCAACCTGATCGGCCTGCAGACGCTGGGCACCTTTACCCCGGTGCTGATCGCGTTGGCGTTCCGCGAGACGCAGTTGGGCTTCGGGATTGTGCTGTTCACCATTATTACCGCGCTGGGCTTGTCGCTCAGGTCCTATCTGGAACACTTGAAGTTGCAGATGCTGCCGAGGCTGTCGGTGGTGCTGACCTTCGTGGTGGTGCTGATTGCAGCCATCAGCCTGTTCAGCCACAAGCTGGGCCTGGAGCGCGGGCTGTCGGTGGCGCTGTTCCCGATGGTGATCCTGACTATGACCATCGAACGCCTGTCGATCACCTGGGAAGAACGCGGCGCCAACCACGCGCTGAAAGTGGCGATTGGTACGCTGTTCGCCGCCTCGCTGGCGCACATCATCATGAGCGTGCCGGAGTTGATCTACTTTGTGTTCACCTTCCCGGCGATCCTGCTGATCCTGGTGGGCTTCATGCTGGCCATGGGGCGTTATCGCGGCTACCGCCTGACCGAGCTGGTGCGTTTCAAGGCTTTCCTCAAGGCTGATTCGTAATGTTCGGCTTCTGGAAGACCTGGAAGGCCCTCGAAGCGCGGGGGATCATGGGCATCAACCGGCGTAACGCCGACTACGTGCTCAAGTACAACAAGCGCAGCCTGTACCCGATTGTGGATGACAAGATCATCACCAAGGAGCGGGCGATGGCGGCCGGCATTCACGTGCCGGAAATGTACGGGATCATTTCCACCGAGAAGGAAATCGACAAGCTCGACGAGATCATCGGTGGGCGCAGCGATTTCGTGATCAAGCCGGCCCAGGGCGCCGGCGGCGACGGCATCCTGGTGGTGGCCGACCGGTTTGAAGGGCGCTATCGCACGGTGTCCGGCAAGATCATCAGCCATGAAGAAATCGAGCACCAGATCTCCAGCATCCTCACCGGCCTGTATTCCCTGGGCGGCCACCGCGACCGCGCGCTGATCGAATACCGCGTGGTGCCCGACCAGATCTTCAAGAGCATCAGTTACGAAGGCGTACCGGATATTCGCATCATCGTGCTGATGGGCTACCCGGTGATGGCCATGCTGCGCTTGCCGACACGCCAGTCCGGCGGCAAGGCCAACCTGCACCAGGGCGCGATTGGCGTGGGTGTCGACCTGGCTACCGGCCTGACATTGCGCGGCACTTGGCTGAACAACATCATCACCAAACACCCCGACACCACCAACGCGGTAGACGGCGTGCAACTGCCCAACTGGGACGGTTTCATGACGTTGGCCGCCAGCTGTTATGAGTTGTGCGGGCTGGGTTACATCGGTGTGGACATGGTGCTGGACCAGGAAAAAGGCCCGCTGATCCTCGAGCTGAACGCGCGGCCGGGGCTGAATATCCAGATCGCCAACGACTGCGGCCTGACGTTGCGTACCCATGCGGTGGAAGCGCGGTTGGAGGAGCTGAAGGCTGCGGGCGTGACGGAAACGCCGGAAGAGCGAGTGAAGTTTGTGCAGGAGATGTTTGGGCATATTCCTGCGGTGGAAGGTTGATATCAGTCCGCCTGTGACGCAGAGCGTCACGGTATGCATTCCCACGCGGAGCGTGGGAACGATCAGTAGCGACTAATCACCGAACATCCCCTCTAGGAGCAAATCCTACGGGGGACTACAATCCCCTCCCCCGCGCCATTAGCTGATCCACCCCGCATGTCGACCTGTTCCGTACACCCGCTGCCCTACCGGGCCAACCCCGCCGACTACTTCGCGGCGATTCGCCATGCCCCCGGCGCGGTGCTGCTCGACAGCAGCCGCCCGGCTGCCGAGCGTGGGCGTTATGACCTGCTCAGTGCCTGGCCGCTGGAAACGCTGACGGTACGGCCTGACGAAAGCGGCGGTGATTTCCTGCAGCGCTTGCGCGAAAACCTGACGCAACTGGGTGAGGCGGCATTGCCCGCCGGTTTGGAACTGCCCTTTGCCGGCGGCTTGATCGGTTACCTGAGCTACGATTTCGGCCGGCATCTGGAACGCATGCCGCAGTTGGCGGTGGATGACCTGCACCTGCCGGATGCACGCTTCGGGCTGTATGCCTGGGCGCTGACCAGCGATCATCAGGCGCGCACCAGTCAGTTGGTTTTTCACCCGGCGCTGGCCGCCAGCGAACGGCAACGCCTGATCGACCTGTTCAGCCTGCCTGCCTCTGAGGCATCGGCTAGCTTCGCGCTTCGCGGCCCAATGGCGCCGGACCTCAGCGCCGAGGCTTACCGCCAGGCCATCGTGCGCATCCAGGACTACATCCAGGCCGGTGACTGCTACCAGGTCAACTTTGCCCAGCGCTTTCGCGCGCCGTGCATCGGTGATCCATGGGTGGCCTACTGCGCCCTGCGCGAGGCCTGCCCGACGCCGTTTTCCGGGTTCCAGAGCCTGCCGGATGACGGCGCGGTGCTGAGCCTGTCGCCGGAGCGCTTTGTACACATCAGCCAGCGCCGCGTAGAAACCCGCCCCATCAAAGGCACCCGCCCGCGGGGTTTGACGCCCGCAGAAGATGCGGCCAATGCCGCCGAACTGCTCGCCAGCCCCAAGGATCGCGCCGAAAACTTGATGATCGTCGACCTGTTGCGCAACGACCTTGGCCGCACCTGCCGCACCGGTTCGGTAAAAGTGCCGGAGTTGTTCAGCCTCGAAAGCTACCCCAACGTGCACCATCTGGTGAGCAGCGTCACCGGTGAGTTGGCCGACGACAAAGACGCCCTCGACCTGATCGCCGGCAGCTTCCCTGGCGGCTCCATTACTGGCGCGCCGAAGATTCGTGCGATGCAGATCATCGATGAGCTGGAGCCGACCCGACGTGGGCTGTATTGCGGCTCGCTGATGTATCTGGACGTGCGCGGCGAGATGGACAGTTCCATCGCGATTCGCAGCTTACTGGTGAAGGACGGGCAGGTGTGCTGCTGGGGCGGCGGCGGGATCGTGGCGGATTCGCAGTGGGAGGCGGAGTATCAGGAGTCGCTGACCAAAGTGCGGGTGTTGTTACAAACCTTGGAAAGCCTGTAGCGCCTGGCGCTGCGTGGCTTTCGGACGTTAAAGCCGCGGTCAGAAAAAGCCTGAATCAGAACGGTCGTGGACGGAGTACCGGCTGGGCGATAGCGTCCGGCTGACCGCCCACCGCCGTCTGTGAAGGATCACATGAAACGACTGCCAACTCGTCAGAAATTATTTCCGCGATTGCATATCCATCGAGCCGCACCTAATATCTCCCGAAATGGGAGGTGTCAGCAATGCGGATAATCGCGCTCTCCACCTTACGAACATTCTGGGAAAGCCATCCCGCTTATTGCGATGCAAAAACGCCGCTGGTCGAGCTGTATCGACATATGGAAAAGACCACGTATTCAACGCCACAAGCACTCAAGGCAGCGCTCAGAACAGCGAGCATTCTCAAAGGCGGCAGGGTTGTATTCAACGTGGGCGGCAACAAGTATCGAGTGATCATAGCGATCGATTATCAGCGACAGCTGGGGTTCATACGCTTCGTGGGGACCCACGCGCACTACGACCAGATCAACGCGGAGACCGTGTAATGAACATAAAACCTATTCATTCCCAGGAAGACCTGACTGCGGCGCTCGCACGCGTCGAGCAGCTATGGGGCGCGGAGATTGGCTCACCAGAAGGTGACGAGCTGGAAATCCTCGCCGTACTTATTGAGAAGTATGAGGCGGAACATTATCCAATGCCGCCTTCGGACCCGGTGGAAGCGATTAAATTTCGCATGGAGCAGTTAGGCATGACCGCCCGTGACCTTGAGCCGTTTATAGGCACGAGCGGGCGGGTTTCTGAAGTGCTGAATCACAAGCGCAAGCTGAGCCTGGCGATGATCAAGCGCCTACATGAAGGGTTGAGTATTCCTTATGAGCGGTTGCTGGCTGGGGCCTAACATGGAACATGTGCAGTGGCTGTACCGGCCCCTTCGCGAGCAAGCCCGCTCCCACATTTGATCGCGTTCTCACAGGATGAACGTGGTCGAATGTGGGAGCGGGCTTGCTCGCGAAGGGGCCAGCAGCATCAGCCGGAAACTTACAGGCTCAACGACCGATTCGACGCCTTGATGAATTCTTTTTTCAAGTCCTCAAACGTATGCACCGCCGGGAACTGCGGGAATTCGCGGATCACATTCTCCGGTGCATGGAACAGGATCCCACGGTCAGCTTCACCGAGCATGGTGGTGTCGTTGTAGGAATCGCCGGCGGCGATCACACGGTAGTAGAGGGTTTTGAACGCCAGCACCGATTGGCGCTTCGGGTCTTTCTGACGCAGCTGATAGCTCACCACCCGGTCATTTTCGTCGGTAATCAGGCGATGGCAGAGCAAGGTCGGGAAGCCCAACTGGCGCATAAGCGGTTGGGAAAACTCGTAGAAGGTGTCTGACAGGATCACCACCTGGAAACGCTCGCGCAGCCAGTTGACGAACTCGACGGCGCCGTCCAGTGGCTTGAGGGTGGCGATCACTTCCTGGATGTCGGCGAGCTTGAGCCCGTGTTCATCGAGGATGCGCAGGCGCTGCTTCATCAGCACGTCGTAGTCGGGAATGTCGCGGGTGGTGGCGCGCAGGGATTCAATACCGGTTTTTTCGGCGAAGGCGATCCAGATTTCCGGAACCAGCACCCCTTCCAGGTCGAGACAGGCAATTTCCACAAGACACTCCCATTAGATGTTGTTAGTTGAGCGAGCAAAAGGACTGCCGAACTCTAGCGACTCAAGCTGGCCGCCGCAACGCAGGGCGGATTTGATACCATCGCTTCCCTATAGAGCGCTCAGCGCCACTGACCTGTAGGAACCGTCCTGATGAACCAAGCCTTCGACGTCGTTGAACTCGCCACGACTTATGCCAACAAATCCGCTCAGGACATCCTCAAGCTGGCGTTCAGCCAGTTCGGTGATGACCTGTGGATTTCCTTCAGCGGTGCCGAGGACGTGGTGCTGGTCGACATGGCCTGGAAGCTGAACAAGAACGTCAAGGTGTTCAGCCTCGACACCGGCCGGCTGCACCCGGAGACCTACCGGTTTATCGAGCAGGTGCGCGAGTTCTACAAGATCGACATCGAACTGATCTCGCCGGACCAGAGCAAGCTGGAGCCCTTCGTCAAGCAAAAGGGCCTGTTCAGTTTCTACAAGGACGGCCATGGCGAATGCTGCGGCGTGCGCAAGATCGAACCGCTGCGTCGCAAGCTGTCCGGCGTAAGTGCCTGGGCCACCGGCCAGCGCCGTGACCAGAGCCCCGGCACCCGCAGCCAGGTGGCGGCGTTGGAAATCGATACGGCGTTCTCCACGCCGGAACGCACCCTGTACAAATTCAACCCGCTGGCGCAGATGA
The DNA here is from genome assembly GCF_013385735.1 of Pseudomonas sp. D2002. Classification (NCBI taxonomy): domain Bacteria; kingdom Pseudomonadati; phylum Pseudomonadota; class Gammaproteobacteria; order Pseudomonadales; family Pseudomonadaceae; genus Pseudomonas; species Pseudomonas sp. D2002. Next base: position 81,703 of record NZ_JACAPL010000015.1, on the reverse strand, counting down.
CCAGCGAGGAAGTCTGGGGTTACATCCGCATGCTCGAGCTGCCGTATAACAGCCTGCATGAGCGCGGGTTTATCAGCATCGGCTGCGAGCCGTGCACCCGCCCGGTGTTGCCGAACCAGCATGAGCGTGAAGGCCGCTGGTGGTGGGAGGAAGCCACGCAGAAGGAATGTGGGCTGCATGCTGGGAATATCATCAGCAAGGCCTGATCGCTGACACGGTCCAAAAATGTGGGAGCGGGCTTGCTCGCGAAAGCGGTGGTTCAGTCGATGTATTCGGTGACTGGCAGGACGCATTCGCGAGCAAGCCCGCTCCCACATTTTGATTTTTGGGGGGGCACAAATTTTGTACACAACTATGTAACTATCGGTGCCATTTATGTGTGCAATTCATATTTTTTCGCACCAAAACGTAACACCCCTCCTCGTGTGCTGTTTGCCTCTTCAAAAGAGCGCCTCCCGTCCAAAAAATAAATACCTGTTCAAACGGTCAATTTATATCGCTTTAAATTCAGCTAGTTATTTTATTAATCAGTAAAAACGAATTTACCCACAGTTTTTATAGATCGAAAACTGGCACGCATGTGGCTTAAGGTGAATTACGCTTTGTATACAATAAATACAAAACCTACATACACTTTGCCATCTGCAACGCTCGTGCAGATGCGCCGGAGCCTGCCGGAATGCGTACAAGCCTCTCGAATAACATCGCACTGGATCTGCCCTCCTCCGCCCTGAGCCCCGAGGCGCCAAGCCCCGGCCCGCTGGTACTCAGTTCGCGCCTGCATAACAGAGACCTGGCGCCCACCAAGGTCGAAGGCCGACGTTGGGGCCGCTACAGCATCTTTGCGCTGTGGACCAATGACGTGCACAACATCGCTAATTATTCATTTGCCATCGGTTTGTATGCGCTGGGACTGGGCGGCTGGCAGATTTTGATGTCGCTGGGCATCGGTGCGGCGCTGGTGTACTTCTTCATGAACTTATCGGGTTTTATGGGCCAGAAGACCGGCGTGCCTTTCCCGGTTATCAGCCGCATCAGTTTCGGCATTCACGGTGCACAACTTCCGGCGTTGATTCGTGCGGTGATAGCGATTGCCTGGTTTGGGATCCAGACCTACTTGGCTTCGGTGGTTTTTCGCGTGCTGTTGTCGGCGATTCACCCGGGCTTTGCCGACTATGACCACAACTCAATCCTCGGCCTGTCGACCCTGGGCTGGGCGTGTTTCGTGGCGATATGGTTTGTGCAACTGGTGATCCTGGCGTACGGCATGGAAATGGTGCGCCGCTATGAAGCATTCGCCGGGCCGGTGATCCTGGTGACGGTGGCGTCGCTGGCCGGTTGGATGTACTTCCAGGTTGGCGGCAATATTGCCTGGTCGATCCGCGAGCCGCTGAGTGGCGGCGAGATGTGGCGCAATATCTTCGCCGGCGGCGCGCTGTGGTTGACCATCTACGGCACGCTGATCCTCAATTTCTGCGACTTTGCTCGCTCCTCGCCCTGCCGCAAGACCATCCTGGTCGGTAATTTCTGGGGCTTGCCGGTGAACATCCTGGTGTTTGCCGCCATCACCGTGCTGCTCTGTGGCGGGCAATTCCAGCTCAATGGCCGGGTGATCGAAAGCCCGACCGAAATCATCGCGGCCATCCCCAATACCTTCTTCCTCGTGCTGGGCTGCCTGGCGTTCCTGATCGTCACCGTGGCGGTGAACATCATGGCCAACTTCGTCGCCCCCGCGTTTGTGCTGAGTAACCTGGCGCCCAAGTACCTGAACTTTCGCCGCGCCGGATTGATCAGCGCCACCCTGGCGGTGCTGATCCTGCCGTGGAACCTCTACAACAGCCCGCTGGTGATTGTGTATTTCCTCTCCGGCCTGGGCGCACTGCTGGGGCCGCTGTACGGGGTGATCATGGTCGATTACTGGCTGATTCGTAAAAGCCAGGTGGATGTCTTGCAGCTGTATAGCGAAGCCCCCAATGGCGTTTATTACTACAGCCGTGGGGTCAATTTACGCGCGGTCGCGGCGTTTATTCCTGCGGCAGTGATCGCGATTCTGTTGGCGCTGCTGCCCGGCTTTGCCAGCGTCGCACCGTTTTCCTGGCTGTTTGGCGCCGGTATTGCAGGGCTGTTGTACCTGTTGATCGCCAAGCGTCAGCCGTTCTACGCCGATATCAGCGGCGAAAGCATTGCAGTCGATAACGTCAGTCACTAACCAAGGACATTCCATGCGTATCCTCGTGGTCAACGTCAACACCACCGAATCCATCACCGAAACCATCGCCCAACAGGCGCGGGCCGTGGCCGCGCCCGGCACCGAGATCGTCGGGCTCACCCCGTACTTTGGCGCCGAGTCGGTGGAGGGCAACTTTGAGAGCTACCTGGCGGCCATTGCGGTGATGGACCGAGTGATGGCTTACGACCAGCCGTTTGATGCGGTGATCCAGGCCGGTTATGGCGAGCATGGTCGTGAAGGCTTGCAGGAATTGTTGAACGTGCCGGTAGTGGACATCACCGAAGCGGCAGCCAGCACAGCGATGTTTTTGGGCCATGCCTATTCGGTAGTGACCACACTGGACCGTACCGTGCCGTTGATCGAAGACCGGCTGAAACTTGCCGGCCTGTATCAGCGCTGTGCCTCGGTGCGCGCCAGTGGCATGGCCGTGCTGGAGCTGGAAGAGGATCCGCTGGCCGCCATGGAAGCTATCGTGCGCCAGGCGGAACTGGCCATCCGCGAGGACAAGGCCGAGGTGATCTGCCTCGGCTGCGGCGGCATGGCTGGGCTGGATGAGCAGATTCGCCAGCGTACGGGTGTGCCGGTGGTGGATGGGGTGACGGCGGCGGTAACGATTGCTGAGTCGCTGGTGCGGCTGGGGTTGTCGACGTCGAAGATCAGGACTTATGCGACGCCGCGGCCGAAGAAGGTTATTGGCTGGCCTCGGTCTACAGCCGTGCCTGAACCGCGCTGAATCGCTGGCCCCACCGCTGCTCGGCAAACTGCTCAATGATGAAGTCCACAAACGCCCGGGTTTTGCCGGGCAGCAGTTTGTGTTCGGCGTAGTAGATAGAGATGTTGCCATCGTCGACGTACCACTCGGGCAACACCCGCACCACCGCGCCGCTGTCGAGAAACGGCAACGCCATCGGCATGCTCACCAGCGCAATACCCAGGCCTTGGGCGCTGGCGCAACAGGCGGCTTCGGAATCGCTCATGGTCATGCCGGGCTTGAGCACCAACGGGCGTTGCTCACGCTCCGGGCCGGTAAGCTGCCAGGAGCGCACGCGGCCGGTTTGCGGAGAGCGGATCAGGATGCCCAGGCACCGCGATAAATCTTCGGGCGCCTGCACTGGCAGGCGTCGCGCCAGATAATCCGGCGCAGCCACCAGCACCCGGTGCGCCGGCGTCAGCTTGCGCGCCACCACCCCCGGCGGCAGTTCAAAACCACCGCCAATAGCCGCATCGAAGCCCTGGCCGATCAAGTCGACCTGGCGGTTATCGAAATGCCAGTCCGGGCTGATATCCGGAAAGCGCCGCATAAACTCCCCCAGCAGCGGCACCACATAACGATTACCGAACACCGTGCCCATGCTGACCTTGAGCGTGCCCACCGGCCGCCCTTCGGCGCTGGCAAGGTTGGCCACGGCGTTCTGGATGGTGGTGAGGCTACCGCTGACTTCGTCGAGGAACAGCTTGCCGGCCTCCGTCAGGGTCAGGCGGCGGGTGCTGCGCTGGAACAGCCGCACACCCAGGCGCGCTTCCAGCTTGGCAACGCTTTTGCCTACCGCCGCCGGGGTCAGGCTGAGGTGCCGGGCCGCCTCGGCAAAGCTGCCGCCTTCGGCGCTGCGCACAAAGCATTCGATACTGCCAAAGCTTTCCATATCGCCACACTCTAAACTTTTGGTTTACACAGACTATAGCAATCACGGTCTACCGGGCTGGCGGGGTGAGGTCGATACTCGACTCATCAACTACCTGGAGATCGACATGACCACACACAACCTCACTGGCAAAGTTGCCTTGATTCAAGGCGGTTCCCGCGGTATTGGCGCCGCCATCGTCAAGCGCCTGGCCGCAGAAGGCGCAGCCGTCGCCTTTACCTACGTCAGCTCGGCGGCAAAAGCCGAAGAATTGCAAAACAGCGTGATCGACGCAGGCGGCAAAGCCTTGGCCATTCAAGCTGACAGCGCGGATGCCACGGCGATTCGCAATGCGGTCAACGCCACCGTCGAAGCCTTTGGGCGCCTGGATATCCTGGTGAACAACGCCGGTGTATTGGCCATCGCGCCTCTGGAAGACTTCAAGCTGGAAGATTTTGACCAGACCTTGGCGATCAATGTGCGCAGCGTATTTATCGCCACCCAGGAAGCGGCCAAACATATGGGTGAAGGCGGCCGTGTGATCAACATCGGCAGCACCAATGCCGAGCGCATGCCGTTCGGCGGTGGTGGGCCGTATGCGATGAGCAAGGCGGCACTGGTGGGGTTGACCAAGGGTTTGGCGCGGGACCTGGGGCCGCGCGGCATCACGATAAACAACGTGCAGCCTGGGCCGGTGGACACTGACATGAACCCGGCGAACAGTGAATTTGCCGAGACGTTGATTGGGTTGATGGCGGTGGGGCGTTATGGGCAGGTGGAGGAGATTGCGAGTTTTGTGGCGTATCTGGCGGGGCCTGAGGCTGGGTATATCACCGGTGCAAGCTTGACCATTGATGGTGGTTTCAGCGTCTGATCGGAAAGGTCTTCAGAACACTGCGAAACCAAATGTGGGAGCGGGCTTGCTCGCGAAGGCGGCGTGTCAGTCAATGAATACATCGACTGATGCACCGCTTTCGCAGGCAAGCCAGCTCCCACATTTTTGTCCCTGTTTATTCAGGGGAAAGGGGGTAGGCCGTAGGCGGCCAGGTCGAAGTCTGCGAGTTTGCGGATGATCTGGTCGGCATGCGCGTACTTGCTGTCGGCCATGGCTTCATCCGGCACGGCGATGGCGGTCATATGGGCGGCCTTCGCGGCGGTTACGCCGAACGGCGAATCTTCGAATACCAGGCAGTCTTCTGGCGCCACGCCCAGGCGGCGTGCGGCGGTGAGGAAGATGTCCGGCGCAGGCTTGGCGGCACCGACTTCCGGGTCATCAGCCGTCACGATGGTGCCGAACAGGCTAAACCATTCGCGGTGCAAGGTGGTCTTGTGGCCAAACGAATTGCGCGACGAACTGGTGCCCACCGCGATTGGAATGTTATGCGCCTTCAAGTGCCGCACCAGCGCTTCGGCGCCGGGCATGCCCAAGGCCTTGGGGAACCGCTCGCTCATCAGCGGTTCACGAATTTCGAGAAATTCAGCCGGTGTAATCGGCAAGTCCAGTGCCTTGACCACATAGTCAGCCAGGTCCTGTGCGCCACGGCCGATGATGTGTTGCTTAATGCCCCAGTCATAAGTGCGGCCGTAACGTTCGGCGATGATCTGCGTGACTTCGGTGTAGATGCCTTCAGTGTCCAGCAACAAGCCGTCCATATCGAAAATCACGGCCTTGATTGGACCGACTGCAGTACGCGGTGCATTCATCACAACAGAACCTTGGGAGAAGGACTAAAAGGATTCAGCACAATAGCGGCCCAGGTTGCCTGCAAGCAACCTTTGCGGCTCGGTATTGATAACCACACTGATCAACTACGCCAAGGCAGTTGTGGGCAAACGCGCGCGTCGTAACGTTTGCGAAGTAAGGCTTACATGCAGCAACAGCTTCGATCAGCTGGCCTCGGGAGACAGGCTAACGTTGGAAGGTACCCGGCTTAGTGTATTTGCAAAAAAGGCCCTAAAAACTTGTTAAAGCCTTATCAAAAAATAAGCCTTAAATAAGGCTTAAGCAGGAAAAACATGATCAGTGCGTCCCCCCACATACAAGTCATCAATGACCTGGAAGGCAAGCCTGCGTTTGTGGTGATCCCTTACGGGCAATACCTCGCACAGCAAGGCCGAAACCACCTTATTCCGTATCAAGTCGTCAGCCTGATTATCGATGGGGTCAGCCCCATCCGCGCCTGGCGCAAGCACCTGAACTTGACCCAGTTAGAAGTGGCCAACCGCCTGGGAATTTCACAATCCGCTTTCGCCCAACAAGAAGCGGTGAACAAACCTCGCCGGGCAACGCGGGAAAAGATAGCCAAGGCGTTTGGCATTAAGGCCACTCAACTGGAGCTATAGCGTTACTCAGGAAAATCCGCGTCCTCATTTACCTCAGCCACACGTTAAAATCAGCTGTAACACCACGGCGCCTGAAGCCGACCAACCTTAAAAGCGAACCCACACATGCTCTATCGCGTCGCCGCCGACAGCCTGGTGCTGTTTCACCTGTGTTTCATCCTGTTCGTTCTGTTCGGCGGTCTGTTGGCGCTCAAATGGCGGCCGGTCATGTGGCTGCACCTGCCCGCCGCCGCCTGGGGTGTGGCCGTGGAAGTGTTCCACCTGCCCTGCCCGCTGACCCGCTGGGAAAACCTGCTGCGCCACCTCGCCGGGCAGGACGGTTATGGCGGTGGGTTTATCGAGCATTACATCCTCACGCTGATCTACCCGGCGGGGCTGACCCCAAACATTCAATTGGTGCTCGGGGCGCTGGTGTTGCTGATCAACATCGCGGTGTATGTGCACTTGATCAGGCGGGCGTAGGCAGGCAGCCCAGGTCGACCAATGTGGCTTCCACCGCCTGTTCCAGCGGCGTGTGCGGTTCCCGCCCCAGCGTCGCAACCAGTCGCCTGTTATCGAGTAACAGCGGTGTTTGCCACAGGTAACGCATCTCCTGCATCTCGCGGATGGTGACGACAAAGGGCGCCATCAATTTCATCAACCACCACGGGAAGCGACCTACGCGTGGTTGATGGCCCGTCCTACGCAATACCACGCGCTGGATCGCCTGGGTCATCTGCCTGCCATCGGTGTCCACGTGCCCCGCCATATGAAAGCGCGCGAACGCATCAAGGCTAGCCCGCCGCTCAATCAACTCAAGCAGAGTGCGCGCCACATCCGGGAGGTACGCCCATTGATGTGCCACACCGGGAACGCCCGGATAACTCACGGCGCTCACGGGCTTGCCGGGCTTGACCAGCCCTTGGGCAAACCAGTTGTTAGCCACCCGCGCACCGAAAAAGTCCCCGGCGCGCACGATCAACACCCGCGCGCCCTGGCGGGAAGCCTGCTCCAAACGCTGCTCCAGCTGCACGCGGATCGCGCCTTTGCGGGTTTGCGGGTGCTGCGGCGAGTCTTCGTGCAGCACAGGAAAGGCGTCCGGCCCGAAGTTGTAGACCGTACCGGGCAACACGATGGTCGCGCCCTCGGCGATGGCCGCCGCAATGCTGTTGTCGATCATCGGCAATACCAGCTCAGCCCAGTTGCGATAACCCGGCGGGTTGACCGCATGCACGATCACCGCGCAACCAAGGGCAGCACAGAGCACGTCTTGACGATTGAGCGCGTCGCCCTTAAGCCAGGACAAGGTCGAGTTCTCACGCCGGGCTTTGTCCACATCCCGGGTCAACGCACAGACCTCCCAGCCCGACGCGCTCATCTGCCGCGCCACTTCGCCACCAATCCCACCCGTTGCACCCAATACCAGAACCTTGCCCATGACCTTCTCCTAAATATGTTGGTGAAGCCATTTTGTGGGCCACATCGCTATAGATAAATTGCCGAAGAGCATCCAGCCGCTATACATTTATGCATGGCAGCAAATATTGGTTGGGAGCTTTACCGGTCATTCCTCGGCGTACTCAAGGAAGGCTCGTTGTCGGGGGCCGCACGGCAGCTCGGCATCACACAGCCCACGGTCGGCCGGCACATTGCTGCGCTGGAAACGGCGCTGGGCGTGGTGCTGTTCACCCGCTCGCCTACCGGGCTGTTGCCCACTGCCGTCGCCCACACGATGCGCGCCCACGCCGAAACCATGGAACGCACCGCCGCCGCCCTCGAACGCGCGGCGTCCTCAAAGGGCGATGAAGTGCGCGGCGTGGTGCGGGTCTCCGCCAGTGAAGTGGTCGGCGTGGAGGTGTTGCCGCCGATCATCACCGAACTGCGCCGCCAGCACCCGCACCTGCGCGTTGAATTGATCCTCACCAACCGCCTGATTGACCTGCTGCAACTGGAAGCCGACATCGCCGTGCGCATGGTGCGCCCCAGCCAGGAGCAACTGCTGGCGCGACGCGTGGGCTTGATCGAAGTGGGCCTGCATGCCCGCGATGACTACCTGCAAGCACACGGCACTCCACTTCAAATGCAGGACTTGGTCAGCCACTCAGTGATCGGCTTCGACCAGGAAAACGCGTTTATCCGCAGCCTGGCCATCAAGGGCTTTGAGCGCAGCGCCTTTGCCCTCAGCAGCGACAGCGACTTGGCGCAATTGGCGCTGATCCGCGCCGGTGCCGGTATCGGCGGCTGCCAAGTGCAACTGGCCAAGCAGGACCCACACCTGCGGCGGGTGCTGCCTGAAGGTTTCGCGTTCAAGATGGACACCTGGGTGACCATGCACGAAGACCTGCGCAACAGCCCGCGCTGCCGGGTAACCTTCGATGCGCTGGTCGCGGGTTTGCAGCGTTACGTACAGGCTTGAGACAGCTTCACTGGTAAAGAATCAGTCTCCCTCATTCCGTTCGTAGACGCCCCCATGTCCGAAGCCTTCGAAGTCCCCAGCCCCCACGAAAAACACATCGAACACACCACCGAACATGCCCACGGGCGCGGTGACAATTTCGCCAGCCGCATCGCCGTGATGACCGCGCTGATGGCCACCCTCGGCGCCATGCTCAGCTACCAGGCCGGCTCCACCGAGAGCGAAGCGGCGATGGACAAAAACAACGCCGCCATCATCAAGACCGAAGCCGCCAACCAGTGGAACTACTACCAAGCCAAGTCCAGCCGCCAGAACCTGGCGGAACTGGCCACGCACATTCCCGGCGTGGATGCCGCGCATTACAAGGATGAGATCGAGCGCTACAAAGGCCAGAAGGAAGAAGTGCGCAAGCAGGCCGAAAAGCTTGAGGCCACCTCCAAGGAATGGGATCAAAAATCCGAGGAAGCCCTGCACCAGCATCACCGCTGGGCCCAGGCGATGACCGCGATTCAGATCGCGATTTCATTGGCGGCGATTACGTTGCTCACGCGCAAGGAATGGCTCAAACGCATGTCCTACACCGCCGGCGGCGTAGCCGTAGTACTGGGCACCCTGGCCTGGCTACACCTCTAACAAACTGAACACAGTCAAAAAAATGTGGGAGCGGGCTTGCTCGCGAATACGGTCTTTCAGACACATAGAGATGACTGACCCGCCGCCTTCGCGAGCAAGCCCGCTCCCACATGTAATCTCCAGTGTTTTCAGGATTGGGCTCTGCCGTCACCTCGCTATATAGTAAAATGCACAACGCCGTTCCACCCGAGGACATCCCGGTAACCGCACACCCCAAAGAAGCCCGAGCTGTACCGCTACGCCGAGAAACAGGCCATGGGCTGGCGACTCAACCTCGACATCAAAGGCCACCGCATGGCGATTTCGAGCACTGCCCGAATGCCGGGCTGTGGACTCTGGAAATCCAGATTGCCCACCCGAGCAAGCCCTACGGCGCTTTTTACGAAGACTTACTCGCTTAAGGAATACCTATGGAACACTCCACCCAATTTCCTGTGCTGCTGTTTTCCTATGGCACCTTGCAGGACAAGGCCGTGCAACTGGCCAACTTCGGCCGGGAGTTAGTCGGGCAGCACGACGCCATGCTCGGCTATTCGCAGAGCTGGGTAGAAATCACCGACCCGGAAGTACTGGCCACCAGCGGCAAGACCCACCACCCGATCGTCGCGCCGACCGAGGAAAAGGCTGCCAGCGTTGAAGGCATGGTCTTTCAGATCAACGAGCAGGAACTGACAGCGGCGGATGCCTATGAAGTGTCGGACTACAAACGCGTGTCCGTGGCGCTGGCTTCGGGCCTGACTGCACGGGTGTACGTGCAGGCGTAATCCGACGGCATGCGCATGAGCATCTGTATGAGGCAACGGAACATGGGCCTCGACGCCGCAAGTTGTCGGCTTCGGGCTGTCACCCAAGTTCTTGAGAACCTTGCACTACGTAGCGAAATAAGTAGTGATGCAGTTGTGCTCAGCGACTTTGCCCTGCTCTGCTCAATTCCGCTGCGCGACGGCTGCGACCTGCTGGATGTCATAGCGCGGCGGATGGACATGCCGCGCGTATGATCTAAGAACGCCCCGTTTTCAAACGCCACAACCCCCCAGGTCTCTGCCGAAACCTGGGGGTTTTGTTTGTCTCGTATTTGACGCCACGTCCCTCGCTTTAGAATTCAAGGGCTCGCCTATACACTTCGCTGCAATGGAACCTGCGGGATTCCCCTCGATTCAGCCCTGACTCAAATAACAAGACCCTATAAAAATGAAAATAGTGTTCATCGCAACGCTGGGAATGTTAACGCTCATTCAAACATCACTGTCCTTCGCAGAAAATACCAATGGGAAAAACCTGTTCTTACAGCGATGCGCCATGTGCCACGGAGCTGATATCAAGGGAACAGGACCATTAGCGAACAAGAGCAACCCGCCGACACCTAACCTCACAACACCTGCGTTCAAGAAGCGACTCAATGACTATCCGGGCGTTATTGTATCGTCGGTAATACTCCGCCCCAATGGAGACTTGATTCCAAGAACGTTGCGAGAGAATGGTGTGAAGGTAGCGCCGCACGCTTGGACGATTAATGATCTGCGCGACTTGAACCAATACATGAGTGACGTAATTTCGAAAAAACGATAATTTTCAAATAGGAAAAATCATAAAATATAAAAGCTGACGAATTCATTCCCGCGCCATGACCTCTTTAGAGCTAAAATAATCTCACCTCCTTTTTTCGTGACACTAGCTTTTCATCTTGAATTTCACGAACAACAAAACCAAACAACCTGTTACCTATTGCTAAACGTTTACACATTTCGCTAAAACTACTGCAGTAGATTCAGCTATACGTCCAACATGGAGAATTTCAGTGGATAAAGAAACAATAGTTAGCACCGTCACTTGGCACCTCGAATTTGCTGCATTTTCGGCCGCTGAGATCACGAACTTCAAACCTCCTGCCGATGCATTCAAAATGCGCATGCACTATTCGCTCTATGCATCAAACCTCCTTGGCGCCGTTGACGCGGTTCGAGATGCTCTCGGTACAGGTTTTGAGACTAAGATTAAGAGCGCACTTTCCCTCGGAAGATTTTCAGGTGAAGAGGTGCTAGGGTACTTGAGAGAGCTGCGCAACGGCGCCGTACACCGGGGAGTTGATCTTACTGCCGGAGGATTGGTGATGGGCGACGTAGTATGCGCAGTCGCTCCGAGCCAAGTGACCAACCGAGGCGGTGAAAAGGTGTATTCCGCTCCCACTCAGTTGCTAATTGACCTGTTCCGACACGGCGATGAAAAAATGAAGCCTATTTTAGAAGAGGCCCTTGAACCAGCGCTGTCTACTTTATCTGCCTCGGCATCTGAATGTGACGTTGCCCAAGCCTACGACTTCATTGACTCAGTAGCCCACATGCCTGAATGGGTGAAGAAAAAGGCCCGGCAATCTCTCAGCGCGGAAATGATAACTGCCGCACGGCAGCATAGCTGCGAGAAATTAAGACGCCTGCTCAACATGCCGTTCGGCCAACGCCTAGCGTCGTAGCGGCTGATACACGTTTTTTGCTTTTCTGAAACTACAAAACCCTTGGCTTCTTTCGAAACCAAGGGTTTTGTTTACATCGAATGTGGCGGTGAAGGAGAGATTCGAACTCTCGATACAATTTCTTGTATACACACTTTCCAGGCGTGCTCCTTAAGCCACTCGGACACTTCACCGTATCTCGTCAAACCAGTTCAGTCTGTCGAGGCGCGCTAATGTAGTCGAAAGCCTTTCTGATGGCAAAGGTTTTTTTCAGAATTTTCATGCGGTTAGACGGTTATGCCGTTGCCCGCCCGGCAAGGGGCGGTGATTGTGCCATTCTCGGGCATTGGCGGTGTGTGTTTGGGATGGTCGCCGCGCCCTGCTTCGGGCCGTCTAACCTTGGGGATGCGGGAAAAGTCTGACTGGGTAGTCAGTCACGGCGCTTTACCGGGGCGGGCGTGGTGGGTAACGTCTGCGCATGCGCTTCTATAAACAGCCTATCTATAACAAATCCTACAAGGAACCGCGTCATGAGTGAGTTGATTGCCTACCACCTCGAAGACGGTATCGCGACCCTGACCTTGAGCAACGGCAAGGTGAATGCCATTTCTCCGGCGGTGGTCAGTGAATTTAATGCGGCACTGGATCAGGCCGAGAAGGATCGGGCAGTGGTGATCATCACCGGCACGCCGGGGATTCTGTCGGGTGGTTATGATTTGAAGGTGATGACGGCCGGGCCTAAAGAGGCGATCAGCCTGGTAACGTCGGGCTCGACGTTGGCGCGTCGCCTGTTGTCGCACCCGTTCCCGGTGATTGTGGCGTGCCCTGGGCATGCGGTAGCCAAGGGCGCGTTCCTGCTGTTGTCGGCGGATTATCGAATTGGCGTGGAAGGCCCGTTCAGCATTGGCCTGAATGAAGTGGCAATCGGTATGACCATGCACCACGCCGGTATCGAGCTGGCGCGGGATCGTCTGCGCAAGTCGGCGTTTCATCGTTCGGTGATCAATGCCGAGATGTTCGACCCGCAGGGCGCCTTGGGCGCTGGCTTCCTCGATAAGGTGGTAGCACCGGAGGAGCTGCATGCGGCGGCCCTGGAAGCGGCGCGTCAATTGAAGAAGATCAACATGAACGCCCACAAGCACACCAAGCTGAAGGTGCGTAAGGCACTGCTGGAAGCCTTGGATGATGCAATCATTCAGGATCAGGGCCACAACCTGGGTTGATGCCTTACAAGCTGCCGTTCTAGAGCCCGACCTTGAGTCGGGCTTTTTCTTACAAACTAATCCGAAATAACCTAAACCGCTCTAGCCGGGCGATATCGGCACACGCTGAAACATGTGCTTAAACATCGCCTATCTCCTACGTCTGTAGGGGCAATTGCCGAATACAGTGCACATCCGTACACTGCGCCACCTTTTGTCCCGATGGGCCGTGTCGATGCTTTTTTTGTTACGTATGTTGTTGATGGGCCTGCACTTTATCGTCGCCGGTGTGCTGGGCGTGCTGTTGGGTATCTGTCGGCCGTTCAACCCGGACAACAGCCGCCTGTGTGCTCGCCTCTATGGGGTGCCTGCGATGTGGCTGTTGCGCCTGAAGGTGAAGGCGGATGTCGACTCGCTGCGCGACAAGCCCGGCACGTGCGTGATCATCGCGAACCACCAGTCCAACTACGACCTGTTTGTGCTGGGCACTGTGGTGCCGCATCGCACGGTGTGTATCGCCAAGAAAAGCCTGAAATGGGTGCCGCTGTTCGGCCAGTTGTTCTGGCTGGCGGGCAATGTGCTGATCGACCGTGGCAACGCGCACAAAGCGCGGCGCGCGATGCTCACCACCACGCATACCTTGCAACACGAAGACACCTCAATCTGGGTGTTCCCGGAGGGCACGCGCAACCTGGGCAAAGGGCTGCTGCCGTTCAAGAAAGGCGCGTTTCATATGGCAATTGCAGCCGGCGTTCCGATCGTGCAGGTGTGTGTGAGTAATTACGTCACGCACATGCAGCTTAATCGCTGGAACAGTGGTGATGTGCTCATACGTTCGCTGCCGCCGATTCCTACTGAGGGGCTGACTTCGGATGACATCCCGCAGTTAATGCAGGCGTGCCAGAAACAGATGGATGAATGCGTTGCAGCGATGGACCGCGAACTGCAAAGCGCCGTAACAATCGAACTCGCTTCCAGCTAAGCTGCCCAACACCTGTCCTCCTAATAAGAAGCGATCAGCACCATGGGTAGAGTTGTTGCGGCGGCCGTTTACAGCGCCGGTAAGAAAGTCACTGATATCACCCTCGACGAAGGCGCAGCCTGGGCCGCCAAACCCGACCACTTTGTGTGGATCGGCCTGGAAGAGCCCAACGCCCACGAGCTGGCAAACCTGCAACGCCAGTTCAACCTGCATGAATTGGCCATCGAAGACGCCCTGGAAAAGCACAGCCGCCCGAAGCTGGAAACCTTCGGTGATGCGCTGTTTATCGTCACCTATTCACCGGTGCGCGAGAACGGCAAGCTGGAGTTTATCGAAACCCATATCTTCGCCGGCAACGGCTACATCATCACCGCACGCAACGGGCATTCGGCGTCCTACGGCTATGTACGCCAACGCTGTGAGGCGCGGCCGTTATTGCTGGAGCATGGGGAAGATTTCGTACTCTATGCGTTGCTGGATTTCGTCACCGAAAACTACCAGCCGGTGAGCGAAGCGATCCACGCCGAGATAGATGAGCTGGAGCGCAACGTGCTGTGCAGTTCACTGAGCGAGCGCGATATCCAGAACCTCCACGGCCTGCGCCGCGACGTGCTACGGCTCAAGCGCTACGTGGCGCCGATGGTGGAGATCAGCCAGGAATTGCAGAAGCTGAGCTTCCCGTTTATCGACAAGAACATGCGCCCCTACTTCCGTGATGTGCAGATCCACGTGACGCGGCAGATGGAAGACCTCACCACCCTGCGCGATATTGCCAGCCAGACCATCGAGATCGGTGTGTTGCTGGAGGCTTCACGCCAGAGCGTGGTGCAGCGTAAGTTCGCCGCGTGGGCGGCGATCCTGGCGTTCCCCACGGCGGTGGCGGGGATTTATGGGATGAACTTCCAGAACATGCCCGAGCTGCAATGGCACTACGGCTATTTTGCGGTGCTCGGGTTTATTGCGGTGGGCTGCACCAGTTTGTGGGCCAGCTTCAAGCGTTCAGGTTGGCTTTAAGCCGCTGCATCTGGCTTGTGCGCGACAAAGCGCATCATCCATTCCGCCACGGTGACGCCGTGGTGGTCGCGCTCAAGGCTTGCGACGCCGTTGGTGTAGACCTTTTCGCCCAGAGTTGTCTGAAGAATCTCCAGCAGCTCGCGGGAATAGTCGTGGATGAATTCCGGGTGACCCTGGAAACACAGCACCTGGTCGCCGATGTGGTAAGCGGCGAACGGGCAAAAAGCGCTGGAGGCGATGACGGTGGCGTTTTCCGGCAAGGTGGTCACTTGGTCCTGGTGGCTGATCAGTAGCGTCAACTCTTCCACTTCCGGGCTCATCCACGGCGCTTTTGCGTCGAGTTTGTAGTCGTGGATGCCCATGCCCCAACCCTGGCCGGCGCGTTCGGTCTTGCCGCCCAGCAGCAGTGCCAACAGTTGGTGGCCGAAGCAGATGCCGAGCAACTTGTCGCCGCGCTCATAGCGCTGGAGCAAGTAGGTTTTGAGGGTCTGGATCCACGGGTCGGTGCCAAAGGAATCGGCCTTGCTGCCGGTGACGAGGTAGGCGTCAAACACTTCATCATCCGACGGGTATTCGCCCTGCACCACGTTGTAGACCACGAATTCGGCGGCAATCGGTTGCTTGGAAAACAGGCGCTTGAACATCTGCCCGTACCCTTGGTACTGATCGATCAAACCTGGACGCAGGATATCGGTTTCCAGGATACAGACGCGTAGCGACATAAAAAATACCTGACACGGTGATGGGAATAATGCACACCCCAGAGCCTGCCTTGAAATGTACCTGCAAAGCAAGTCCCGCCAGGTGACTCACTGTGGGAGCTGGCTTGCCTGCGATGGCGTCATATCAGCCGAGCTGTGCTTTGGCTGATACACCGCTATCGCGGGCAAGCCCGCTCCCACATGGGTTTTCTGTGATTCAGTGTAGGGTGTTTCGGTCAGGCGAATATTTCTCCTCGTGCCGCTTTCTCAAGCAACAACGTCGGCGGCGAGAACCGTTCCCCATACTGCTCCGCCAGGTAACGCGCCCGGGCGATGAAGTCGTTCAGGCCGTACTGGTTGATAAACTGCAGCGCGCCGCCACTCCAGGCGGCAAAGCCGATGCCGAAGATCGAACCGACGTTGGCGTCAGCCGTGGACATCAACACGCCCTCCTCCACACACCGCACGGTTTCGATGGCCTGGATAAACAGCAAACGGTCGCGCACATCCTGTGGCGCAATCTGTTTATCGGGCTGTTCAAACCGCGCTTTCAGCTCGGGCCACAGGTGTTTCTGCCCACCTGCCGGATAGTCGTAAAAACCACCGCCGGCCGCCTTGCCCGTGCGTTTGTACTCGTTCACCAACAGGTCGATCACCTGCGTCGCCGGATGCGTCGGCAGCGCCTTGCCTTCCGCCTGCAGGTCTTTCGCCGTTTGCTGTCGGATATGGCTCATCAAGCTGAGCGACACTTCATCCGACACCGCCAATGGCCCCACCGGCATGCCGGCTTTGCGTGCTTCGGTTTCGATCATCGGCGCAGCCACGCCTTCGCCGAGCATGGCAATGCCTTCGTTGGTAAAGGTGCCGAACACCCGCGAGGTAAAAAAGCCGCGATTGTCGTTGACCACGATCGGGGTTTTCTTGATTTGCAGTACGAAATCAAAACCTCGGGCCAGGGTTTCGTCGCTGGTGTGAGTACCCTTGATGATTTCCACCAGGGGCATCTTGTCGACCGGGCTGAAGAAATGCAGGCCGATGAATTTGCCTTGATCGGGCACGGCGTTGGCCAGGCCACTGATGGGCAAGGTCGAGGTGTTGGAGGCAATGACGGCGCCTGCACCGACCACATTTTGCGCAGCGGCCGAGACTTTGGCCTTGAGGTCACGATCTTCAAAAACCGCCTCGATGATCAGGTCGCAGCCAGCCAGGTCGGCATCAGCGGCCGTAGGATTAATCCGCGCCAAGGTGGTTTCCCGCTGTTCGGCGGTCAATTGCCCACGGCTGACCTTCTTGTCCAGCAGCGCAGCGCTATGGGCCTTGCCCTTTTCAGCAGCGGCCAAGTTGACGTCTTTGAGTACCACGTCGATGCCCGCACACGCGCTGACGTAGGCAATACCCGCGCCCATCATGCCCGCGCCGAGCACGCCGACTTTGCGCGTGATGTACGGCGTAAAGCCTTGTGGCCGCGAGCTGCCGGCGTTGATTTCATTGAGCTGAAACCAGAACGTGCCGATCATGTTTTTCGCCACCTGCCCGGTGACAAGCTCGGTGAAGTAACGGGTTTCGATCAGGTGCGCAGTGTCGAAATCCACTTGGGCGCCTTCCACGGCGGCGCAGAGGATTTTCTCCGGGGCCGGGAAGCAGCCTTGGGTTTTGCTACGCAACATCGACGGCGCAATCGCCAGCATTTGCGCCACTTTCGGGTGGGAAGGCGTGCCGCCAGGAATCTGATAACCCTTGGTGTCCCAAGGCTGCCTGGCTTCAGGATTGGCGAGAATCCAGGCGCGAGACTTGGCCAGCAGCTCATCGCGGCTAGTCGCCAACTCATTGATCAACCCCGCTTGCAGCGCCTGTTGCGGCCGCACTTTTTTGCCCTCCAGCAAATACGGCAAAGCCTTCTCCAGCCCCAGCATGCGCACCATGCGCACGACCCCGCCGCCGCCCGGCAACAAGCCCAAGGTGACTTCCGGCAAGCCGAGTTGCACCGCCTTGTCGTCCAGCGCGACGCGGTAATGGCACGCCAGGCAAATCTCCCAGCCGCCGCCGAGTGCTGCGCCATTGATGGCGGCCACCACCGGCTTGCCGAGGGTTTCCAGGCGGCGCAGTTGGGCCTTCAATACCCGCACGCCGTCGTAGAAATCCTTGGCGTGGGCCTTATCGACTTTGATCAGTTCGTTGAGGTCGCCGCCAGCGAAAAAAGTCTTCTTCGCCGAGGTGATTACCACACCAGCGATGTGGTCCTTTTCCGCTTCCAGGCGTGCGACGGTGGCCGCCATGGCCTCGCGGTACACGCCGTTCATGGTGTTGGCGCTCTGGCCGGGCATGTCGAGGGTCAGCACCACGATCTGGTCCTGGCCTTTTTCGTAACGAATGGCTTCGGTCATGTCAGGTTCCTTGGGCTCAGAGGCGTTCGATGATGGTGGCGATGCCCATGCCACCGCCGACACACAAGGTGGCCAGGCCGTAGCGTTGCTGGCGCACTTCCAGTTCGTCGAGCAGAGTGCCGAGGATCGCGCAGCCCGTGGCGCCCAGCGGGTGGCCCATGGCGATGGAACCGCCGTTGACGTTGACCCGCGCAGCATCGATGCCCATGTCCTTGATGAACTTGAGGACGACAGACGCAAACGCTTCGTTGACTTCAAACAGGTCGATGTCTTCCACGCGTAAACCGGCCTTGGCCAGGGCTTTGCGCGTAGCCGGTGCCGGGCCGGTGAGCATGATGGTCGGATCGGTGCTGGTGACTGCCGTGGCGACGATGCGCGCGCGCGGTTGCAGGCCTAACTCGCGGCCTTTGGCTTCAGAGCCGATCAACATCAGCGCCGCACCGTCAACGATGCCGGAGCTGTTGCCCGGTGTGTGCACGTGGTTGATGCGTTCCACATGGCTGTAGACCCGCAACGCCGTGGCGTCAAAGCCCATCTGACCCATCATTTCGAAACTCGGTTTGAGCTTGCCCAGGCCTTCGAGGGAGGAGTCGCCACGGATGAATTCGTCGTGGTCCAGCAGCACGATGCCGTTCTGGTCCTGCACCGCGATCAGCGACTTGTTGAAGGAACCGTCTGCGCGTGCCCTGGCCGCTTTCTGTTGTGAGTGTAGGGCGAAGGCGTCGACGTCCTGGCGGGTGAAGCCTTCCAGGGTCGCGATCAAGTCCGCGCCGATGCCCTGGGGTGTGAAGTGGCTGTGCATGTTGGTCTGCGGGTCGAGCACCCAGGCGCCGCCATCGCTGCCCATGGGCACCCGCGACATGGATTCAACACCGCCGACCACCACCAGGTCTTCGAAGCCGGAGCGCACTTTCATTGCGCCGAGGTTCACCGCTTCCAGGCCTGAGGCGCAGAAGCGGTTGATTTGTACGCCGGCGACGCTGACGTCCCAGTCCGCCACCAGCGCGGCGGTCTTGGCGATGTCGGCGCCCTGGTCGCCCACCGGGGTGACACAGCCGAGGACGATGTCATCCACCTGGCGTGTATCGAGGTCGCTGCGTTGTGCCAGCGCAGTGAGCAGGCCTGCCACCAGATTTACCGGTTTGACGCTGTGCAGGGCGCCGTCGGCCTTGCCCTTTCCCCGGGGCGTGCGTATCGCATCAAAGATCAAAGCTTGGGTCATGACTTCCTCGAACGCTGTGCGTGTGTCCCCTACCTTAGGCCCGATTGACACGGTTTCAATGACGGATGCGCTCATTGCTTTTGACCCCCACGCTCGGACGAACGGTAGGGTGCTATGGGAAACGCCAGGTTAATCGTTTTAGCTGTCTAGCCAAGGCATTGGCGCCAAGATGGCGATAGGCCTCATGCCTTTTTAAGTAGAAATAATGATTAGCTGATATGAAATGGATCTAAGCCACGAAGAACGAGGGCTCTAAGGTTCAATCAGTAAGAAGTTGCTGCCGGGTTTTGCTGGGGCAACTGTAAGAAAAGCGACACGTCACGTTGCGATACTGAAAAAAACGGCACGCATTTGACGCTCAGGAATAACAACAAAAGGCAGTCAGCCATGTTCAAACATACCAAAGTACGTCAGGCGGGACTTATTCTGTTCGCCACCACACTGATTCTGATCTTGCCCAACTTGACCAAGGTTATTGGGTGACGACGCGACCCTCACATTCTGTGCACTCATTGCACCAGGACTGCAGCTTTTGGCAGCACCTGCCGGGACATTGCGTATAGCGGTCCTGTTGCAGGGGCTGTCTTTTTGCGTGCGAATTTCCGGTATCGTGAGCGCCATCGCCACTTCGAACCGGGCTCTCTCTTGAAATCGATCCTTGCCTTCCTCGCCTTGCTGTTGACCTTGCCGGCAACGGCTGCGCAGTTGACCATCGAGTTGGATAACAGCAGCAAGACCTGGCAAACCGCCGACCTGCTCAAGCACCCGGCTGTGCAGACGGTACAGATCGTCGATGACGTGTCCTACAAGCGCAATATGACGTATCGCGCGGTTCCGCTGGCCTCTCTCCTACCAGGCTTGAAGCCTGAAAATCACCTGCAAGCGGTTGCCCTTGATGGGTTCGCCGCCGAGCTGGCGGCGGCGCCACTGCTGGAAAAACACGGCGCACGCGCCTGGCTGGCGGTGGAAGACCCAGCCCATCCGTGGCCCGCGCTGGCAGAGGGCAAGCCGAGTGCCGGGCCGTTCTATCTGGTATGGACCGACCCACAGGCAGGGAACATCAGCCCGGAGCAGTGGCCGTTCCAGATGTCCGGGATCAAGCAATTGAAGACGGTAGCCGAACGCTTTCCTGCGTTGTTGCCGGACCCGAAATTAGCCGCGAATGACCCGGTCAACCAGGGCTTCGCGCTGTTTCAGAAGAACTGCCTGGCCTGTCACCGCTTGAATGGCGCTGGCGATGCGCAGGTGGGGCCGGACCTGAATATTCCCTACAACCCCACCGAGTATTTCAGCGGGGATTTCCTCAAGCGTTATATCCGCGATCCGCAAAGCCTGCGGCATTGGCCACAGGCGAAGATGCCGGCGTTCGCTGCCAGTGTGTTGCCGGACAGCGAGCTGGATCTGCTGGTGGGGTATTTGAAGCATATGGCGGGGCGTAAGCAGCAGCCTTGAGCCTGGCAAAGACGCTGAAAACACCACCGTTCACTGTGGGAGCTGGCTTGCCTGCGATGGCGGTCGGTCAGTTAACCCACTTACAGCTGACCCGCCGCTTTCGCAGGCAAGCCAGCTCCCACATTTGATCTGCTTCGTTCTGAAGATTATTGCTGCTGCACCAAAATCACCGGTGTCGGCGCCACAAACACCTTGGCGTGCATCTGCTCATGCCCGCCGCCTCGGCGCATGCCGCGTACCGGGCAGGCGTCGAGGTAATCCAGGCCTACGGCCAACTTTAAATGCCGCTCCGGCCGGGCCAATTGGTTGGTCACATCGAAGCTGTACCAGGCGTCATCCAGCCAGGCTTCGGCCCAGGCGTGGCTGGCCAGGTGCGTGCTGTCCTCCGAGTACAAATACCCCGACACATACCGCGCCGGAATCCCCAGGCTGCGCGCGCACGCCAGGAACGCATGCGTATGGTCCTGGCACACCCCCGCACGCCCGGCGAAGGCCTTGGCGGCGCAGGTGTCGACTTCGGTGGCACCGGGCGTGTAGACCATCGACTGGTTGAGCGCGTGCATCAGGTCGATCAATGCCGTGCGGTCACGGCGTAGATGGCAGTGCTGCTCGGCGAAGCCACGCAGGGCCTCGTCAGGTTCGGTCAGGCGCGTGCTGCGCAGGAACGGAAACGCCGACTGGCTCTCGTGTTCAGCTTCACGCAATTCGTCGATATCCACTTGGCCACGCGCGCCGATGATGATGGCGTCGTGGGGCTCGTCGAGTGTCAGCACATGCAGGATATTGCCAAACGGGTCGACCTGGGCGCGCACCGGGCGCGGCAAATCCAGCTGCCAACTGAGCACGTGCTGGCGCTCGCTGTCGTGGGGTGTGAGCCGCAGGTATTGGATGCTGGCGCGTACCTGGTCTTCGTAGTGGTAGGTGGTTTCGTGGCTGATGGAGAGTCTCATGCGGCCTCCAGGTAGGAACTGTAGATGGCGTCGCCCAACTGGCGAACCAAGGGGATAAAGTCGGTCAGCCAGGCGTGCAGGCCTTCCTCGAGGATTTCGTCAATCGCGGTAAAGCGCAGGCGCGCGTCCATCTCGGCGGCCAGGCGCTGGGCCGGGCGACCGTTGAGGCCTGGCAGGCTGGCGAGGATCTGGTCGATCTCTTCGCTGCAGGCGCGCAGCGAACGCGGCACGTCGGCACGCAACAGCAGCAACTCCGCGACTTGCCGGGCGCCGGGGGCGTCGCGGTAGATCTCGGTGTAGGCCTCGAACGACGACAATGCGCGCAACAAGGCGCTCCATTGATAATAGGCGTGGGCCGTGCCGTCACTGACGGCGGCGGCCTGGTCGCCGGCCATTTCGTAGCGCGCATCGAGCAGGCGCAGGGTGTTGTCGGCACGCTCGATAAACGTGCCCAGGCGAATAAAACGGAACGCATCGTTACGCATAATGGTGCCGTAGGTGGCGCCGCGAAACAGGTGCGAACGCTCCTTGACCCATTCACAGAACCGGCTCATGCCGTAGCGGCTGAGCCCCTGCTGGGCGATATCGCGAATATCCAGCCAGGTGGCGTTGATGTTTTCCCACATGTCGGCGGTGATTCGCCCACGCACCGCATGGGCGCTGGCCCGCGCGGAGCCGAGGCAACTGTAGATGCTGGCCGGGTTGGCCGCGTCCAGCGCGAAGAAGTGCAGCAGGCGCTCGGCGTGCAGTTCGCCGTGGCGCTCGTGGTAATCATCGAGGGTGCCGGTGATCAGCAGCGGCATCGCCAACTCATGCAGGCCATCGCCGCGTCCGTCCTGGGGCATCAGCGACAACGAATAGCTGACATCCAGCATGCGCGCGAGGTTTTCCGCGCGTTCCAGGTAGCGCGACATCCAGTACAAATCCGAGGCAGTTCTACTCAACATGGCATCAGTCCTCCACCACCCATGTGTCTTTGGTGCCGCCGCCCTGGGACGAGTTGACCACCAGCGAGCCTTCACGCAGGGCCACGCGGGTCAAGCCGCCGGGGACCACACGGGTTTCCTTGCCGGACAACACAAACGGCCGCAGGTCGATATGGCGCGGCGCAATACCGTTTTCGACGAAGGTCGGGCAGGTGGATAAACACAGCGTCGGTTGCGCGATATAGGCGTGGGGCTTGGCCATGATGCGGGCGCGAAAGGCTTCGATTTCGGCTTTGGTGGACGCCGGGCCCACCAGCATGCCGTAGCCGCCGGAGCCCTGGGTTTCCTTGACCACCAGCTCGGGCAGGTTGGCCAATACATGGGACAGCTCGTCAGGCTTGCGGCATTGGAACGTAGGCACGTTCTTCAGGATCGGTTCTTCATCCAGGTAAAAACGGATCATCTCGGTGACGAATGGGTACACCGACTTGTCATCCGCCACCCCGGTGCCAATCGCGTTGGCCAGCACCACATTGCCGGAGCGATACGCCGCGAGCAGGCCGGGCACGCCGAGCATGGAATCCGGGTTGAAGGCCAGCGGGTCGAGGAACGCGTCGTCGAGGCGGCGGTAGATCACATCGACAGCCTTGGGGCCGTCGGTGGTGCGCATGAATACGCGGTCGTCGCGCACGAACAGGTCGGCGCCTTCCACCAGTTCCACACCCATTTCTCGAGCGAGAAACGCATGCTCGAAGAACGCGCTGTTGAAGCGCCCAGGTGTGAGCACCACCACGCTGGGGTTATCCAGCGGGCTTGAGCTTTTCAAGGTGTCGAGCAGCAGGTTGGGGTAATGGTCGATGGGTGCTATGCGCTGGGCGGCGAACAGCTCGGGGAACAGGCGCATCATCATCTTGCGGTCTTCGAGCATGTAGCTGACGCCGCTCGGCGTGCGCAGGTTGTCTTCCAGTACGTAGTAAGTGCCGTCGCCATCGCGTACGAGGTCGACCCCGGAGATGTGGGAATACAGATCGCGGTGCAGGTTCAGGCCCTGCATGGCCAGTTGGTACTGCTCGTTGGCCAGCACTTGTTCGGCGGGGATGATCCCGGCCTTGATGATGCGCTGCTCGTGATAGAGGTCGGCGAGAAACATGTTCAGCGCCTTGACCCGTTGGATGCAGCCGCGCTCGACGATCCGCCATTCACTCGCCGGAATGCTGCGCGGGATGGTGTCAAAGGGGATCAGGCGCTCGGTGCCCTGCTCGTCCCCATAAAGGGTGAAGGTGATCCCGGCGCGGTGGAACAGCAAATCAGCCTCACGCCGGCGCTGGGCCAGCAGCTCGGCCGGCGTGTCGGCCAACCAGCGGGCGAACTCGCGGTAATGGGGGCGGACCAGCCCTGCCCCGTCGTACATTTCATCGTAATAAGTGCGGATCATGCCGTACTCCTTGTCACCCGGGCGCTAGAACCATCGCAAGGCCCGTGCCAGCGGCATAAACACTTAAAAATCAGTGAGTTGAATAAACCCCGGAATCTAGCCGCACCGTCCTGGTGCGCAGAATGCCCGGCGTCAGGTCCCGCGCTTCATCACAATGCGGGCTTTGACTATCAACAGCATAGCCAGAGTTGATTTCACTGCCCGCCTGCCCCTGCGGATAATCACTCCCATCTGCTGAACAGGATGCGTCCTACAGCTTCAGCGAACCGCTCTTCCCTTTAGGCCACCCTCTTTGGGTGGCTTTTTTTTGGTGCAGGAACCTGCAACGCAAGTTCTGCGAATATTTCTGGCGCACAAACAAAATCGGCCGACCCAAAGGGTCAGCCGATACGCTGTGTTGCTCATAAAGTGCCGCTACATGGGTAACCCACGCACCTCCTGCTTGACGCCCCATCCCTCGATGATCCCGCCCAAAGGCTCGACCACCGCTTCAAAGTCTTGCTCGAAGTCTCCTATGCCGTCGTAGGTTGCGAACATGATTTTGCTCAGTTCCAGGTACCAGGCGCCATCATCGCGCGCGCTGACCTGGGCATTCAGGGATTCCCCACGAAATCGACCCGCAGCTCTGCGCGCCCGTTCCTCATCCGGGAAAATGGCGTAGAACTCAATGGGGTGGAAACGTGAGAAGTCAAAACCGCCTTCTTTCATGCGGCGCAGTACGTTGGTGCTGATGTCTTCTTGATAGGCTGTGCTCATGAAACGTCCTCCTCAAACTGATGGATAGACTTTCCGTGCTTCCCGAAGACCGCGCCCTGCTGGCGCGGGTGCTACGGCATTAACGTCACCGCGGGAAAACAAGCATGTAGCTGACAAGACCAGACCTTAGCGATTCATTCGCTGATCTCACTTGCAGAGTAGCGCGAAGCTATCACCTCCACCAGAGGCGCTTGAATGACATACAGGGAATGTTCAGGCGGCGGGCGAGATGTCGAGGATTTGAATGCTGTTCTGGTCTTTGAGAATCTTGACCGTAGGCTCGGGTTTACGGCCCTCAAGGTCATTGAGGTCGAGCTCGGCAGCCACGGGCACGAGCTTGTTACGAATCATGTGTGCCGCATCTTCGAGGCTGGGCTTGTGATCGCAGGTGAACTGCTCGACGGACTGGACGCCGTGATCATCAACGAAGGTAATTTGCCACGTTTGCATCGGTGCCTCCTCGATAAAACCCGTGTGTGGGCTTACAACTATCTGGACCTTGAGGGCTCGGCAAACGTTCCACTCAAGTCAGGAGGCACCCGATTAACTGCGGTTATTTTTCAGCGTGTTCTTTCAACGCTTTCAAGGTGTTGAACGGCGCGTCCACCACGAACTTGTTGGCCAACCACGACGGCACGCTGCCACCTGGCTCGGTGTGCACCTGGTAGGTCACTTCGGTCTGGTTGTCGCCTTTGGGCACCAGCTTCCAATAGCCATCTACCTGGGCCACGCGCACGTAGCCTTTGACTTCCGGCTGGTAGGTCGGCACTTCCAGCAGTTTACGGGTCACGGTGCCGTCAGCCGCCTTGGACGTGGTGATCTCAAGGATCGAGTCGCGGTCGGTCACAGGGAACGGTGCCTTGAACTGGGTGTAGGTCCAGCTCTTGTCACCTTCGGTCTTGAGCAGTTTTTGCGATTTGCATTCATGGATCCAGGAGCAGGCACCGGCCACGTCTTCCTGCAGGGCCTGGATCTTGGCGACCGGCGCCTTGATCACGGTCACACCGCGATAGGCCTTGTACTTGGAGCCGGCAATTTCGCTCAGGGACACCTTGATACCGTCTTCGTCCTTGGCGACTTGCCAATCCTCAGCCTGGGCAGTGGCAGCAAACAACACTGTAAAACCGCACAACACAGCCATTCGTTTCAGCGAACCCATCGTTGTATTCCTTATTGTTGAAGTTCTGATAGTAAAGCCCATCAAGCCGCCGTCATCTGCTCCCACCAACCGATCAACCGGATCGCATCGGCCTGGTCAGTGCCACAGACATCCGGATCCGCCTTGAAATCACTGCACACCGCTGGGCGTTCCGGTTGGCCAAACAGCTGGCATAGCTGTTCGACCGACAGGTGCAGGCAGCGTTCGCCCGCCGGTTTGCCGTTAGGCATGCCCGGTAATGGCGAACTGATGGAGGGGGCGATGCAGCATGCGCCACAGCCTTCACGGCATTTCATGACCAGCAGGTCCTCGACGACTCAATATGGATGGCCGGGCTAGAGTACGCCCTTAAACAGCCGTTTTAAAATGGTCTAACAGGGGTTTTTCGCAGAAAACAAAAGTGACTGACCAGTCTGCGACAGATGGTCAGTGGGCAACGTCACCTTTGCGGGAAAAATTTATTGCTTGAATTCGAAGTCCAGCGCGGCGCCTTCCACGTCGCGGCGCTCCTCGTTGCGCAGTTGCAGCTTCATCTCATTGCTGAGCAGGCGACCGTTGATCTGGAACGCACTGTTGTCGGCGGGCTTTTCACCAAACATCGGCGGCAGCAAGGGCACGCTCTTGGGTTTGGGCATGGTACCGATGGGTTGCAAGTGCCTGACCATTTCCGACGGCAGGGACAAGTCCAACTGTGCCGATGGCAGTTTGGTCTGGGCCACTTCATGGGCGGACTTGGATTTGCTCGCAATCGGTGCGCGCTTTTTAACGGTGGCGGCTTTCTTCTTGGTCGCCGGGGCTTTTTTAGCCGGGGCCGCCTTTTTCGCGGGAGTTTTCTGCGAGGCATTGGCGGCGGGCTTGTTTTCAGCCACAGGGGCTGCCGCCAGCACCGTGCCGACATTGCACAGGCTTAACAGGCCAATCACCACAGCAGCGCGAAAAATAGAGGTCATATCGCCAACAGCATTAACGGCAGAGGGCCATATGCTCGCTTGTTGTGCGCGGCCTGACAAGTCTGGTGATTAGCCAGCTACCGTTACTGTCCCCTTTAGACGCCTCAACCGACGCTATAAAAGTCCGGCTGCGGTTTCCTGACACAGCTGGCTGGCCAGCATCCCCAACGTCATCAGCGCCCGCTCTGCCTCGCGGTTCCACGGCGTACCGCAATTGAGGCGAATACAGTGGTTGAACTGTTCCGTATTACTGAAAATTACCCCCGGTGCGATGCTGATGCCCTGCTGCAATGCGCGTACGTGCAGTTCCTGGGTATTGACCCGTCCGGGCAAACTGACCCACAAGATGAAGCCGCCGGTCGGGCGAGTCATCTGTGTGCCTTCCGGGAAGTATTGCTGCACCGCCAATTGGAAGGCGCTGAGATTCTTGCGGTATTCCTGGCGGATGTAACGCAAATGGCGGTCGTAACCGCCGTTCTCCAGGTAGGCCGCAACCCCCATCTGGGTCACGCTGCAGGCCGAGTGGGTGCTGAACATCTGCAGCCGCTGGATTTCCTGCTGGTATTTGCCGGCGATCATCCAGCCGATGCGCACACCGGGAGACAGGGTCTTGGAAAAGCTCGAGCAGTAGATCACCCGGTCGAGGCGGTCGTAGGCTTTCAGGGCCTTGGTGCGGCCCAGTTCGAACATCAGCTCGCCGTAGATATCGTCCTCGACAATCTGGATATCGAAATCCGAGGCCAGGCGCAGCAACTGTTTCTGGCGTTCCTCGGGCATGGTTGCGCCCAACGGATTGCTCAAACGCGTGGTCAGCACCAAGGCCTTGATCGACCATTGGTTGGCCGCCAGCTGCAGGGCCTCAAGGCTCATGCCGGTGGACGGGTCGCTGGGGATCTCGATGACTTTGAGGCCCAACAGGTCAGCCAGTTGCAGCAAGCCGTAATAGGTCGGTGATTCGGCGGCGATCAAATCGCCTGGGCGGGTCAGCACGCGCAGCGACATCTGCAACGCATCGACACAGCCGTGGGTGATCACCACTTCGGAGGGGTCTACCACCACGCCGGCATCGCGCATGCGAATCGCCACCTGGCGGCGCAGCGGCTCAAAACCGGGGCTGAACATGTAACTGAATGCCCGTGGGCTCTGGAAGCGCGTGACCTTGGCCAGTTGCTGGTGCAGCGCACGTACCGGCAGGTAATCCACACTCGGCACGGCGGCGCCCAACGGGAATACGCCTTCGCGGCGTGACTCGACCAATACCTGCTGGATGATGCTGCTGCGGGTGACCAACCCCGGGCGCTCGACCCGCGCGATGTCCGGCGTCGGTGCCGTCAGCGCCGGGGTCTGGTGCACGTAGTAACCCGACTGCGGCCGCGCCCGGATCAGCCCCTGGTCTTCCAGGTTGGCGTAGGCCTGCAACACGGTCGCGTGGCTGACGTTGAGCTGGGAGCTCATCTTGCGCACCGAAGGCACACGCTCGCCGGGTTGATAGACACCACGGCGGATGTCCTCAGCCAGTTGCTGGGCGATACGTTGGTAGAGCAACAGATTGGTCATGACGCAGCACTCGATTTCACGGGTATTTTATTTTTGTGTGAAACATACCGGCACAGTTTAGAAGTGTACGGGGACAGTTGCGAGAATAGTCGAGCGCGGGCGGCAGTGATAGAAAAAACTGTGAGGGTGTACCCCGAACAAAAATGTGGGAGCGGGC
>NZ_JACAPL010000015.1:0-53132 GCF_013385735.1 Pseudomonas sp. D2002 | reverse complement strand
AGCGGGCAGCGCCTAGCTGGCCCTTGTCGTCGGAGAACACAATTTCCACCCGGCGGTTCTGCGCGCGGCCACGTTCCGAGGCGTTAGCTTCCACCGGGTACTGGTCGCCATAGCCTTCGACCTGGATACGTTTTTCGTCGATGCCCAAATCCATCAGCACATCGGCCACCGATTGCGCACGGTCGCGGGACAGTTTGAGGTTTTCCTGCTCGCCACCGGTGTTATCGGTGTAGCCCTCGATGCGCACAACGCGCTTGGGGTTCAGTTGCAGAAACTGCACAATCTTCAGCACTGTGCGGTTGGCTGAGTTTTGCAACTGCGCCTCACCTGTGTCGAACAGCACATCGCCCAGGGTCATCACCAGGCCGCGATCGGTCTGAGTGGTGGTCAGGCTGGCGATTTGCTCTTCGAGCCACTTGCCCTGCTGCTGCACGCTGGCCAGTTTGTTTTCGCGCAGAGCCAATTGCAGGCGTTGGCGCTCCAGTTCCAGCTTGGTGCCGCGCTCGGCATTAAGCCCCTGCTCGGTATGTTCGCGGGCGATCGCGCTGTAACGCTGGCTCAGGTAGGCGTAATGCACCACGTCGGCGCCGCTGCCCCAGTAGCTCGACAAGCGATCGGCACGGGCCAGGGACTCACCGGCGCGAATCACATCCTTGGGCGCGAAGCGCAGCACATTGGCGTCTTCCTTGACCTTCTGGAAATCGGCGCCGGCCTGTTGCAACGGCTGCTCGCTGTTCGGCTGGCTCGCGCAACCGCCCAAAGCGGCGCTGCCCAGCAGCAACACACAGCTCAAACCACGGATCATCGGGCTCATTGGGCTTCTCCCAGCTGCAATTGCTTGCGCAGGCGGGTGATGCGCGTGTTCAGCACGTTGAGTTGCTCCTGGCTCTTGCGGGTCAGAATCTTGGCCTCAGCGAGGCGCGCGTCCAGTTCCGCCTGTTCGGCGCGCATGCGTGCGTGTTTGTAGGATTCGTCGGCCATGTCGGCCTTGGCCCTGGCGAACTTGTCTTCGGCCAGTTTCAGCTCAGGCGAATCGTCGGTGCTGGCACCCACGGCGCTGGCTTGTTCCAACGCTTGCTGGGTGAGGCGTATTTGCTCATTCGGCGCAGGATCGGCTGCACATCCCGCCAAAGCGACAACGGCGAGGGCCGCGAAAAGAGGTCGAATAGTCACTGTAAATCCTTACTTTGCTGGGGTGCCGACGGGTTGCTGCAATTGCGCTTTCCAGCGCTCGAGGTTGCGCTGCATCGCTGCTTGCACCACACCGGACGCGGGCAATTCTGTCATCTTTTTGGCGAGCTGTCCGCGCAGCCACGGATCGTTGCAGGCGGAGTTGTGGGAAATCGCCAGGTACAAGCCGGGCTGATCGATCGGCACGTCGCGCGCAATCAGGTCGTTGCTCATGCCCAGGGTCTGGGCCATGGCCATGCCGGAATATCGCCCGGCGAGCACGTAGTCCATTTCCCCGAGCAGCAGTTTCTGGAAGGCCGGCGTCAACGTAGGCAAGCGTTGCAGGCTGAGC
This sequence comes from Pseudomonas sp. D2002, assembly GCF_013385735.1. NCBI lineage: Bacteria > Pseudomonadati > Pseudomonadota > Gammaproteobacteria > Pseudomonadales > Pseudomonadaceae > Pseudomonas > Pseudomonas sp. D2002. Next base: position 51,610 of record NZ_JACAPL010000015.1, on the reverse strand, counting down.
TGCTGGGCGGCGAAGGTGTCGAAGTCGGCACTCAGGCGTGCGCGTTCGGAGACCGCGCCCTTATGGCCGTGCAAGTCGGCGGCGCTGGTGTAGACCAGCGGCGAATCCTTGCGGGTCCAGACCAGGTAGTCGATTTGCGTCAACGCCGGGTGGATGTAGTCGAGGGTTTCCAACTCGCCCAGGTTCAGCGGCGCATCGGCGAGAATGTCCATGCGCCCGCTGCGCACCTCATCCAGGGCCAGGGAGCGTTTGCCGCCGTAGAGCAGGTCAATTTTAAGCCCCAGCTCCTTGCCCACTTGTTGCAATACGTCGGCGGTGGCGCCGATCAGGTGCGTCGGGTCTTGTGGGTCGCGCCATAACAACGGTGGTGCGTCCGGGCTGCCGGTGATCACCAAGCGCTCACATTTGCCGGCAGCCAGCGCCAGGCTTGGCAGCAGCGACAAGGCCAACACTACGTGACGCAAATCCATGGCAGTTTCTCCAGGTTAAAAAGGCGCGCAAAAAAAAGCCCGGTCCAAAGACCGGGCTCTTTATAAGTGAAGCGGCTGGATTAGACCAGCTTCTCCAACTCAGGTACGGCTTCGAACAAGTCCGCAACCAGGCCGTAATCAGCCACCTGGAAGATCGGTGCTTCTTCGTCCTTGTTGATCGCGACGATCACTTTGGAGTCTTTCATACCGGCCAAGTGCTGGATCGCGCCGGAGATACCGACGGCGATGTACAGCTGTGGCGCAACGATTTTGCCGGTCTGGCCGACCTGCATGTCGTTGGGTACAAAACCTGCGTCGACGGCCGCGCGAGAAGCGCCGACCGCAGCGCCCAGCTTGTCGGCCAGGGCGTACAGGTGCTTGAAGTTGTCACCGTTCTGCATGCCGCGGCCGCCGGAAACGACGATCTTGGCAGCGGTCAGTTCAGGACGATCCGACTTGGCCAGCTCTTCGCCAACAAAGCTGGAAGTGCCAGCGTCGTGGGCAGCGGAGACGGCTTCAACGGCAGCCGAACCACCTTCGGCGGCAACCGGGTCGAAACCGGTGGCGCGTACGGTGATGACTTTTACCGAAGCGTTGGACTGCACGGTCGCAATGGCGTTACCGGCGTAGATCGGACGCTTGAAGGTGTCGGCGCTTTCAACCGAGATGATCTCGGAGATCTGGTCAACGTCCAGCTGCGCGGCGACGCGTGGCAGGATGTTTTTGCCGTTGGAAGTAGCGGCAGCCAGGATGTGGCTGTAGCCCTTGCCCAGTTCAGCAACCAGCGGCGCGACGTTTTCCGGCAGCTGATGCGCGTAGGCGGCATTGTCAGCGTTCAGGACTTTGCTCACGCCAGCGATTTTCGCGGCGGCTTCAGCCACGGCGCCAGCGCCTTGACCGGCTACCAGCACGTGAATGTCGCCACCGATTTTAGCGGCGGCGGCCACGGTGTTCAGAGTGGCCGGGGCCAGCACTTTGTTGTCGTGTTCTGCGATTACCAAGATAGTCATGGTTAGATTACCTTCGCTTCGTTTTTCAGTTTCTCGACCAGTTCAGCCACCGACTTGACCTTGATGCCCGCGCTGCGTGCAGCCGGTGCTTCAACCTTGACGGTCTTGTTGGTGGAGGCGGTGGAAACGCCCAAAGCGTCTGGAGTAACCGACTCAAGCGGCTTCTTCTTGGCTTTCATGATGTTTGGCAGGGACGCATAACGCGGCTCGTTCAAACGCAGGTCGGTGGTAACGATGGCCGGCAGTTTCAGCGAAACTGTTTGCGCGCCGCCGTCGATTTCACGGGTAACAGCAACGCTGTCGCCGCTGACTTCGACTTTGGAGGCGAAGGTGCCCTGGCCGTAACCGGTCAGTGCAGCCAGCATCTGGCCAGTCTGGTTGTTGTCGCTGTCGATGGCCTGTTTGCCGAGGATCACCAGTTGAGGCTGTTCCTTGTCGACAACGGCTTTGAGCAGCTTGGCCACGGCCAGGGAGGTCAGCTCTTCAGCGGATTCAACCAGAATGGCGCGGTCGGCGCCCAGTGCCAGGGCGGTACGCAGCTGCTCTTGGGCAGTGGTCGGGCCGATGGAAACCACTACGATTTCAGTCGCCACGCCTTTCTCTTTCAGGCGTACGGCTTCTTCCACAGCGATTTCGCAGAAAGGGTTCATCGACATCTTGACGTTAGCGAGGTCGACGCCGGAATTGTCCGCCTTGACGCGAACTTTCACGTTGTAATCGACAACGCGTTTGACAGCTACAAGAACCTTCATGGATTCCTCGTTACTCTCCGGTGAAAAGAAAGTCGCCTAGGCGAACCTGGCGGTTGATGCTCATCGGCACACAAGGGCACCTCCAAAAACCTCGGTGAGTGACTCAGCGATGGGGAAGTGACGACCGTTCGTCAGTGGTGACTGAGAGGTCATTCTTTATCGCAGCGTGTAAACTGCGCGCCATCGTTTGGGCGCGCGTCACCTGTCTTGCTTTTGGACGTGCTCTTGAAACCTGCAGTCTGCCTACGGTAAGCGCGAAACCGACCGTATATTGACCGGAACGCCTATTCTGGTCAATACGGCAAAATAGCCAGTCATAAGCCGCGCCTCTTTGATTTACCTAGCCTGCGGGCAATTCAAACAAACGTTTGTATTGGACGCTGCCAGTGGTGTAGATATAATGCGCCACCTAGAGAGAAAGGTGGGTCATTGCTGCTGCAAATGCTGTGATGACAGACACGACACCGAACCTCCACCCATTAGAAAAAAAGCCTGTTGAGCCTTGAGTAGGAGATAGCCTGTGGAACGCGAATACATGGAATTCGACGTGGTCATCGTCGGCGCTGGCCCGGCAGGCCTGTCTGCCGCCTGCCGACTGAAGCAGAAGGCCGCCGAAGCCGGTAAAGAAATCAGCGTCTGCGTGGTCGAGAAAGGCTCCGAAGTCGGCGCACATATCCTCTCCGGTGCCGTGTTTGAACCCCGCGCCCTGAACGAACTGTTCCCGGACTGGAAAGCACTCGGCGCCCCGCTCAACACCCCCGTAGTGCGCGATGACATCTATGTACTGCGCAGCCCCGAAGCTTCCACCAAGGTGCCTGACTTCTTTGTGCCCAAGACCATGCACAACGAAGGCAACTACATCATTTCCCTGGGCAACCTGTGCCGCTGGCTGGCCCAGCAGGCTGAAAACCTTGGCGTGGAAGTCTACCCAGGCTTCGCCGCCCAGGAAGCGCTGTTCGACGAGAACGGCGTGGTTCGCGGAATCATCACCGGCGACCTCGGCGTCGACCGCGAAGGCAACCCGAAAGAAGGCGTGTACACCCCCGGCATGGAACTGCGTGGCAAGTACACGCTGTTCGCCGAAGGTTGCCGTGGCCACATCGGCAAGCAACTGATCCAGCGTTTCAACCTGGACAGCGACGCCGACGCCCAGCACTACGGCATCGGCCTGAAAGAAATCTGGGAAATTGACCCGGCCAAGCATCAACCAGGCCTGGTGGTGCACACCGCCGGTTGGCCGCTGGACATCATGAGCACCGAAAACACCGGCGGCTCGTTCCTCTATCACCTGGAAAACAACCAGGTGGTTGTCGGCCTGATCGTCGACCTGTCCTACAGCAACACCTTCCTGTCGCCGTTCGATGAGTTCCAACGCCTCAAGCATCACCCGGTGCTGGCTCAATACCTGGAAGGCGGCAAGCGCGTCAGCTACGGCGCGCGTGCCTTGGCCAAAGGCGGTATCAACTCGCTGCCGAAGATGGTCTTCAAAGGCGGCGCCTTGATCGGCTGCGACCTGGGCACCATGAACGTGGCCAAGATCAAGGGCAGCCACACCGCGATGAAGTCCGGCATGCTCGCTGCCGACGCCGTAGCCGAACGCCTGTTCGCCGACTGCGAAGGCGGCGACGAACTGACCAATTACGTCGACGGTTTCAAAGCCAGCTGGCTCTACGAAGAGCTGTTCGCCAGCCGCAACTTCGGCCCGGCGATGCACAAGTTCGGCCCGATCCTCGGCGCCGGCTTCAACTGGTTCGACCAGAACATCCTCGGCGGCAAAATGCCGTTCACCTTGCACGACACCAAGCCGGATTACGCCTGCCTGAAGCTCGCCAAGGACAGCAAGAAAATCGATTACCCAAAACCCGACGGCAAGCTGAGCTTCGACAAGCTGAGTTCGGTGTTCATCTCCGGCACCAACCACGAAGAAGAACAGCCGTGCCACTTGAAGCTCAAGGACCCAAGCATCCCGATCGGTACCAACCTGCCGCTCTACGATGAACCGGCGCAGCGCTACTGCCCGGCCGGCGTCTATGAGGTGATCACCAAGGAAGACGGCGAGAAGCGCTTCCAGATCAACGCCCAGAACTGCGTGCACTGCAAGACCTGTGACATTAAGGACCCTTCGCAGAACATCACCTGGGTGACCCCGGAAGGTGCGGGTGGGCCGACTTACCCGAATATGTAAGCCAGCTGCTTGAACAAAAAGGCTCCCAACTGGGAGCCTTTTTTATGCCCGGTAAAGACCAGCCAACTCGGTCAACTGTGGGAGCGGGCTTGCTCGCGAAGGCGGAGTGTCAGTCAATACATCTGTGGCTGCCCCACCGCATTCGCGAGCAAGCCCGCTCCCACATTTAGATTGTGTTTGGCCTGGGCTAACTAGGCAGCGCGCTCTTCACCGGGGCTGCGCTCAAAATAGCGCTTATATTCGCGACTGAACTGCGACGTACTCTGATACCCCACATTGTGCGCCGCCTGCGCCACGCCCATGCCTTCGACCAGCAACAACTGCTGGGCCTTGAGCAAGCGCAACCGCTTCAAATACTGCACCGGCGACAACAACGTGCAACGCTTGAAATGCTCATGAAACGTCGATGCACTCATGTGCGCATAACCCGCCAAGGTCTCGATATTCAGCGGCTCGGCGTAATGGGCATGCAGGTGATTCAACGACGTGGCGATACGTGAAAACTGCCCCTGCTGCTCGACCAGTGCGCGCAACACATCGGCCTGGGGCCCGCGCAAGGCGGTGAACAACACTTCCCTGACCCGCGCCGGGCCCATGATCCGGCTTTCCAGCGGATCGTGCAGGCACTGCAACAGCCGTTCGACACTGCCGCGCATCGCGTCATCGAGCATCACCGAACTCATCGACTCCAGGGTCTGCGCCGTCGGCGGCGGCCCGGCCTGCATGCCCATGGCCATGACCAATTCACCCAGCACCACGCGATCAATCCCCACCGTCACCCCGTACAGCGGCGCCTCGGGGGCCATGGCGAACGTCTCGCACTCGAACGGCACCGGCATCGCCTGAATCAGGTAATGCCCGGCGCCATACTCCAGCGTCCGTGGGCCCAGGTAAGCGACCTTGCTGCCCTGGGCCACGAACATCAGGCTTGGCTCGTAGATCTGCGGGCCGCGTGCCACGTCGCAACTGGCGCGCAACACCTGCACGCCGGGCAGGTGGGTCGGGGAGAAACCGTCGCAGGGCGTAAGGCCCTCAATCAAAGCCACCAGCGTGGCATTGGCGTCGAGATGGCGAGTCAACAACATGGCAAAAAACTTCGCAAAAAAGGGATGAGAACATCATCGCAGGTCTGAGGGCGCATGGATCCAAACAAGGGGCACTCCCGGACGAATAGGCATGAGACTCGGAGCAATCGCCATGGCCGCATCCGGGCCCGGCGCGGAGAATGCGCCGCCTCCCTAGTTATTCCTGTTGCGAGGTTTCCTCATGTATACCGCCATCGGTTATGCCGCCCAGTCACCGACCACTCCCCTCGCCCCCATGTCCTTCGAACGCCGCAGCCCGCGCGCCGATGACGTGGCCATCGAGATTCTCTACTGCGGCGTGTGCCACTCCGACATCCACCAGGCACGCAACGAATGGGGCATTGCCGTGTACCCGCTGATGCCGGGCCACGAGATTGTCGGCAAAGTCACCGCCGTCGGCGCCAGCGTCACCGCGCACAAAGTCGGCGACCTGGTCGGCGTAGGCTGCATGGTCGATTCGTGCCGCCACTGCGACGCCTGCCACGCAGACCTGGAGCAATACTGCCTCGAAGGCCCGACCATGACCTACGCCACCCCGGACCGGGTTGACGGCAGCAACACCATGGGCGGCTACTCCGACAGCATCGTGGTCAGCGAACACTTCGTGGTGAAGATCCCGGCCAAGCTCGACCTGGCCAGCGCCGCGCCGATCCTGTGCGCCGGCATCACCACCTACTCGCCGCTCAAGCACTACGGCGTAAAGGCTGGCGACAAAGTGGGCGTGCTGGGCATGGGCGGCCTGGGCCACATGGGCATCAAGTTTGCCAAGGCGATGGGCGCAGAAGTCACGCTGTTCACCCGCTCGGCGAGCAAGGCTGAAGAAGGCCGTCGCCAGGGCGCCGATCACGTGATCGTGTCCACCGACGCCGAGCAAATGAAAGCCGCTGCCGGCAGCTTCGACTTCCTGCTGGACACCATTCCGGTGCAGCACGACTTGAACCCCTACCTCGACGTGCTGCGCTTTGACGGCGTGCACATTCTGGTCGGCCTGATCGAGCCGGTGGATCCGCCGGTGAATGCAGCCAAGCTGGTGCTGGGGCGTAAAGTGTTGGCCGGTTCGTTGATCGGCGGCATTGCCGAAACCCAGGAAGTCCTGGATTTCTGCGCCGAGCACAACATCACCTGCGACATCGAAATGCTCGACATCCGCCAGATCAACGAGGCTTACACGCGCATGATCGCCGGTGATGTGAAGTACCGCTTTGTCATCGACATGGCGACCTTGAAGGCCTGACGCTGATCGTTCCCACGCTCTGCGTGGGAACGCAGGCTGTGACGCTCTGCGTCACCATTGTGGACGCGGAGCGTCCGGGGCGGCATTCCCACGCGGAGCGTGGGAACGATCAATTCCCACGCGGAGCGTGGGAACGATCAATCAGGCCTTCGCGCCCAACTCCGCTGACAGCCGCGCTGCGACCTGTTTGATCACAGGGATCAGCTCGGCCATTTTTTCCAGCGGCATGTAGGGCACGGTACTGGCGATGCTGATACCGGCGACGATTCGCCGGCTGGCATCGCGCACCGGTGCCGCCACACACCGGATCGACGGTTCGTTGTCTTCCAGGTCGAACGCATAACCGCCCGCCACGTATTCGCGCATGCGCTGCTCGAACTGTGCCCAGGATTGCTCCGGGTGCTGCGGCCATTGCTGGCTCTTGCCACCGACCGGCAGGCTGGCTTCATACAGGCGCTGCCACTCCTGCACCGAATCATCCAGCAGCATTGCCTTACCCACACCGGTACGCGCCAACGGCATGCGATGGCCGACGCGCGAGCGCATTTCCGGGCCGTTGCGGCCAGGGTTCTTGTGCAGGTAAAGCACGTCGTCGTATTCACGAATGGCCAGGTGGATGGTGTCGCCGGTCAGTGCCGACAGTTCATCCAGGTACGGGATGGCCAAGGTCACCATCGGCAACTCTTCACGGGCCTGGAAGCCCAATTCGATCAGCTTGGGCCCCAGCAGATAACCGACTTGCGGCACCACACGCAGGTAACGCTCCTCCACCAGGCAACTGGCCAGGCGGTGGGTGGTGCTGCGGGTGGTGCCGATGCGCTTGGCGATCTCTTTCAAGTCGCGCGCACCGGCCGCCACCGCTTGCACCACGCCCAGGCCACGCAACAGGGTCTGGGTGCCAGTGGGCGCGGCGTCTTTGACGGGGGTGTGGGCGTTTTCCTGCATATCGGGCCTATTGGGGAAGTACGAAAACGGCGCCATTATGGCAAATAGCGAACCTCAATACAGTGGAGATCCAACTGTGGGAGCGGGCTTGCTCGCGAATGCGGTGTGTCAGTTAACACATCTATTTCTGATACACCGCATTCGCGAGCAAGCCCGCTCCCACATTGGATTTTCAGTGTTGCTGAGACCGAGTTTCTAACGCTGCTTCATACGGTCGATAATCACCGCCAGCAACAGGATCGAACCGCGAATCACGTACTGATAAAACGTGTCGATGTTCTTCAGGTTCATCGCGTTCTCGATGATCGCCAAAATCAGCACACCGGCAATCACGTGCCGAATCATGCCGATGCCGCCGCTCAGCGATACACCGCCCAGCACGCAGGCCGAAATCACCGTCAACTCAAAGCCCTGCCCAATCATCGGTTGGCCCGAGGTCATGCGCGAGGCGAGGATCACCCCAGCCAAGGCGCCGATCAGACCGTGCACGGCAAAGATGATGATCTTGGTGCGATCAACGTTCACCCCGGCCAGCAACGCCGCTTCCTGGTTACCGCCGATGGCCATGGTGTTGCGCCCGTAGGTGGTGTAGTTCAGCAGCCAACCGAAGAACACAAAGCACAGCACGGTGATGATGATCGGCACCGGCACGCCCATCAACTGGCCGTTACCGAACACGAAGAAGCGCTCATCCATCACCCCGACGGCCTTGCCGTTGGAGAAGATGTAGGCCAGGCCACGCACAATCTGCATGGTCGCCAGCGTCGCGATCAACGCGTTGATGCGCAGCTTGGCGATGACGATGCCGTTAATCAGCCCCACCACCAGGCCCATGGCCAACGCCGCCGACACGCCGAGCACCACGCTGTCGGTATCGCGAATCACAATCCCCGCCACCACGCCGGCGCAGGCAATCACCGAGCCCACCGACAGGTCGAAGTGCCCCGACGCCAGGCAGAACAACATGGTGCAGGCGGCAATGCCGACCGTGGAAATCGCCAGGCCGAGGCCACGCATGTTCAGCGGCGAGAGGAAGTTATCGATAAACAACGCGCTGAGCACAAAGATGCTCAACGCGGCGAGCAGCATCACCCAATCATCCAGAAATTTGCGTTGGTTGAAACCTGGCCAGAAGCCTTTTGCAGTCTTTACCTGGGACATCATTCACCTCGAATTCTTCAAGCCCGCGTACGCGGAAGTGCCAGTTGCAATAGCTGTGCTTCGTCCGCCTGATCGCGGTTCAACTCGCCGGTCAGCACGCCTTCACTCATCACCAGGATGCGGTCGGAGATGCCCATCACTTCCATCAGGTCGCTGGACACCACGATCACCGCAATGCCGCTGGCCGCCAGGTTGTGGATGATCTGGTAGATCTCCGACTTGGCGCCGATGTCGATGCCGCGTGTCGGTTCATCGAGCAGCAACACCTTCATCGGCATCGACAGCCAGCGGCCAAGAATGGCCTTCTGCTGGTTGCCGCCGGACAGGTACATGATTTTCTGTTCGGCGTTCGGCGTTTTGACTTTCATCGCCTTGATTTGCTGGTCGGCGTTGCCCTTCTCCCAACCCTCACGCAAGAGCCAGCCAAACGTGGAATGGGCGCCGCGTGCGCTGATATTGATGTTCTCGGCGACGCTGGAGAGCGGAATGATGCCTTCCTTTTTACGGTCTTCCGGGCACAGCAATACACCTGCCGCGATGGCATCGCGGGGTGAGCGCAGTTGCAGGTTTTCACCACCGAGTTGCAGTTGCCCGGCGGTGGAACGCGTCAGCCCGCTCAGCAGCCGAAACAACTCGGTACGCCCCGCGCCGACCAACCCGAACAGGCCAAGAATCTCGCCCTTGTGCACCTGCAGGTTGACCGCTTCACGCAGGCCCGGGCCGAGCAAACCCTCGACCTTGAGCGCCACTTCGCCACGCTCACGCGGGCGATAGTCGTAGATGTCCTGAATGTCGCGGCCGACCATGCAAGTCACCAACTGGTCGTGGGTCAGCGTGGCCATGTCGTCAAAGGTGCGCACGAAACGGCCGTCCTTGAACACCGTCACCGCATCGCAGATCCGGAACACCTCTTCCATGCGGTGCGACACGTAGAGCACCACTTTGCCCTCGTCCCGCAGGCGCGTGATGATCGCCATCAAGCGGTCGATTTCTCGCGCCGAGAGGCTGCTGGTGGGTTCGTCGAAGGCAATGACATGGGCGCCACGGGACAGCGCCTTGGCGATTTCCACCAGTTGGCGCTGGCCCAGCGACAACCGCCCGAGTTTCTCCTGCGGGTCGATTTCATCAGCCAGGCCTTTGAGACATGCCAGCGCCTGCTTGCGCAGTTGGCCGCCATTGACCACGCCGAAGCGCGACGGCAAATGCCCGAGGAACAGGTTCTCGGCCACGGTCATTTCCGGCACCAGGTGCAGCTCCTGGTGGATCACCGCGACGCCGCTGGCAATGCTGTCGGCGGCGGATTTGAAGTCCATGGTCTGCTCGCCGATCTGCACCGTGCCGCTGCTCGGAATGTAGGCACCGCCGAGGATTTTCAGCAGCGTCGACTTGCCCGCGCCGTTCTCGCCCATCAGCGCGTGTACCGAATGCGGCCGCGCTTCAAAGCTGATCTGCGCCAAGGCTTTGACCCCGGGAAAATCCTTGCCGATGCCGTTGAACCGCAGGGCCGCGCCGGTCATTTCCACAGACCGATTTTGCTCAACTCTTCCTTGAAGTTGGCGCGGGTGATCAGGGTCACGTTGTCCAACGCGGTGAACTTGGCAGGTTCCGTGCCTTTGGTCACCCATTCGAACATCGCCGTGGCGGTTTTGTAGCCCGAGGCGTCAGGGCTCAGCAACATCGAGCCATAGAAACCGGTGTCGGACTTTTTCAGTTCTTCGATGGCGTCGGTGCCGTTGATGCCCACGCCGATCACGTTGGCGGCCTTGAAGCCCGCGCTTTCGGTGGCGCGCACGCCGCCCAATACGGTGCTGTCGTTCATGCCGCCGATGATCAGGTTTTTCGCGGTACCCGGCAGTTTCACCAGCGCCGAGTTGGTCGAATCCATGCTGCCCGGCACGTCGAGGGTTTTCTGTGCGCTGAACAGGATATGGTCGGCGGGCAAGCCGGCAGCCTTGAGGCCTTCTACCGAACCGTCGGTGCGTTTCTTGCCGGTTTCCAGCTCGTCAAAGGTGTTGATGACGGCGTAGGTTTCCTTCCAGTCCCAGTTGCGATGCTTGGCTTCGGCGGCCATGGCTTCGCCTTGTTTCTGGCCGATTTTGTAGGCGTCCAGGCCGACGTAAGGCACGTCTTCCATGGGCTTGCCTTTGGCATCGACGAAACGGTCGTCGACGGCCAGCACTTTCAAGCCATTGAGCTTGGCCTTGGCCATGATGGCCGGGCCCAGGGACACGTCCGGCGGGCAGATCACAAAACCCTTGGCGCCGTTGGCCGCGAGGGTGTCGATGGCCGAGAGGGTTTTCTCGCCGTCAGGCACAGCGATCTTGATCACGGTGAAACCCTGGTCCTTGCCGGCTTTTTCGGCAAAGGCCCATTCGGTCTGGAACCAGGGCTCTTCCGCCTGTTTGACCAGGAAGCCGATCTTGACTTCTTCGGCAGAGACGAAGCCGCTGAAGGCCGCGGCGAGCGCCAGGGCGCCGAGTGTTTTCTTGAACATGAACCACCTCGTTCTTGTTATTGGAAACGTTTTTAGTCGTGGTACATCACAGACCGCCCGCCATCGATCATCAGGCAGGTTGCATTGATAAAGGGCGCCTCATCCGTGGCCAGGAACAGCGCCGTCATCGCCACCTCGACCGGCTGGCCGATGCGCTTGGGCGGGTGCAAATCGAAGGCACGCTGGCGCTCGGCATGCGGGTCGGGGAAACCGTTCCAGTAGTCGATGTTGAGCTGGGTTTCGATATAGCCCGGCGCGATGGCATTTACGCGGATGCCCTTGGGCGCGTATTCGATGCCCAGCGCGCGGGTCAGGCCGAGCAGGCCGTGCTTGGCGACCGGGTAGGGAAAGCAGCCGGGGATGATGTGGCTGGAATGGGTGGAGGCGATGTTGATGATGTTGCCGATGCCCTGTTCGATCATGTGCGGCAACACCGAACGGCAACCGAACCAGGCGCCGTCGAGGTCGATGGCGAAGCAGCGGCGCCAGTCTTCGTCGCTCATTTCCAGCGGGTCACGGAACACATTGACGCCGGCGCAATTGACCAGCACATCCACGCGGCCATAGCGCTCGATGGCCAGGTTGACCAGCGACTGCCATTGTTCTTTGGAGGTGATATCGACGGCTTGCGCGACAATCTCGGCGCCACGTTCACGCCAGTGGGCGGCGACTTTCTCAACCTTTTCGGCCTGGATATCAGCGATCACCAGACGGGCCTGCTGGGCCTGGAAGCAGGCGACGATCGCCTCACCAATGCCTTGGGCCGCGCCGGTAATGATCACAACTTTGTTTTTCAGCCGCTCGCCGTAGGTGGGCTCGGGCACAGCGGGTAACGACAACGGTTGGGGCTGCATCGCTTCACCTGTTTTATTTTTGGTAGTGAGTGCTGATGCTGCCGACTATAAACCCATCTTTTGAGATATCTCAATATATAAATTTGCATCCCATATATTGAAACAAAAACAAAAAAATGTGGGAGCGGGCTTGCTCGCGAATGCGGTTGTTCAGCCAATGATTTATTGACTGATGCACCGCATTCGCGAGCAAGCCCGCTCCCACATTTGATCTTCGGTGTTTTAAGACGGGTGATTTCAGCCTTGGGCGAAATCGCGCAGCGCGTCGCCTTCCATGCGGTACCGCACCCATTCTTCCTGCGGCTGCGCGCCGATGGATTTGTAGAAGGCAATCGCCGGCTCGTTCCAGTCCAGCACGCTCCATTCGAAACGTCCGCAACCGTTGTCGCAGGCGATCTTCGCCAGGTGGCGCAGCAACTTCTTGCCTGCGCCGCCGCCGCGTTGTTCGGGGTTGATGTAGAGGTCTTCGAGGTACAGGCAGTTGCTGCCTAGCCACGTGGAGTAGCTGAAAAAGAACACCGCAAAACCAATCGGCAGACCGTCCCGCGAGCAGATCAGGCCATGGGCGGTGGCGCCTTCGCTGAACAGGCTGCGTTCGATGTCCGCCACACTGGCGATCACTTCATGCCGGGCTTTTTCGTACTCGGCAAGCTCGGTGATGAACGCCAGGATCTGCGCAGCATCGCTGGGCACGGCGGGGCGAATCTCGATGGTCATGGGCGAGCCTTGGGCAAATTCAAAGCACACATACTAAGGCGGTTTCATGACGAATTGCAGCGCAATTTAGCGCTGGCCGGGGCGCCTTACTCCGCCGTGGGCTAATGCAAGCACCACCAAGCACAGAACAATCTGTTGCGCTGTGCATGCTAAAAATTGGCCATAACTCTAACGCGCTCAAGGTTTAGCCATGCATGCCACTGCACCCGTAAAAAAACGAAGCGCAAAGCTCTTCGCGCTGTTTTGCCTGGCCAGCTTCCTGCTGTCGCTGTCGTACGGCTCGACGTTTCTGCTGTCGCTGCTGATTCATTCGCGCGGCGGCAACGAGCACGATGCCGGCAGCGTGATCTCCACCGCGATGTTCAGCACCTTTGTGGCAGTGCTGTTCTCCGGGCATCTGGCCGATGCAGTGGGCGCCGCACGCGCGATTGCGTGGACCGGCGTGTTGCTGGTGGTGGCCTGCCTGGGGTTCGCCCTGATGCCAGGGTTTGGCGAGGGCTTGATGCTGTTCGGGCTCTCATTGGGCTTGGGCTGGGGCGTGTTCTACACCTTGGGCCCGATTATCGTCAGCTTGTTGGTGGAGCCGTCGCAGCGGGCCAAGTACTTTGCCTTGCTGTCGGGCAGCATGTTGAGCGGGATCGGCTCCGGCCCTTTGCTCGGCCGAGCGGCGAGTGCGCTGGAGCTGCCGCTGACCACAGCGTTTTACATCGCCGGGCTCGCCAGCCTCGTCGGGGTGGTGATGTTCTGGCGCATGGGCGCGCAACTCAAGCAGCACGCCAATACGCCGACCTCGAGAATTTCCTGGGCCGCCAGCCGACACGTGCTGTCATCCAAGGCGGGGTTCGCCATCCTCATGGTCGGCCTGGGCGGCTGTGTATTTGGCGGCCTGTCGTCGTTCCAAACCAGTTACGCAGCCGCACGTGGCTTGGACTATTCGCTGTTCTTCGCCGGGTTCCTGAGCGCCGCGATCACCAGCCGTTTGTTGATTGCCGGCCATGTGGTCAAGCGTGATGCCTACTGGGCCGCCTGTGTGTTGTCCGGAGTGATGCTAGGGGCCGTCGCACTGCTTGCCTTTGGCGTGAGCGGCAACCTCAGTTACTTGCTGGCCGCTGCCACGCTGGGCGTGGGATACGGCCTGACGTATTCGGTGATCAATGGGTTGGTGGCCAACGAAGCACCAGCTGGCACTACGTCCCAGGCCTTGCTGCTGTTCAGCCTGGCGTACTTTATTGGCGTGTTCGGGTTCCCGTGGTTGGCGGGCCAGATCATCGTGGACCACGGCCTGCCCACACTGCTGGCGATTGTCGTGGGCGTGGCGCTGTTTAACTGGCTGATCGCGGTGGCGCGGCTGGTGTGGCGCAGTGTCTCGGCACACAAAATCTTACAGGTACGCTAATACCGTTCGTCGCCATCAAGGCACGAACCGCAAGTGGGGGCTGACCAATAAAGGGTAAGGACATTAATCATATGGAGACACCCCCATGAAGAATTCCAAGTTTGCCGCCCTCGCCCTCACCGGCCTGTTGTCTGCTGCCTCGCTGAGCGCCTTTGCTGCCACTTCGTCCACCGGCAAGACCGACCCGGTCGGCAGCCCGCCAAGCCCTGCCACGCAGGAATCGCAGAAATCGATGGGCACCGGCCTCGACACCAATGGTGGCGCGATCATCGACAACAGCGCCGGCGCTGACCCACGTACACAGGGCAACGACACCCAACGCCAGGCTCCGGCCGCCGTCGGTAACGGCAAGATGGGCCCAGGCATCAACAATGAGCCCAAGGTCAACAAAGGCGACGACTCGAACATCCCAGGCGCGCCGAAACAACCTGCGCCTTGATGCACCAATAGCCCCACCAACACCCGATCATTTCCCAGTGAAGAGGTACGCATGAACGTCGATAGAAACCTTGAAAAAGAAGTCCTCACCCGCCTGCTGCACGCCCACCCGAACGGTTTGGGCAAGGAGGTGCTGGATAACTACCGCGGCGAGAAGGAAGTGGCCAGTGTCTTGGCGTTCCTGCAGGACCGTGGGTTTATCAAGGATGGGCATGTGACCACCGACGACGCCGGTGAATATTCGTTGAACCTGCCGATCAAGCTGACCGCGTCCGGCGTTGACGAGGCGCGCAAGCTCGACGGCGAACGCGCGCAGTAAACGAAGATCCAAATGTGGGAGCGGGCTTGCTCGCGAATGCGTAGTTTCAGTCGACATTTCAGTGACTGATCTACCGCATTCGCGAGCAAGCCCGCTCCCACTTTTTTATTCGGTGTAAAGCCTGGGAATCAGCGCTGAGCCGAGACCAGCAGCATCATTGGGCGCTCTTGTTCTTCGGCCAATTCGGGCCGAGCTTTCAGGTCCGCTTCGCTTGGCCCCCACTCCTCCACATGACTGAGCGTAAACCCTGCCTGGATCAACAAATTGAGCAATGTGCCCAGCGTGCGGTGCTGTTTGATCACGCCCTCGGCCAGCCAGTTCGTTACCCGTGGGCCTTCCAGTTGATAGCCATCCACAGGCCAGCTTTTGCGACCCTGATCGTCCACCAACCAACCCGGATTACGCGGTGCCATGAAGATCGGGTGCTCGATGGAAAACACCAGGCGCCCGCCCGGCACCAGCGCTTGATGAAGACGCGCGAACAGCCCCTTGAGGTCGACGATGTAATGGAACGCAAGTGAGCTGTAGGCCAGATCGAATGCGCCAGCAGGCAGGTCGAGTTGTTCCAGATCGGCAATCGCATAGCTGATGCTCGGCGCCGAGGTCATCTCGGTGGCCCGCGCCAACATCTTTTGCGACACGTCCAGGCCGAGCACCTGCGCTGCGCCCTGCTCCTGTGCCCAGCGGCTGAACCAGCCGTAACCACACCCCAGGTCCACCACCTTCAAGCCACGCATCGGCGGCAGCAGCGCCTGCAACGCGGGCCACTCCGGCGCACCGGCCAGGCCTTCGACCGAGCGGCCCATTTTGCTGTAGCCCTCGAAGAAGGCTGGCGTGTCGTAGATATTCTGGGTCATGGGCTGATTCCGTGCGCAGAAGGCCCTATTTTGCCAACAATGCATCCACTTCGTCAGTACCGGGTGAAGTCGCCGGGCCCCAGCGCGTGACCGCCAGCGCAGCCGCCGCATTCGCGCGGCGCGCCGCAGCAGCCGGTTTCAAGCCTTTTGCCAACCCGGCAAGGAACACACCGGCATGCGCATCGCCCGCGCCGTTGCTGTCGACGGCGGTCACTTTGAAACCCGGCACATGCTCGGCCTGGCCTTGGCGGCTGACCCAGCACCCATTCGGCCCATCACGCACCACCAGCAGTGCTTCAGCAGGCAAATGGCGATTGAGTTCGAGCAGGGCCTCGGCCAGCGTACCGGCGCCGGTAAACGCCAGGGCTTCCGGGCCGTTGCTGGTCCAGATATCGATGCGCGGCAGCAAGGCGACCATCAAGGCCGAATCCGGCGCCTTGACCAACGGCCCCGGGTCGAACACCACCGTGATTTCACGCGGCAGCACCAACAGCCAATCGAGCAACGCCTGGGCCTTGCCTTCGAGCAACAGGCTGTAGCCGCTGACGTACACGTAGTCGTCCGCACGCGGTACGACACTGGCCAAATCCTCGGCGCTCAAATCCCCTTCGGCGCCGATATGCGAAATGAAGGTGCGCTCGGTGGTGGCCTCGGTCAGCGACACGCATAAACCCGTGTCCTTGCCGGTGCTCGCCGCTTGAGCCATCTCCACGCCTTCGGCCTGCATCGCCGCGCGGGCCAGGTCGCCGAAGCGCCCGTGGCCATGGCGGCCGAGGTAGACCACCGGCAAGCCGTTACGCCGGGCGGCAGCCATCACGTTGAAACCACCACCGGCTTCGAAGCTGGCGGATTGCGCCAGCACGTCGCCGCCGGTCGCCGGCAAGGTGTCGAGGGCCATGACCAGGTCGACGATGACCTGGCCGGTGTGCAGCAATCTAGACATTAGGGCTCTCTACTAAAGCCGGGCGACGGTCAGCTGCGCCGCCCAGTACCGCATAAATCCCACCGGCCACCAGGAACGTGACGATCCAGCCCAGGCCGTTGTGGCCCAGCCAGGAGTCGGACAACGGCCCGGCGAACCAGATGTTTTCGGCCGTGGTGCCGATGGTGGTGAAGCTAAAGCCCAGCACGATCGCCACGGCCCAGGCGCCGAAGGCACGCCATTCCACACCGCCGCGATACCAATAGGCGCTGCTTGGGCTCACGTCCAGCAGGTCTTTGGCGCTGTAGTAGTGACGGTGAATCAAGTCGACCACGAAGATCCCGACCCATGCGGTAATCGGCACGGCCAGCAGCGAGATGAAGGTGATGAAGGGGCCGTAGAAACTGTCGGCGATGAGCATGAAGTAGATCGAACCGGCGAAGATCGCCACGATGTCGACGATCACGGCGTGCACGCGCTTGACCTTCAAGCCGAGGGTCAAGGTGGTGAGGCCTGCCGAATACACCGACAGGTTATTCGACAGCAGCAGCCCACCGAATGCAGTGATCAGGTACGGCACGGCCATCCAGGTCGGCAGCATGTCGCGGATCGCGATGATCGGGTCGGTGGCCGAGGCCAGGTCGTTGTTGCCCACCGACAGCAAGCCGCCGAGGGTGATCAGCAGCACCAGCGGAATCCCCGCGCCAAACGCGGCAGACGCCACCAGGCGCACGGCCTTGACGCTGCGGTGCTGGTAGCGCGACATGTCGGCCCCGGCGTTGGCCCAACCGATACCGGTGCCGGCCGCCATGGTGCCGACGCCGATGATCATTGCGCTCAGCGGCGCCGGGGTGGCGTTGAACACTGCGCTCCAGTCGATGGTGGCGCAGAGAAAGCCGCCCACCAGAATATTCAAGCCGCCGAAAACGTAGGTGGCCCACTTCTGGATCACCAGCAGGGTCGCGTGGCCTAGGCCGGAAACGGACAGGGTCAGCAAGACGAAAATGGCGATGAAGATCAGCGTCAGCACCGGCGCGCTTTTCGCCTCGACCGGCGAGTGGAACAGGATCGAACACAACGACAGCAACACGAATGCAGCCGTCGTGGTGTTGACGGTTTCCCAGCCCAGACGCGACATCAGCGACACGATGGTCGGGCCGATATTGCCGCGCACGCCGAAGATCGCGCGGGACAAGGTCAGGCTGGGCGCACGGCCACGGCGACCGGCAATCGAGATGATCCCGACCACCGCGAAAGAGCCGGCGGCACCGAGGATCGCGACGATAATCGCCTGCCAGATTGCCAGGCCGCGAAACGCTACGAGGGTCGCGCCGAGCGGCAAACCGAGGATGCTGATATTGGCCGCGAACCACACCCAGAACAGTTGCAGCGGATGGCCGTTGCACTCGCTTTCAGGAACCGGTTCGATACCGCGTGTTTCCAATTGCCCGGCGCTTTGGCCGGAAGAAGGGGTGCTCATGAGGGGTGCTCCTGGTGCCTGTATTGTTGTGGTTGTGGCAGATGTGAAAAGTGAATCTTTAGCCGGTCTCCATGACTCAATGCGGTCAAATGTGGGAGCGGGCTTGCTCGCGAATGCGGTGGTTCAGCCAACTGATAGGCCACCTGATACTCCGCTTTCGCGAGCAAGCCCGCTCCCACATGTCTACCTGCGGCGCTTATCGAATGTGCAGCAGCCCCTGCACCAGCGGTTGCAAGTCCAGGCCATTGACCTGCTTGACCTGTTCAATCATCGCCTCAGGCCAGCACTGCAGGCCCAAACACGCGCCCAGCATCGCGCCGAGAATCGCGGCGATGGTGTCGGTGTCGCCGCCAAGGCTGGCGGCCAGGCACACCGCTTCAAAGGCATTCATCGCGCCCACCGCCACTTGCTGCGCGAGGGCAAACGACACCACCACCGATTCCTGGGACGCGACGGAGGTGCCGATCAATTCATAGAGCAGGTCGGCGAACAGGGCTTTGTCGCCGCTGCCGACGCTCAACGTTCGTGCCCAACTGATACGCGTGGAGATGCGCCCACCGGCAATCCAGTGGCCATGGTTTTCGGCCTGCTGGGCGATCTGGGTGCCGATGTTCAGCGCTTCGCCCAGGTCCACGCCGTTGATGCCGGCCGAGACCACCGCCGCAACGGCCGCCGCGCTGGAGATGCCCAGCGAGGTGTTGTGGGTGACCTGGCAGGCCTGGATCACCGCTTGAATAAACTGCGCCGGATCGCTGACATCGGCGGCGATCCCGACGGGGGTGATGCGCATGGCCGCGCCATTGGTGGTGCCGTAGCGCCCGGATTCTTCCGGGGTGTGGCCGGCGAGGATCATGTCGATGGCGCGTTTGGTCGATGGCCCGAGCAAATCCTGGGAGCCCTTGGCACGCATCACCGCTTCCCAGTCGATCAGGCGCTGGGCGAGCACGGTGGGTTCGATCTTGCCGTGGCCTTGCACCAGCAATTCCCCGACCAGGATCGCCTGTTCGGTGTCATCGGTGATCGAGCCGGCGGGCATGTTCGGCGCGATGGGCTGGTCGGCGTCGGCATCTTCCAGCGCGGTGATGGCACCGAAGCGTTGTTGCACCTGCTCGCGGCTCAGAGACTGGGTGGGCATGCCCAGGGCGTCGCCCAGGGCCAAGCCGTAAAAGGCCCCGAGGGCGCGATTTTGCGCGGTCATTTTGAAGCTCCAAACTGCAGGTGCAGGCGAAAGTGCAGAGGGTCGAGCAAACTTTCGACGTACTCCATGAAACGCTCGCGGCGGTCGTAAGTGGTGCGCGAGGCCTTGAGAAACACCGTGCCGGCCGGGCGACCGAGCAGCTCGGCGTCTTCATCGCTCAGGGGCTCGGCGCCGATCCACTGGTCACCTTCGGCGCCGACGTAGCCGTAGGCCGCCAGGGTGATGGTCAGGGAATTGTCGATCAGGCCGACGCGGGGCAGGCTTTCCAGACTTCCGGCGGCGGGCATCAACGAGCGCTCCAGGGACACCGCAGTGCCATCGGTGGTGCGCCGACGCCGGTCGAGGGCGATGAATTGGTCGCTGCCGAAACGGCTGAGCAGGTCCGGGCGGGTCACGGCTTCCAGGCGCAGGATGTCGGTGGTGACCAGCGCGCCGGTATCGGCCAGGGCCTGGGCCCAGCCGTTGCGTTGGTCGAGCACCATGCCGTCAAACGTCACGATGGAGCCGACGCCGCTCTGGGTGGCGATGTAGTGACGGCGTTTGAGCTCAGCCAGGGCTTCGCGCAAGGTGCCCCGGCTGACCGCGAATTCTTCGGCCAACTGATGCTCACCCGGCAGCAGATAACCGTCGGCCATCACTCCAGCCTCGATACGGCGGATGAGCTCGTCGACGACGCGTTTTTTCTTATCAAATCGGACATGTCTAATCATGTACAAATTGATAACCGAAAGCGTCCGATGACAGCAAGCGAATTATTTCACAGAGATGAAAAAACTGGTCTCAGGGCTCGAGGCCAATGCGGAAAAACTCCCCGCCACTCCATACGCCAAGCCAGTTCTGACCGTTGATCGGACGGCTCACCGCGAGTTCGACCAATTGGTAAAACACGTTGCGATGCACGAGGGCTTCGAGGTTGGTACGCACCCGCAGATAGGGCGAGGGTTCCTGGGTGACGGGGTCGATGACGACACGCAGCGGGTGTTCGAGGCCAGCCTCGATGGGCTCGTCGACGTTGGTGGTGAACCGCAGCACCTGCTGTTCGCCCTGCCCTTCGACTTCCAGAGTTACTGCGACAAACGGCGCATCATCGACGCTGATGCCGACCTTTTCCACCGGAGTGACCAGGAAATAATCATCGCCATCGCGGCGGATGATGTTGGAGAACAGCTTGACCATCGGCTTACGCCCGATCGGCGTGCCCTGATAGAACCAGGTGCCGTCGCGGGCGATACGCATGTCGATGTTGCCGCAAAAATCCGGGTTCCACAGGTGTACCGGCGCCGGCCCTTTGCCCTTGGGCAGTTGGGCCAATAGGTCATTGGCCTTGGCGGAATCGGACATGCAGTGCTCCTTGAGTGTTACTGATCTCCCATGCCCAGCAGGCCGCGAGCGTACTGCGCCAGGGGGCGGGCAATCAGATCTTCTGGCTTGTTGTCGTGGAACGTCAGTAAACCGCCACGACTGCGAATACGTGCAGTATCAATCAAATACTGGGTGCTGGTCTCGATCAACATGATCTGGATGACGCCGCTGTCCAGACCGACGCGGTCGAGGGCTTGCTGATCGGTCCATTCATCGGCATTGCCAATCCGGTCATCGGCTGCCGCAAAGCGGCAATACAGCAGGTAATGCGCACCCGCCGCACGGGCTTCGGACATCGCTTGTTCCAAACCTTCCGGCTTACGGGCGCGGCGCACCATGGGAAAGTATTCGACGAAACCGTTGAAGGCTTCTTCGGCCACCACGTTAGGCCGCGGATAGGCGCTGCCCGGCGGCACAAAGGCGCCCTGGGCGATAAATACAAAGGAGTCCGGCTGTATGCGAATCGACGCGGTACGGCGTGTATCACTGTGGTCCAGCAACCCGGCGTCGCTCATCTGATAACGGGTGCCTTCGGCCATATCGCTGACGGTCATGCAACCACTCAGCGTCAATGACGCCAGCAACAAAACCAGACTACGCATCCTAATCCTCCAGAAGCCGGTGACGGAAAACCGGCGAATGGGCACGTGATGCAGAATCCGCGCCATTTGGAGGGATGCACAAGCAAATGTGGGAGCGCCAGCTTATAGGCTAGCCGCCAATGATCTTCATGATGGTGGCCCCGCCGGAGAAAGCCACTTCCTGTTTGTCGCCAAGCGCCTTCATCAACAGGCCTTGCAAGGCCGGCAGAGCCTGGTGGCGCGGTTGGTCGAGCAGGTCGCCGACATAGTGCCGGTTGCTCGACGACAGGCAGCCATGCAGCCAACCGGTCGACGACAGGCGCAGGCGTGAACAGGTACGGCAGAACGGCACGCTTTCGTTGGCAATGACGCCAAAGAAGCCCTTGCCCGGTACTTCGTAGCGCACCGCGGTGGCGTCGACCGGGGCATTGGCTTGCAGGTATTCGTGGTGTTCGCCGATCAGGCTGAGCAGTTGCTGCAGGCTGACGAACTGTTGCAGGAAGGCGTTTGAGTCCTTGGCCAGATGGCCCATGCGCATCAGCTCGATAAAGCGCAGCTCGTAGCCACGCTCCAGGCAGTAGTCGAGCAGCGGCATGACCTGGTCAAGGTTCTGCCCGCGCAACGGCACCATGTTGACCTTGATCTTGATCCCGGCGGCGCGGGCCTGGTCCATGCCATCGAGCACCGTGGCCAGGTCGCCGCCACGGGCGATGCTGCGGAAGGCGTCGGCGTCGAGAGTGTCGAGGGACACGTTGATGCGGCGAATACCCGCGTCCACCAGCAGCGGCAGTTTGCGCGCCAGCAGTTGGCCGTTGGTGGTCAGGCTGATATCGCTGAGGCCCATGCCGCCCACCGCGCCCATGAAGGCTTCCAGCTTGGGGCTCACCAGCGGCTCGCCGCCGGTGATACGCAGGCGCTCGATGCCTGCCGCCTCGATCAGATACGCCACGCCACGGGCCATGGCCTCGGCCGAGAGCTCGTCCTGGGCAGCCACCAGCCGCTTGCCGTTCGGCACGCAGTAGGTACACGCGTAATTGCAGGCTGAGGTCAGGCTGATTCGCAAATTGCGAAACCGCCTGCCTTGACGATCAACGATCATGGATCACTCCGGCAGAGGATGATTCGGGCGTGCTAAAAACTGACTTATAAATCAGCTTTTAGCAAGGTCCTTGCCTGAGTATATTCCTGGGGTACTGCAACTGGCAGTAAATCATTGCGCCATCACGGTCGGGAATGGCTTAAGTAGCAGGGGTTTCACTGCTCTTGGGCTCAGCGCTCGGCAGTTCGGCGCTGTGCTTGCGCTTGTTGCCCATGCGCACGCCGATGTCCATCAGGAACTGGAAAAAACCTTCCTGATCTTCCAGCACGTTACTCCAGAACGGCGAGTGGTACAGCGCCACGGCGCCGTGCACCAACGCCCAAGCGGCGCAGTAGTGGAAGTACGGCGGCACGTCTTCGAGCTTGCCTTCACTGATACGGCCCTTGATCAGCAAGGTCAGGCGTTCGAAATTCGAGGCCCGGATCTTGTGCAGCTCTTCGACCATTTCCGGCACTTGATGGCCCTTGACCACCTTCTCTTCCAGGCGGTCGAACAGGCGGTAGCGTTGCGGATCTCGCATGCGGAATTCGAAATAGGCCCGGGACAGGGCTTCTTTGTCTTTGTCGACATCGGCCGAATGCAGCAGCTCGTTCAAGTCGCGCTCGTAGTCGAGCATCAGGCGCAGGTAGATCTCGGCCTTGGACTTGAAGTGCTTGTAGATCGTGCCTTTGCCGATACCCACGGCATCCGCAATCATCTCGACGGTGACGCTGTCTTCACCTTGTTCGAGAAACAGCTTGAGTGCGGTGTCGAGAATTTCCTGTTCACGGCGGCGAAACTCACGGACCTTACGGGGTTCTTTTTGCATGAGGGAGAGGTCTGCAGAGGTCAATGTGGGAGGGTTGCGCAGGGCCAGTGATACGTGGCGATACGATTTACCCAGTGCGAGGGATTATCCCGACTGAACAGTCGTTGGGCAACGCCTATGTGAACCCGTTATGCACTTAACTTTCAGCGCGCCAACGTTTTTGCCCTTCTCAGTCAGAAACAATACACATAAATGACACCTGTGCACCCACGCAATGAGAACTCAAGCGAAGCGCGCGTATTCCAAATCTGTTTAAAAAACGATCAGATGCGACTGGACTGAATGGGATAGTGATCAATACTTCAACTGTCGACGTGGCATCTCCCCCAAGTGACGCGTCGACCTGGGTACCGACGGACTGTGTGCCCTTGTTTTACTCCTAATGGTCTTAGCCCGGATTCACCCCCCAGAACCCGGGTTTTTTTTGCCTGCGATTTGGCCACTTCAGCCGGCGACGTGAGCCAGCGGGAACAGACGCTTGAAGTTGGCTGTGGTTTGCTCGGCAAAGCGCTCGTACGACTCACCCCGCAGCATCGCCAGGTAATCCGCCACGTCACGCACGTATTCCGGCAAGTTCGGCTTGCCACGATGAGGGATGGGCGCCAGGTACGGCGAATCGGTTTCCACCAGCAGGCGGTCGGCCGGCACTTGGCGTGCCACGTCGCGCAGTGCATCGGCATTGCGGAAGGTGACGATGCCCGACAGGGAAATGTAGAAGCCCAGGTCCAGGGCGGCCTTGGCCATGTCCCAGTCTTCGGTAAAGCAATGCAGCACGCCGGCCTGGGGCAACGCCGCTTCGCGCAGCAGGGTCAGAGTGTCGGCACGGGCGCCACGGGTATGGACGATCACCGGCTTGCCGGTTTGCTGGGCGGCTTGCAGGTGCAGGCGGAACGACGCCTGTTGTAGTTCAGCGGCTTCAGGCTCGTAGTGGTAATCCAGGCCGGTTTCGCCAATCGCCACCACGCGTGGGTGGTTGAGCTCACCCAGCAGCCAGTCGAGGGCGGGGGCTTCACCGGGCTTGAGGTCCAGCGGGTGGATACCGACCGAGCAATCGACATCGGCATAACGATCAGCCAGTGCCTTGACGTCGGCGGCGTTCTCGGCACTCACGCCGATGCACAGAAAGTGCCCTACCCCACGCTGGCGCGCCGCTTCAAGGGCGGCGTCGAGCGAGCCGCCGTGCTGGGCAAGGTCAAGGCGATCAAGGTGGCAATGGGAATCTACGAGCATAGGTAAATACAACTTCATTCACTGAAAGTGTCTGGCCAACGATACACCCGTCGGCCACGGAAATTAACGCCGGCCGAGCAAGCCAACCCACTGCACCAGCAATGCTTCGAGCAACAACACGCGGTTGAGGTTGGCCTTGCCGAGAACCTTTTGGCGCTGGGCCAGAATCCAGTCCTGGATGTTCAGCACCTTGTCCTGCGCACTTTTCTGCGCGAGGTACTGCACTACTTTGCGCATGTCCGGCAGGCCCAGGCCATTTTCATCCTGGGTCAACTGGTAGCGCAGGATCAGGCTCGACCAATCGCAGAACCAGTCGAACAGCAGCAATAACGGAATGTCCTTCCAGGCGCTTTCGGCCAGTTGCGTCGCGGACAGCTCCTGCTTGAGCAGCTTTTTCACGCCATCCACCACCAGCGCGCGTTGCTCGCGCACGCCTTGGGCGTGCAGTTTCACCGCCGCCAGGGGCGAACCGGCTGCCAGGGTCAGCAGTTCGATGCGTTCGTCTTCGCCGCACTCGGGCAGCGCCTGCGCCAGCCACTGCAAGCTCATGGCTTCGCTCGGCAACGGGCAGGCCTGCTGCACGCAGCGGCTGCGAATGGTCGGCAACAAGCGGCTGGATTGGTGGCTCACCAGCAGCAACACCGTATCGCCCGAGGGTTCCTCCAGGCTTTTTAGCAAGGCGTTGGCGGCGTTGATGTTCATCGCTTCAACCGGCTCAATCAACACCACCTTGCGCCCGCCCATCTGCGCGGTTTGCACCACGAAGCTGACGAGGTCACGCACCTGGTCGACCTTGATCGCCTTGTCGGCTTCCTCGGGCTCCAGCAGGTAGTTATCGGGGTGGCTGCCGGCCTTGAGCAACAGGCAGGATTTGCACTCACCGCACGCTTCCAGGTTGACCGGGCGCTGGCACAGCAGGCTGGCCATCAGTCGCTCGGCCAGCGCGCGCTTGCCGATACCCGCAGGCCCATGCAGCAGATAGGCGTGGGCATGCTGGGCACGGCCGGCCAATTGCTGCCAGAGGCTGTCCTGCCACGGATAAGCCTCAGCCACGGGCACGCTCCAGCAGCGTCGGCAACAGGGCGTCGATGGCCTGCTGCACCTGCGTCAGCGGCTGAGCAGCATCCAGCAGGTGGTAACGCGCCGGCTCAGCCTTCGCGCGCTGGAGGAATGCGCTGCGCACTGCATCAAAAAACACCTGGCCTTCCAGTTCGAAGCGGTCCAGGCGACCACGGGCACTGGCGCGGGCCATGCCGACTTCCACCGGCAGGTCGAACAGCAGCGTCAGATCAGGGCGCAAGTTGCCCTGGACGAAGGTTTCCAGGGTGGCGATACGCTCCAGGCACAAGCCCCGGCCGCCGCCCTGGTAGGCGTAGGTCGAATCTTGTTTTGGAATGGACAGAAATGGAAACAAGAGAATATACTCAGCTACGAAAAAAATGTAAACAAACCAAAAACGCATTACAGATCAGGGGCTTAGTTAGCATGAAGATAGTCATAGGGCTTGCAGCCAAGGCTCGGTCGGGCAAGGATACAGCTGCAAAGCTCTTGCTTGAACATGCCAATGTCGCCGCATTTGCCCTCGCCGACCCGCTCAAGCAAGGCTGCCAAGTTCTCTTTAATCTGTCAGATGCCCAAGCGTGGGATGATAACTTAAAGGAGATAAAGGTGGAGGCTTGGGGCTTCTCACCGCGTGAATTCTTCCAACGCGTGGGCACTGAGTGGATGAGAGGGCATAGTCCTGTTCACTGGCTGATGCGCGCTGATCGAGAAATCAATGCCCCGCAGGTCGTCCGCGCCCTGGAGCCATCGCAGCTCAATCACCCCGACCTCCCTTTCATCCTCGCCGCAAAGGCATTCTTCAACCTCCGTCACCACCAGTGTTGGGACGAGAACCTAAAGAACCAGAAAGACGCGTTTTGGGATATGTCTCCGTGCGAAATGATTGCGCTCGTTAAAGCCAAAGCACTCGCTGACTTTCCAGATTTTGCCGAAAGGCGAAATGCGATGCCGCCGCAATTGATCAACGAGATGGCATTCTTCATAAAGCCAAACCTTGATACTGAAAACAAAAACATCATCATTATCAAAGATATTCGATTCGAAAATGAAGCTGCCTATATCAGAGATATGGGCGGAAAGATCTGGCATATCGTTCGAGACAACGCAGAGTCTGTCAACCAACACTCGTCAGAATTAGGGATAGAAATCCAACCAAGTGATATTGTTATTTCAAATAACGGAACTATCGAAGAATACAAGACAGCTCTGACTGTCGCATGGGAAACATTATCCCACCTCCATGCGAAAAAGAGTTAGACATGGATCATCTTTACCAGCCTAAAGAGGCTATCCATGATGTTGTGCTCAGCTCAGACAACTATAACGTAGAGTGCCTATACCAAGGCCATTCGTTTTATAGCCGATCAAAAGCTATTTGCCTAGCGCTGCATTTGACGTTTATTAAGTACTGTCCAACTCGAAGCAGGATAACTGCAAGTTCCTTGCGCAGAGCGATCTGGATGTTTTTTAGCTTCTGCAGCGAGTACAACCTTCGCAACCCGGCGGGCCTATGGATTACCCAAATTACTGATCTCAGCGCCGAAGTTTACAAACAGTTTGAAGGCTACCTGCTTCAGAATGACGAGCGACTGGAATATGCAGCTCGATTAAAAGCTGCACTCAAGAGCGTCTCATCTTTAACAGAAGCGATTCCTGATCTACTGCTCCCATTCGCGACAAGAACTGCCACTCAGGCTCGAGTGCCGTTCAGTGATGAAACTGAGCAAATGTTGGCAGATGCATTTACTTCGAGCATCGACAAACTCTATGAGAAAATCGAATTTCGGAACTTGGTTAATGGTGCCGTAGCGTATACCTATGAAGAAATCATTGAGGAAATGACACTTACACGCAAGTCGATTTTTCAGTGGATTCAACATTTGCTGGACAATGAAATAAAACTCGACTGGAGAGCCTTACACCTAAAACTGTCAAAGTCGACTGACCCGGAACTACAAAATATCGCCACCCTTTCGAACTGGCGGGATGTAATTTTTCAAGCTTATGAAGACAGGGGCGATGAGTACGTCTTCCAGAACCCCAGAAACCCCTTTCACCGGGGTAATACGTCTAACTTTGAGCCCGACCCAGTACGGGCAGTTAAAACGATCATCGATGGCGGCTACCCGTTCGAGATGACCTTGGAGGAGATCGGTACTAAATACGCCGTCGCTGCTCTTTTCTCCATGGATCGCTGCGAAGATGCTCTGCAGCTGATCATGTATAGGTTGCGAAACCCATACACCCCGCCAGGGATGGCCGTTCCGCTGAAGTGGGAACACTTGCTGGAGATGTACTATCCAACGATGCAGGACATGTCCTGTCTTGTGCAATTCATCATGCTTCAAACCAACTGGAACAAAGAGGCAGTGCTCGCTGTAGATCCTGACAATTTCGAGCACGCTTTGACCGGCGCGATGAACGAAAAACACGTCATGATTCAGACAGAGAAAAACCGAAGCCAAGGTATAGGTAAGCCTTACTACGCCCCTAAAGAGATTGTGGCTGTAAGCACGACCTCCGATATGTATTCAGCGCGAAACCTAGTGTCGCTGGCTGTGAAGCTGTCTGAGCCTCTTGCAGGGCGTGACTTTGACTACGTCCGGCACGGGATGACCAGCAGTGACTATAACCCGGCGTTTTTATGCATGCGTTTCTACCCTGATTGGGTCAATAAAGGTGGGCGTCATACCTCATCTTCCAATGAGAAGGCGTTCCAGCAGGGAAACAAGCAATTTTTGAAGCAGTATCCAATCTACGACGAGTTTGGTGAGCGTCTGACGGGAGGTAAGGATCTCACGTGGCGGCTACGACCTACGTGGGTGAAGCGCCGGAAAGAAATGACTGGCAGTTCGCATGGCTTACTAGCAATGTTCCTTGGACACGCCAGCACCGTGACAACTGACATCCACTACGACAACTCTGCTTTAGCCCAACAGGAACGATACGATCGGTTAGAGTCTGAGCTAGAAGCAGTTATTAAGCTGATGCGCGCAGGTAAGTTCGAAGGAATGCTCGGTGTTCCGCCTCAAGAAGCCGCTACCCAGCTTCCTCTCAAGATCTTCCACATTCCGGGGATGGAAAAGCCACTTTGGGGCTGCGCCAATCAGTACAAACCCACTTGGCTGGGGGCAGTTCGACACGTAGAACCAGGAAAAAGGTGCTACGTCATCAGCCAATGCACATTTTGTTCCCAGTGCATCATTTTTGAAGACTCGCTCCCATATTTGATTGAGCGTCGCATCCACGTGGTCGAGATTATCGATGATCAGCCTCCTACCGCGTCTGACTACAGCAGCAATCACGAACTTGAACTGGCAAAGATTGAATCAATTTTCGAACGCTGGGATGACGAACAGGCAATCCGAGAAGCGTCACGGTATCAGCGTCGTAAAACCCCACTACTCCCTCGGGATCTGAATTTTCTCCAAGTGATCCTTGAAGAAGAGGACAGGCAGAATGAAGAATAAAATTGATGATGCGACCCAAGCCGCACTCGACACTCTTGCTGAAGACATGGACATCGATTTTTCCGAGGATATGCAGGATGCTGCTGAACAAGAGATTGAGCAACTTTTGCTTGAAACTGGCGGTGAAGCCCGCCAAATCGAAAGCACTTTATTGAAAAAGCTGGAGCTCTATCCTGCGGGTAACTTTCCGGTATCCGCTTACTCTTTATATAGCGACAGTAGCTGGATCATCTTCAAGGACAAGGACGGCACCGTAACTCGCGTCACATTTGATGACATGTCGGAACATGCGATTTCAATTAAAAAATCGATAATTTACCACCTCATACCTGATTACGCGCCTTTTGCGGGTATCCGCTCCTACACAACAACTTTGGGTCATGCTCGAAACTTTCGCAGACTCATTAATTACGTATTGATTGACAACCATCTGTCTGGCGACCTGGAGTCATTGTCATTTATCACGCCTAGGCTTTTAAATGACGCTCTCGACAGGGCAAAAGAAGTACCCCAGTTCACGCATTACCACTATCTTTTTTTGCACATCCGTTTCTGGATCGCATTGAGTGCACAGAAGCTAATCCCGAAAGAAAATCGTTTAGCTGTATCGGCGACGTCAGTAGATACCCCAGAACGACGAAAGGACGTTATTCGGCATTTTACCGGCTCGCTGGCGACTTGGGCGCCATATAATGAAAGCGATCTCAAAAAACTTGTTGAATACGCGCTTTTCTGGACTGAGAAAGCCATGCCGCGAGTTCGTGAGGCGTCCGATTACCTGCTATCGCGCAACTTTGTCACCAACCATTCTAAAACGATATCCCGGGTCGCCGAAGACCTAGAGCTTGAGAAAAATCTTGACGTTGTAGTTGAAGGTATCCGAATAGTAGAGATTCAAAAAAACAAGCGTGACTATGAGACCGTCTTTTGGAACTATTCATGGATTAGCAGCTTTCAGCGCTCCCTGACCTCAATTCGCAATGCACTGTACATACTGGTCGCCCTAGTCACCGGACTGCGCGTAAGCGAGTTAGAGGCGCTCAAATTTGAACACGTCATAGAAACGAGAAACGGACGCTTCAAATTACAGGTTACCCGATATAAAACCAGTCAAGATCCTAACTACAACGGAGACATTAGCTTCATACCGCTCCCCAAATTCGTCGGCCAAAAGCTCAAAGAATTTAAGAGTCTTCGCGACGATCTTGATCAAAAACGAGAAGGCTTTATATTCCAATCCGTGCTTGGCAGGAGAAAAGTCGTCCGCCAAGGATCTGTCAAAATCGAGAACATCACCAAAAAACTCCAAGAAGAACTCGAAATAGATCGCATCCACACTCATCGCTTCCGGAAAACGATTGCCGAAATATTAATCAATCGTAACGAACGCAACGTTGATATTATTAGACTCTTATTCGGACACGCTAGTTATGCGATGACGCTAAGATACATCGGCCGCAATCCTTACATCGTTCAAAGCGTGGCGAAAGCAATTGAAGAAAACTATATTCAAGAGTTTACCGAAATCATAACGCAGGTTAAGCACTCAACCTCCTCTGGCGATAATGCTCGCCGTTTGGTAGAC
The DNA here is from genome assembly GCF_013385735.1 of Pseudomonas sp. D2002. Classification (NCBI taxonomy): domain Bacteria; kingdom Pseudomonadati; phylum Pseudomonadota; class Gammaproteobacteria; order Pseudomonadales; family Pseudomonadaceae; genus Pseudomonas; species Pseudomonas sp. D2002. Next base: position 20,896 of record NZ_JACAPL010000015.1, on the reverse strand, counting down.
AAGATTGCTGCCCGTCCGGATGCGTTCACCGGACAAAACTTGAAAGTTACGGTCTTCACTTATGTGACCCACTTGCTATCTTCTGGTGAACCTTTGTTCATCCACCGGACGGCCATGGGCACCTACTGTGTTAGTACAGAGGTGTACTCCTCACCCGACCTGCCTCCCTGCTTGGCACACTACAAAACCGTGGTTAAAGGTGCGCTTCCAGAGCCTTCCAACTGTGATACCTCATGCCCACATGCGCTTATTGTTAACAAAGCGGCCAAGGCCTTGGAAGATAACACGAACTTTTATCAAGACATGTTGATTCGGGCAGGCGACACGCTTTCCGAAACGTCCAAGGCGATGCTCCGAAAAAAAGTTTCGGATAATACTAGGCACCTCGAAACTCTGAAGACTAACGAGCAGTATAAAATTATTCCGTCTATGGATATTCACGCATGAGTAGCCAAGCCACCCGTGACAAGCTAATAAGTATTATCAAGGAGCACCAGCTCAGTCACGGCCAGACCAAGCTTCCTATTCTAAAGCTCGCGGAACTAGCAGGTATTAGTCGGCAGGCGTTTAATCGGTATTACGACGATTTGAAGGCTTATTCAACCGGAAAAGAATCGATCGCTAAACTGCTTGTCGACGACAATGCCTCGCTGAGTGAAATAATCGAAAATAACGAGGCCCGCATTTACCGGCTGGAGCAGGAGATCGCATCAACCAAAGCAGCGCATCAGGCTGAGCTCGACTCCGTGATCCTGAACCATACTACGACCTTGATGAACAACGACATCATAGCGTTCAACGCTAACCAGTTGTCGTCTACGCTCACCAATCAAAGCAATCACAATGCTTTCATGAGAAAGCGGCTAACAGAACTTGAAGTTACTAATGCGAAGTTAACGATTGACGCAGTTACCGCTTCCAGCGCCTCCTCATCGGCATTTGCTGAAAAATCGGACAAGAACTTCATCACGTTCGACCTAGATCTCACGCTCGCGAAAAAATCTTATGCGCTCTCCAAAAACTTCTCAACCTACGAAGATGCGAAAGATCTAGCTATTACGAAGACTATAAGTGATATCAGAAAATTTCCGACACCCGAAAGTCTTGACATCATTTTTTTCCAAGATAAATACATTTCCGACTTCAGTCTCTTCTGCTCTAGATTATCGCCTAGGCATGATCGCACGCTGATAATTGTACGCCTACCTATCTACAGTCGAGAAGAAATACAAATAATACTTAAGCACATGCACCCACTCGCTTCGGTATCTATTCATGTTCCGTACAGCTCGTCTGACGCCATAATTTCGGCAAAACGGAAGTTTAGTTTCAGAGATATTCCCGAAGAAGAGCTTCAAGATGCAGACTCCGCAAAGACTCCGCTCATCACTTGGGGATTTGAAAGCGTAGTAGTATCGAAAATCAGGCAGGGCGACTGATGATCAATTTTGACTTCAAACCGATTAGTTACTACAGCATTGACCTTGGAAAAGATGTTAACCATTACATTATGACTGCCAATTACAAGAACAAGTACCTAATGTTAAGCATGGTTAACTTATACCTTTACGAGAAAACAAGGTCATCCGAGCAAACATCCAAAAGATACGTGACATTAATCACCAGCTTCTACAAATTTATTTCCGAGCTGTCAAGGTTTCGCGCTGTTAATCCAGGTGATTATCACTTTCATGTTATAAACGCAGATTTGCGAAAATGGCAAGTTTACCGTCAGACGCGCAGGGTTATGCTAAACAGCGTCCATCCTAGCTCAGATACCATCTACAAGGACGCATGTGTAGTTCTTCATTTTTTCAAGTGGTTGCATGACAAAAAAATCCCGACCGGCGTAATAATCACACTGAAAACTTGGGTCGCAAACTTTAAAGACCGCCGAATGTTGAGCTACATCCAAAAAAAATCCGAATCAGTTTTGGACACGAATTCTATCCGAGTGCTCGACCGAGAAGCGCGGCAGAAAAAGCCCAAGCGCCTTATATCCAATCGAGACATTACGACCCTTCTCGACAGTTATCCAGACCAGGTTTACAAAGTCTTGTTCAACTTTGCGCTGGCAACTGCCATGCGCCCCATGGAACTTGTGAAATTCCCTTACATGGGCATTGGCAAAAACAGACACATCCTTCCATACAGCGAGATGAAAAAGGACGTTAAAACGGTTCAATACGAGGTCTTCGGGAAAGGGGCTAAATTCAGGGACATCATCATTCCCGCCTACGCATTACAAATGCTAGACGAAAGCTATATTAAAACCGAATATGCAACGAGGGCAAAGCTGTATAAAAATAAATTTGGCAAGAAATGCCCGCTTTCCACCCTGTTCCTGACCGCAGAAGGAGAACCCGTAACTGCGTCAATGATTTCAAACGCGACCAATTATGCTAAGCGGTTAGCTCGCGAGAAAGATTCTAGCTTCGTCTTGAGCAATATTTTCTACCATACACGCAAATGGTGGCCCACTCTTATGATGATACAACATCATAATGGCGAGGGTATTTTGGAAAAAAACGCTGAAGTTATGGATCTTGCGATAACTGAAGTTATCACCAACCAACTTGGTCATGAAAGTCCTGACACGACGTATCAACATTATCTTGTGCTAGGTCGATTCGTTGTGATGGCTCGAAAAGGTATTACTTACGAGCTCATTCATGAGAAGACCATTAATGTGCACGACGCTATTGCGGCTTATTCGTGACGCCCATTAGCTTGCGTGTGCTTGTTAGGACGCTGCCGTGCAGGGTATCGGGATACGTGAGGCAAGGTGGCAATAAACGCCTCGCCCTCGCGGTCGAATTTGGAGAAGAGCAGGGAGACTTCCATTCTTGAGGTTCGATGCAGACCCGCCTTGCGGGCCGGCTGTCGTTAACCAAGCCATCGACGCAGTCGACGTCTTGGCCCTGCGGGCTTCCATCCTCCTGCCTACGCCCGGTCGGCCTGCGCGCTCCGCTTGCTTGAACCGAGGCGCGACTATAACCTCAGCGTATGTCCACGGCGCTTTTTCATGTGAGTTTACAAGTCCAAGCCATCAAGCGGATATAGAATCTCTTCCTTTACAACTGCGAGATCCGCGTTTTTTAAGAAGAAATAGAAAGTAGAATCAACAACCTTCAGCTGCCTAGAGTTGGAGTCATATGCCAGCACAGGCGGGCTAATCCCCTTCCCGGACTAAACCTCTGCAAGCCCCTTGATAGCATGCAATATTCAGCTGGCAAAACTTTAGTCCTGAGCGAATGAGTTTTCGTTGGAAGTCTTGGCTGGTGAAGCGCTCTATTCAGCTGAATGCTGGAATTGCATCTTGCTGGTACCGCAATCAGGTCACCGTCCAACCTCCCTGCTATCTGCAGCCAAGAAGATCAGCTGGATCTAGCGGTACCATCCTCAGCACCAGGCTCATCAGCGACCAAGTAGTGCCCGCTCGATGTTCTGCCGTAGTAATTCGGCAGGTCATCAAGCTCCAAGATTTAAGCACGTTGAATTATGCGCTCCCCTCATTTACTGCTCGTATTATAATGACATTTAAAAATAGACTCACACATCGTCAAAACTGAGTTTCTGAAAACACATACCAAAAATTTAGCTCAAAAACATATGTCATAAATTGACATTTTAGATATCTGCATAACTATATAGTCCAGATAAAGAGAGCCAAGTCATAAGCCCGACTACCTTTCACCAACACCGATGGTTAATGATTAAAGCGCAGGGCAACCCGTTACGTATTACACTGTAGTTAGGGACGTGAGGAAAGACTTTAGACACACGTGCAAAGTGTGCTAGCTTAGTTCACATCGATTTACCTAGTCGAGCGGTCGGTTCGCAAAGTGCCCATTGTGGCCTCAGGTTGCTTCACCTCCCTACGCACGCTTTCGACAATCGTCAGAGGGCAGCCGACACCCTGACGCAAGATTGGGAAAGTCTCATGCGCATACCTGTTTTTCAGTCCGACCTGCTCACGAACCGTCACTTCAAACGCATTGCTAAAGAGCTTCACGCCTGCTGGCCGTTTCCTGAGCCGCTGAAGCTTATGTCAGCACAAGAGATCTTGGCCCGGGGACTCGGCTATAAGGACTTCCACGATCTTCGTCTGTCGGCAAATCATACAACCCAGGGCACATCGACGCCGACGTTGTCTGAAGCAAGGGATGGGATTGCGACGTCAGTCGTGGTCTTCCTCCAGTCCAAAGGTGTTGTGAACATCGATAACGCTGAAATCAATCGTCTGATGTTGATGCTTCCGCTCAATAAGCTCAAAGCCTTCGGGGAGTCCGGCGAGAAGCAAACAGCTGATGGGGTGCCGATTGCTGCCGGCGAAGCCGATCCAGTACCGCGCGATCGTCTAAGCAGCGAAGTTTCGCTCGAAAACCTCCGCGCACGTCCATTCGGTTCGATCAGCGTCGAAAATCTGACATTGATCGCAGATGCTGTTAGACGCGAGGGCTCTCTGCGTGATCAAGCTCTACTCGGGATTGCAATGACGGGAATCCGGGCGCTCGAACTCGGGGTACTCAAGGCGAGTGACATCCACCATGACGCAATAGGCTCAAGCCTGCTCGTTCGCCAGTTCAAGGCTCGCGAAGGGCACATGCAAACCAAATTACCAAGCGCCACAGCAGCCATACTCCACCGGTACGTAGAACAGACGGGGTTGGTAGAAGGTGACTGGCTGTTCCCATCCCGCTCAAGTCCTGAGCGCTCCATGAGCCCAAGTGAGATGAACAAAGTCATTCAGGCGTGGGCTGTGAAGGCGTTGACGAATCTCGAGCACGTGACTGTCCATACGATCCGGCAATCGTTGATCGAGGCGAGGTCAGGGGTTTCAAAAGCTGATGACTTGATTTCGACTTTGTCGAAGCAGTTTGGGCACGAATTCAGAGGTTTGATTAGCGATTACCTACCCGGCATTGAAAAGAAGTCAGAATAACTCTCCTCGCATCACTGCCCTACAACGTTTCAGCATTGCGCGGCTGGCTGCTGCGCATAGCGCTCCCTGTGCTGGTATCCAATTGTGGTATCAGCGTGGGGCCAGGTGTAACTCACGACTAGGCTAAAAGCTGACTATTAACGTACCCTCGCGGCCGGTTATTGTGAACCATGCCCGGGCACTACGGCTTGGATCAGGGCCCCGTGGCTCCCCATCTTACGCCTCGGCCTTGCGGCCTCCGCGCTCCGCTTGCCATCTGAGTTCCAGCCGACAATCGATAGTCACGGTAGTTGATGGTGACCTAAGCGATGGATGCGTCTGGTACCAAAGTAAACCAAAGAGCGTTGGTATCACTACGGAAATGGTCTGATTTGTCGGTCGGCTATCAACTGCGGCTACGCAGGAATGCTCGATGCGACTCCAAATACTGCATCTCGCTTACCCAATGCTCAAGAAAGCTGTGCCAGTCGGTGGCATAGGGCCCCTCTGCTACTCGGGTAGAACCAATGCTGGCTCTCATGAACCGTTCGCGCTAAGGCTGAGGGATCGCCGTCTCACACACGATGCTAACCCCGATGGGATGTGCCTGTACTCGTACTGAGCGACGAAGTTCTTCGATGGCTAGGTGCTCTGCTGGCAAAGAGGCATCCTGAAGCTCCTGCAGGTCGATCTCATCAAGTACATCAATAATGCCGGCCGCACGTGAATCGCCTGGCATAAGGTGAGCGAGTGTCCAGAGCGCTTTTCGTCGAGCAATCTCACGACTTGCTAGGTCTACATGTGCGGTCATGGCGGGCACTCAAGGGCGGTGTGAATAGCGGGAACCGGCGTTATAGACCAAACCCCTACAAAATATTTTTCAGAGCCCAGTTGAATTGTATCAGGGCGGATTGAGATGCCAATATCTTCCGCGAAACGTTTATTTTCGCCAGCCCTCAAGTTTTCTCAAGAACTTCCGTTTAACAATTAAGCGGCTTATTTATGAGAGAAAACGCATGAGCTTAAAACTACCACCAAACAGATTTTATACTTTCAAGGATCCTTCGCTCGACAATGGGTCGCTAGAGATCACGTATGCTGTATTCACTCGACCCGGCACACCTGAAGTTGGAGCAATAGACGAGACGAATAGCTATGGGGTCTTCTTGGACAGGGAGCTCGACGGCATTATCTCCTTGGACATCGATGACTGCCGTTTTAATTTGACTCACAAACAAGCGCGTGTGTTGGCCTCAAGACTTACAGAGCTATCACAGGTTGATGAATGAGTATCAGCACCTCTCAGTGCTAGAGCCTTCAGCACCCTAGGATAGTCGCCGGCCGAATCCAGTCTCACCCCCGCAGCTGTACCTCAACGAACTCTATCGAAGAATTCAGCTCGTCCTGTATTTCTTTGAAGACTGATTCAAGGCCGGCATTATTGCCTGATGATCGTAGCTCAGCCACTAATCTGGAAAGCTCCCGTCCCTTGGCCATGGGCATCTGGATGTTGCAGTACACAGTGTCTTTGTCGTCACGAGTCATAGATCCTCCGGTCTGTTTGGGGCGCCATTTCTTGCTTCTTGAGACAACAAATATTTTGAGCTTGAAGATTGGAAAACGTTGACCGTTGGTGCTATGCGCGCCCTTCGGGACGGCTGTCGTGAACCGAGCCGCTCGCCATGGCGGCGTCTCGGCCCGGTGGGCTTCCATCCTCGCGCCTCGGCCTTGCGGCCTGCGCGCTCCGCTTGCAATCTGAGAGCCATTTAATTCCCGAAATCTTCATCGTTTGGCGGCTGCCAGTAGGATGGATAGGATTCTGGGGCATAGCAACAAAACTATCCTTCGATACCACTGTGCTTTTTGCACAAGGCTGTCAGCCTTGAATTCGAGAGGTCGGCGAGGGATAGACCCAATGCGGAAGCACCAAGCACAAAGCCCTTTGAGGAGCTTTAAAAATAGATCTTATTTATGTCAAACGGCGGGGTATGTAGTCCAGTTCTCAGAGCATCACGCGCCCTGGCCGGATTAACCTTTCTTTTGGAAATCGTTTCTTTTGTCACCTTAGGGTACAGCCCCAGATACTCTTGCCCAGCAAAGGTCTGGTCTGCCCTGTCCATAACTGGAAGGATCGACACTTTCCCTGGTTTGAAACCATCAAAATATCCCAACTCCCAAGGCATCCATTTGGAGGTCGACGCGTTATCGGTCGCCAGATAGAGAAGCGAATCCGACTGACGCATCCGCTCACGGAGAACACCGGCAGTTTTTTCAGTAACTTGGCTGCGCTCCAAGGCTGTGTCCTCTACCCAATCGACATAAACCTTATGGCCTTGCTCCTCCAGGAGAGTTTTTACTCCCAGTACAAGAACGGCGTCGTTTATTGAGTGGGATAGAAATATGTCGAATTTCTTAGTCTGCTGAAGCTGGGCATGTGAGCTTTTCAGTACTTCCTGGGCAGTCCGCCCGCCACCCATTGCCCTTTTTGCTGCAGCCTGAGCCTCTGACTTTGTGAAAAATGCCATTTTCTGTTCTTCCTAGCATCATGATCGATAGCGTGGCTAATCAACCCCAACGGCCGCTGCCTTATGAGTTATCAATTAGCCTGAGAGAATAGCGGTTTGGATAGATAACGATCGAATAAAGATGCGAAATCAACATCTTCCAGACTGCATCCGTCGAAGTAGCCGTTATCCCTTGCAAGGCTCAATGAGGCGCCTCCTGGGGCAGCAACCGGGAGAATTATTGCCTCAGGATGGAATTGCTTGAAGAGCTCATACTCGACCTGCACTCCGTCCATGCCTCCTATGAAGACTGCGCCAACCAAGTCGCCTCGAGATAACATCTCCTGCCGCATGAGAAGTAAGCTGCCATCTAGGTCATCAGGCACTGCATCGGTGTAAACGACATTGTCAAATCGCTTGTTCTCCTCGGGATAGCGGCCTTCGAAAAACCGGCTTTGATACAAAACGACGGAATGCGTGTAGTCGACGCCCAGGTCTTCGCAGATGCTCCAGATCATAGGAGTAATAGCAGGGTGGCCACCCCATACGATTTTCATCTTTCTAACGACCGCGATTGCAAGCTCACGCACAGCACACTGAATCAGAAAAGGATCAGCAGTTTTGTAATAATCGCCTCGCCCCGCGACTGGGACGCTTGCCGAGAGAAAAATAGCATCCACGTTTCAACCCTCCCAATCTGCAAACTGCCAACCTGCCTCGCATGCCTTCACCCACTTCGTGACGTGGATGTGCGAACCGAGCCAGTCCATATGATCCAACCATCGGGGATGTAGCCCCACATGGTCATACAATATGGCCACGGATTCGTCTGGAGAGTTCATTGACGCTTCGTGCATGGTTGTTGAAGTGGGCACTCCGACAGTCGGGTAGACCACGATCAGTCTGCCTGTGGGTAAGCGAACACGGATGCCCCTCCCTGCTCCCATTCCGATCACTTCACCGCCGATAGTCTCAATCCCTATTCGTAGGTTGCTTACTAGGTTGACAGTCCGCACCGCATGACTTTTGCTTCTCACCGCCTCGAGCTGCAGACAAATGCGAGCGATCGCGGAGTCCTCGATGAACCCCGTTTTGCCATCCAATTCGTCTTCAGCCAATTCCGCGAGACTCGCAGTTCCCAGTCCCCGGGACGGCTTCGTCTCAGGCCAGACGACTCTTAGTACGCTGATACCTTTCGCGAGAGCCCGGCCAAATTCGGCAGATGTCCAACGGCTGCTGAAGTAGTCAGGAGTATCTAGCATTAACAGCACGTCAGAATCGCAGAGCCTATGCCATAACATAGTCTGAAAATCCTCCGCAGGCGCGATGCCATGGGTATCCAAAAACACGTCAAAATGCCTTGCCGAAAGTGCATCGAACATCTGGAGCGCTGCGACTCTGGCCTCCTCCCGGCGGTAGCTTACGAAGACCCGCCGTTGCTTCGGAAGCAATCCAGCGCATTCAAGAAGCGCTGTCGAGATACGCTTAGCTCCACCATTTTCGTAGGCTAGGCAATTTAGCGGTTGTAGCAGTGCAGGAATCTCCTCTGATACCCGTCGTAGATCGGAGACAACAGGAATCACCGGGGTACCACTGCGTAGCAAGCTCGATAAGCTTGGGTGGTCAACACCAACCCCGCCAAAAAATACAACCGCGCTCGATCGCAATTGGCTGGGTGCAAATGTGTCAGGCGTTACCTCCCAACTCACCTCCTGCCCGAGTCGGAGCCCGAACATTGCCATGGCAGTACCAACAGCTTTCTCCAGATCGCGAAGTTGCGCATCCGAAGGAGAGCCTAAGACAGCGAGCTGATAGATTGGAAGCATGAACGCCCTTGGATGCAAATGCAGTTATCGTCAATGGTGGGGTTTCTCAACCGAATCGCGGTGCCTGTAGTAACCTCTCATCGACCCCCAGTTCCGCATAAAGCTTATCAACATGTTGGAGTCCGCTGATCCGCCTAATGAAGTCGAGGCCATCCGAACGGGAGTCGGAGTTAAGCCACTTGATAAAATGTTCATAATCCATCGTGTAAGTGGACTGCGGGAGTGAGTATCTGAACTCGACGTGCTTACCTTCAACCGCGGCTTCTTCGAATTTCCGATATCCCTCCAAACCCGTCCCGAGCTGCTTGCGCTCCGTCCGTTTTACGTTTTGCGCAAACATCAGTTCGGAGAAAATCCAGGGAGAGGAAAGTCGCTCCGCATCCGACATGTATTCATCAATCTTGATCGAATTTTCCGTGCCTAAGAAAATGAAAAGCTCAGATTGATGGATCATTTGTTGGAGCGCTGCGTTTAGGATCAGGTGGACGTTAGTTGTAGTTCTGTTCCTCAGTCCGTAGCTGTAATGCTCCCAACCTGAAGGGACGCAGAATTTGTCATCAATTTTCTGAAGAAGCTCGTCAGCGTAGCCCCATACACAAGAATCGACGAAGGGCTTTAAGCCAATCGCTTCCAGGCTCAGTGCAATACGGATGGCTTGATCTTCATCGCTATGTGAGTGAGAGATGAATACGTCAATATCAGTTTCTGGGAATACGCTTTGCTGTATTTTGGCGGCATCCAGCAGGTTGCTGCCATCAAGCAGGTATTCTTCAAGCCTGATAGCAATCCTGTCTTTTTTCGCTTTGTAGGACGCGACGTCAGAATCACTCCAGATTGAAGCGTACGGCACGACATTCTCAACTTTCAAATCCAGGAACATATAACCCTCATTATCGATTCAAAGTAGTTTGGGTAAATTTGAACGAATGACTCGCAAAGCGCCGGTTAAAAACGCTCCCACTTCTCTGCATGATGTCCATCAAAAAACCTTGAGCGCACTTCAGCAAAGTGCTCCTTGCCCGCCTCATTCCCCCGCGCAGCCATTTCCTGGATTGCCTCTAGGTCATCAAGCTTGATTTCGACAGGAGTTTGTTGGTTGACACGCAAATGGCGTGTAGGCCCCAAGAAACTTTCAGCCAACGCGAGTGCACCGTGTTCCTGTGCAGCAAAAAACAGATCAACGCTATGAGGAGCCCATCCGGCTTTGCCCTTGCCCAGTTGGTCTGTAAAGTCGCTTTCGCTGCTGAGTGTTCCAATGCTCAATACATCGATCCGATCCAGCGGGATTTTCAGGTACCGAACAGCTTCCGCAAGCGCAGGCAAAATGGGATTGTTTGCCCAAACGCCCCCATCGAGAAACGTTTCGAGAGCGATCGGCCCCTCCCACGTCGACTCGTCGAAAAATGTTGGTGCTGCTGACGAAGCCAAGGCCGCATCTACGGCAGAGATATCGCGATACGCAGTACGGTCTGGACTGTGAGGAGTGACTATTGCCTCTGCTTGACCCTGTTTCGCTCTTACAGTGGGGATTACCAGACGACAGCGTGAATCGGCAGCCAGTGTCTTTTCGCCGTACACCTCTGTAAGGAGCTGTCGCAGGGTGGCCGATTCATGTTTGGATTTGAGCCAATGCCTAAGCTTCCGATCCTTAGGAAAAATCTTCGGGCCCTTTTCTTCGTAAAAGGCCAGAATTTCGCTTGGATTCAGGCCAAGGGCTAACCCAATGGCAAGGATAGCGCCCGTCGATGTTCCTGCAACCAAGTCGAAATGGGAGATGATGCCATTACCGCCGCCGGCTTTTAGCATGTCGTCCCACTTAGCCAGCACTGCTGCAGTAAATGTGCCCCTTAGTCCACCACCGTCTAAAGCCAAAATGCGGAAATTTCGGCCTCGCATTACACTCCTTCGTGCGAGGGGCAAATTTTTGAGTTGATCTACGATAAGGTCGACAACTGAATCAACAACAGTGCCATGAGCTATGACCTCGTTCGCTTCGTGGCTCAATCCGTTTCGAAGGCGGCTGATTAGCGACGGATCTTCCTTGAGATAGCCAGCGATAGCGCCACCAAAACCGGCCGCGATGAATCCGGGCTTTCCAAGCTCCAGCATGGTATCCAGTTCGCTGGGTACACCTGCATTTGCTTTGTTGACATCCCACCATGCGCCCCCAACGCAGACAATCGCATCTGAACGATCGGCCATCCAATCGCGCATGGGTGTCAAACCTTTTTCCGGCTTTCCATCTTCAGAATCTACTGGAACGATTTCAACGGCCGCATAACGTCGCTGATCATCGATTTCGGCAGCGTACTCATCGGTAGCGAAGCTTTTTGCTCGTACCAGAGTGAGCGCGCCTTTGTCTCCACCGGCTGCAGTAAATCCTTCGGCTGCCTGTTTTAAAGGGGCGGTAAACGTTGGGTGACTGCCATGTACTATCGATCCCCCTTCGCTGAAAACTTTTGCCGCCAACCTGCTCACGAAGCGGGAAATATCTTCGTTTTGCTCTTTATTCGAACCGGATAGGTGGATTCGCACGCCCGCTAGGCGTTGTTTGACTGCCATTCTAAGCACCCATATTTATCTTGAGACATCAACGCCTGCTCTTAGTAGATCGGCTTAGTCAGGATACTGCGTCGCGTATCAATCCTTTTGCCGAGTGCCCCTCGGCAAAGGAAAACGCTCCAGGTAGGAGCTCGCGCTGACTAGCGGCCAGCTAGTCCGGCAGCTGTTTCAATCCAGCCAGAGATGTTCTCTCTACCGTTCTGAGCTGCGTAATCGTATCGCAGGTAGTGTTCTGAGATTTTGGTTACGTTAGAGGTAGTGGGTGCCGCAAACCACAGGTCGGATGCAGGGATCGCCGAAGTATAATCCTCGTATTTGACCCATTTACCGCCTTTAACTTCAGCGAAATAAATTTGTCCGTTCGAACAGTAAACACCTACTTCGGAGAGTGGATCGATTCCTTTTTTCCCCAAAACCTGCGCATTGTTTCTTACGCCATGAATGTCAACGGTCAGTAGACCATTTCCCTTCAAAACGCTGCGTACAATTTCGTATCGAACCCAGCGCCTGCTGGCGGTGTACTGACCCGCCAAAACGCACGTCACCGATGTATTTTTGAGCCCATCGCGGAGAAAATTTTTAAGGGCAGTGTCGCCTTCCTTCTGTGATGCTTCGAAAACGCTAGCATCATAGAATCCTTCTGATTCTTTATCTTTTGCCACAACCCAGCTGTTTCGGACATTCCACGCACGCCATACATCTTCTTGATAGTGGAAAGAAAAGAACGTTTTTCTCGGCATAATCTGCTTCCTTTCGTATGAGTTTGCTGCCAAAGAATCCTTAGCATCCGTTGCCAATGGTCTGCGAAAGCAGTGCTGACGAACCGCAACGAAGCTGCATGACACCGACAGATATAGAAGGTTCCGAGGCTATCATCAAACTTCAGCCCGCGACATCATCTCTGCGCCCCACCCGGCCCACGGCTTTGTCGGCGTCATCGGGCTTTTAGCAGGCAGATCGGAAACCTCAGATCAGACGAGGGTGATTTGAGCATAGCGCCTCCAGAATCACTGAAAATGCGTTTTCCAGGGAGGCTAGAATGCTGAACGTTGATCCCGCACGCGATAGTTGGCTGCATATTGATCTAAGTCAGGCTCTGGATTCAGTAATGTCCTGCGCGGAGTTATTCTTCGATTTGTACAGAGCCGGTCACTCCAAGATCGACTGCGAAGCACCCTATGCGAGACTTAGGGGTACCTTCACACGGTCAGTTTATCGATGCCTCAGCCCAACTGATTGAGCGAAATACAAAGCATCGATCCGCGAAATTTGATGGAATGGTGCTTGTGTGAGATCGCGAACCAAGTTCCTTACGGCTGTGGATATACGCTCTCCGAACATCAAGACTAAGCCACTTGGTGCTTTATTTAGCTAATCTCTGAGGAGCCGCGAATGACCGATAGCACAGACGTACCAGGCAGGGTTTATCAAGCAAGCCGTGTCCTGAGCGCGTGCAGATCGAAGAACGGGCCACGGTACTCTCAAAGGCCGGTTAGCTATCTCACTAATGATTGGTGGCAGCCGCTGAGCGCTGGCGGAATTGGAAGAAATTAGTAAAATTTTAATTGATGGAAAGCAACGTCTGCACAGCATGGAGGAGTATCCCCTCGACCGGCTGGAGATTCCTGATGCACACCGACAGCCAAGGATTTGGTTTGAGCTCGGCAACGGCGAAAGAGGTCGGTTTCTGTCGAGGATTTTTTACCCACGTGCGAGTTTCCTCTGCCGACGAAACAGCATTGCGCAAGACGTATAATCTTTGTGCACAGGGAGCCGTGCCCCGATCATTTAACCAGCGCACCTCTTCGCTAGTCATCGACGCTGCGGTTGTCGTGGCACGGACTTGCAGGGACGACTACCGTTAACCAAGCCCTGTCTTCGACAGGTAATGACCCTGCGGCCTTCCATCCTCATGCCCTGCGCGCTTCGCTTACATTGCAACGCGAGACATCTACTATCGCTGGCATGAATCACGCTGCTGCTACGTCAACATCTGATTACCAGCACTGAGTATTTGGATTCAGATTATCACCCAAACATCTCACAGCCTTTTCCTACCTACATCAAAGGTGGCTCATGCACGTTTATAACCGCAGCGCGAGTACATGACTGATCAAACATTTGACACGCCTGTATCAAAAAATACTGCAGCTACGCCAGCTAGATCCTAGGAGCTGCAGCACCGATCCTGCGCGAATCCCAAAATAATGGTGCCCATTCTATCTCTTCACCATCAAGCATTACCGGCCCCGCTAGCCACATCACGGGCAACACTGGCTTTGGAACGCTAGATTGAAATACAACTGTTGAAGCATACCCCTCCGCTCCCAACTTCCACTTCAAGATCTTCGCAGGCTCAATATCTGGCACATGTAGCTCGCAGTCAAGATTATTTCCCTGGGCGACAGCCGCTTTTTCTGCTTTTCTTTTGGCCTGCTTTTCTAAGAATGGTTTGATCAGCTGAGCGCCGATGTCACCGCACAGTTGAACCGCTGCCGCACTCGCCCCTCCCCACAATTTGGTGCGAGAAAAAATGTAGGGTTCGATGCTCGCGTCGATAGCTTTGCGCACGGATACGTCGCTGCGATCCGGTAGGTCAGCGAACCTATGATCAACGCCATCGCGAAGAAATGTAAAATGGTGCTCCGCCGAAAGAACAGCAAATTTTCCGGCAGGGTAATTGGAAACCGCCAGTCTGCCCGCTGCCAATCCTGCATCTGCCGCTGCGCAGTATCGAAACTCAATCCTGACGTTGGACTCCATGAAGGTTGGCATTTTGGAGAGCAGATCTAGGCGCTTCACCAATTCGACACCGCTCCACAGTCCGTCTTCATAGACGTAGAGAATGTCAGCATCTAATGACTTAAAGAAATCCGGATTTCTTAGATCTAGAGAACAGATTTCTCTTTCAGTCCAAAGTTTGCTCAGCACATCACTGACCGAATTGGAACTCGCCCCGAGTTCATCATCAGCGACGTAGGCATGGAGACAGCGCTGACCGATATTGTCACCTTCTAACCCTCGCCCCCTGAATGCCTCTCGGATCTCACCTTGTGTGATTACGCGAAGCCCCTTGAGGAGATTTTTGGCAACTGCTCCATACCCGCGAGACGAAAACTGCTGGTACCACTGCTGTACAGTGGCGTGAGTGATGGCAGATTTACGCCACTCTGCATTTGCGTGAGCTTGCCACTCCAGATCGCAATCTCTTAAAGCCGTTTTAATTTTGGCCTTCATCGTTTTCGTTGATGCAGCGCTTTCAACAGCATAACCAGCTGCGTTTATTCGCTTTTTATTCGCACTCGCACCCTGCACAAAAACTTTACAGTTTTCATCTCCATCGCGCTTCAAGGTTTGAATGAATTCTGTGGTCAGTTCTTCCTTGTCTTCTCCGACACTGGTGATCTTAAACTGGACGTAGCGCTCCCAGTCCAGTCGGCATGACTCATGGATATCTCGCCTGAGCTCCTGAGCTTCGTTCCAGTACATAACTATGAAGATTTTGACGCAAGGGCCTTGCTTGAGATGCACTACCACGACTGCCGAGCCTCCTGCGCAGCGTTATTATTCCGTCCTGAGGACGACGGTCAACGACTATCGGGTACGCTCTAAAATGGCGTCCATCATAAGTCCTGCAGGCAGTTTGAGCTCTCGTAGCTCAACAACGCTGAGTCGGCTGATAACAATTCCGATAGCATCGCGGAAAACTTGGTCTGCATGAAGGGTTCTCTCTGAGACGTCTTGCATTACAGCAGCCGCGCGCGTGCTATCGCTAGTTCCAGACTGAGGCTTTTTGGGCTTTTTGCGCTGGGATTCTGAAAGGAAATGCAGCAATCGGGCCCGGTCACCTGGATTGATGTCCATCCCAGCCAAACGCAACTCAAACAGCTCCTTTATTCGTTCGATACGATAGATGCTCCAGGCATTCATCCCCTGGCCGAAAGATTCCCTCAGCTCTGCTACCCATTGTAGGTACGGTGTGGTGGTGCTTGGGTACTCTGGCTGACCTGGCTTCGATTGAGTGGCCACGAAGGTTTCCTTCATCCTCTCGATGTCGTCTAGCAGAACTTTGGGTATTACCCTCAGGCCTGCTAGGTCGGCATTAGGCTCCACTAAAGTGGGCTGCTTGTCTGAATCACGAATCGCGAATTGACGTCGCTCATCTGCCTTAGCAAAGGCAGTCCAGAATGGATACTCAGGCTGAACCTTCAAAGGTTCACCTTTCTGTCCAACGAAGTAGAGGGTATCGCCCCCTTGCACACCATCGGCAGTGAGCACGTCAGAGAGGTACAGCGATATGAGCTTTGAAAGCGTGAGCCTAGGAAACTCGAGATTCTTAAGCCTGAAATTACACTGGTTTATGAGAATCTCGCCCACCTTAGAACCGGTGATGTAATCGCCGCGATGGATTTCCAGCTTTTCCTTGAGGAGAGCAACAGCTACGTTCAGGTCTTGTTCTGTGTGCATTATCAATCCTTGAAAACAAAAAGGCCCGCAAAAATAGCGGGCCATTTTCGTCGCTAACCTTAGAAATCCAAGGGTCGCGGTCGATGCATTTTCTGGGCTCGGCTTGCCAGTATAGGTGCCCACTCTACACTGCGAAACTACGTCATCAGAAGGTACGAGTAGCCATCCAGTGTTAGGAATAATCCCTCTGGAGCTTCGGTACTGTGAACAGTAGTTCTCAATCCTCTGAAGCCACACTGCCCATACAGTATACCGATGCTAACGCTGAGGCATCAAGCCCTCCGATTGCGCCACCAACCTACGCCTACAAGCGACAAACACACCCATGATGGCAAAGCCTTATTAACATTGGTTGGAGTGCTGGGCTGGACAGCCTCCCACAGTCAACGCTGAGCTCTAGTATAAGTTGACCATTTAAGGTGGCCGGGGAAGGAAGATGTGACGACGGTGCAGAGGCTTTTCCGAGCTAGGGCTGAACGCCACCGTCAATGGCGCAAATGCATATTGCGGAAAAAATCGAGTCACCGTCAAGCCTCGCATCACTAACAAAAGATTTGGGTTAGATACAGTTCTGCCCTTGGCGTCGCAGAAGTTCCACGGGCTTTTTCGCAACAAAAAACCGACTATGATGTCTCGATGCATTGCCTAACAAGACGTCAAAAAAGCACATGAATACCCTCCGGAGGTGAGTGGTCGGCTCCCAAGAAAAGACTGATATTCAATAAGACACTTTTGGAGCGAGCAGGGCTCGTTTTCTGGGCACGAGAAGGTTAGATGACGCATGGCGAAGCCCTGATTCGTGAAGCCGTTCGGCTCATGAGCTTGCCTTCCGTACATGAGCATCAGGAACAATTCGAGCGCTGCCTAGCGCGGGATGGGTTCACTGTTTCCTGGGATGCTGGCGACTGCGGACAGGGCACACCTCCTTGGCTAAGGCGAAGCTTGCCAGAAAATGTGGATTTGCCTGCCGGCGATGATCAAGTTCACCAGCACCTGAAACGATTTGGTTTCGTCAGATCTTGCGGTCATCTTGATCAGGCTATTGACGCGCATACGAGAGGCGACTGGGCGGCAGCAAACTCGCAGATCAGGACATTCATCGAGAGCCTCGTTCTGGAGATAGCAACGCAGATTGCGCCCGCTGACCTCCCTCCTCACCCGGGCTTGAACAACGGTTTTCAAGCGTTGGCCAATCGCGGTTTTTTATCGGAAAGCCGTTCAGAATGGAGCCAGGATGGGAAAGGTATGTTCAACGGGTTGATGAAGATGTTGCACTCAGATGGTTCGCATAAAGGCCTTTCGGATGAAGACCATTCAACCATGCGTCTTCATATAGCCTTAGTGACCAGTCGGGCACTCTTGAATCGACTGGCCAACAACGGGTGAGGAACAGATAGAGCCTATTGCGAACAGCTTTTCTCCGGTGCTGCGCCCTTGGCTGGCAATTAATTAGGACTTTGGTAGCCAGGAGCGAACATGGAGCTCTCTACTCCGTAAAGTGCGAGAGGATCCTTTAGCCATAACCGGTAGGCCTTATCCGTGATGCTGTGATCAGGGGAGCAATCGACGTGATATTGCTGCAGGACATATCCAGCCATGGCGGCGCGAACGCGTAGTTTGAGCACGCCATCAAGCATGTCGTAATCACGCTTCACGATCTCTGTAGAGTCTTTATCGGGATGCGGGACAATAGGTAACTCGAGCATCCGATTCCACTGATCATCATGCTTAGGCGTTTCATCGTCTCCCGCTTTCTCCCCCATCTGAATCTCGGCATACCCCACTCGAGTTAGAACGAAGTCTGCAAACTTTTTACGTTTCCGATCGAACGCCCGAACGTGCCAGCGAAGACCGTCACAACCAATAGCGAACGGTACGATGGTTCGCTCTGACTGACCTGAACCGGAGGTGTAGCTAATTTTTACGACACGCTTAAGGTGTATTGCCCGGGTGATGGGCGCTAAAACTTCTACCTTCGATTTGCTGAGCAGCGACACCGACTCGTGCGGGATGAGCGGCTTTTCATACGAATCCAGACCATAACCAAATCCCTGCGAAAGCGCAGTGAGAACTCGCTCAGATGCGTGCGCGATCAAAGGAGAGAATTTTTCGCGTATCACGTACTGCTTCGTGACCGTGTCGAGCTCCGTATTCTGTGGAGCAACATCCTTGTACTGAGCGAAATCACGGGTGGCAGCAGCGGCGCCTACGCCAAACCTATCCATGAGATCCGCACGTGAGACGGCGCCTGTGAAGTAGAGGCGGAAATCGATGTACACCAGGCGCTCCCGTTGCGCCTGGCTGTACTCGCTCAAATCAATCATGTCATCTCCATCGAATCTAAAAGTCGGTCAAGCCCGTCACGTTTCACCCAGCATAACACATGAGCAGTTGACGTCATCAAAATGATGATGATAGGCTTTGCAAATGGCTCAGATACATATTCATCACTAGCGCTACAAGGAGGCTTCTGCGCCTGCATTGGACTAGATGGTGGAAAGCCAGAAACAAAAAAGCCGATCAAGTTCGCACCTTGACCGGCCTTTGGGAAAAGACGTCTGAACAGACTCCAGATGTCTCTCGCGCTTCGTTGAAGAAAGCTTTGCGATGGTAGCCCCTGTGGGCTCCTTTCGCAAGGGAGCGAGTTCTGTGTTTGAGCCTACCTCAGCAGGAGACATTTTATGTCCCAGATTGAGATGTTCGAAAAACCCGACGAGGAGGGTGAGGTCATCTATCGCATGACCATCACCACCAAAACCGGGAAGGTGATTCGACGTGCAAACGGTCAGCCGTTTCGTATCGTCATTCGCCCTAAAGCAGCCAAGTAATTTGACTGCTTAACAGAGCTCGGGGCACACAAGTGCCCTGTTCTCCCATCGCCGCAATGAAGAGCCTCATGAGCCTAGATTTCTATGATATGCAACACAAGCCGATCGCTTATACAGATGACGACGAGCACTTATATGCATACTGTGGCCGTCCACTCGCCTACTTTCACGAAGGTTCGGTCTACTCCTATCCTGGCTTACATCTAGGATTTATAGCGAATGGCTACATTCGCGATAATAACGGCCACATCGTGCTACGCACACCAGAGTCAGGCGGTGGCTCAATGAAGATGTGGCTCCTACCCCCTCCGCCGAAGGGGCCCAAGCAAATGCGATATCTCAAATGTCGAAGGCGTCCCAAATTTTATGCTCTGATGCGTCTCTTTCAATCAAAGATACCTGGGGATGAGTTTTTCTCTTGATAAGAGATGATATGCCCGCTCTCTCGGCCATGGTTAAGAACGATAGCGGTGTAAGCACCGGCTTTGAGCCAACGGATGATTCAGACCTCCGACTAATGAGGTAAGAGACAGGCTATGGAAGATCTCGCAACGAAAATCATCCCATTGGTACAGACGCTTGTTCCTGGCTTTCTGACCACCATGATCTTCTATTGGTTGGCCGATGTTAAAAAGCCCGGGCAGTTTGAGCGCACAGTTCAAGCACTGATCAGCACTGGGCTGATAACGATGCTGGTGTCAGGCATCAAGCCCGTGCTGTGTTACATCGGCGAGCATCATTTTCAGCTGGGGCAGTGGACGGTTCAAGTAGAAGGCGTTTGGGGAATAGGCTTGGCGACATCTCTAGGCCTATTGCTAGCCTTCGCTTCGAACCACGATTACCTGTACAGATTTGGTAGGTGGTTGACCTTGACGTCTCGCTCGTCGTATCCCGAGTGGATTTATGCCTTCCGCAAACGCGAAGGCAAAAGCGTGGTGCTTACCCTGCTTGATGGACGGCGATTATTCGGGTACCCGGCAGTATGGCCAACCGAGCCTAAAGATGGGCACTTCCTCATTACACAGCCGAGCTGGATGAACGAAGAGAATGAGTGGGTCGACACGCCCGGCATCGAGAGTTATTTGATTGCAAACAGCGATGTGTACCTAGTCGAGTTTCTAGAGTAGGAGATCAGAAGTGAATAACGAAAATAAACCTAAGCATCACGTGCTTGAACAGCGAACTGGTAATGAGGGGATGAATGTTAATCCTCCTGCACCAGCTAACATTCGTCCCTCAGCACCACCGCCTGCGCCCCCTAAAGCGCCGAAAAAATAGAGGTCGAAATGTACGAGGAAAGAGGTATATCGCCCCAACCACGCAAACCGAGCAGTGGACAGGAAAACGCCCCAAAGCCATTTGCGCAAAGACCAGTTAATCCTCCTAAAGCCCCTCCTCCACCAACCAAACGGTGATTAAGATGACAAACCAAACTGGCAGTAAGGTTCATGTGAATGATGGGATAAGCAAGCAGACTACCAGCCAGAGGCCTGCGGCTCCGCCTCCACCGCCACCACCTAAGCGCTGAAGTTATCGCGCATTTCGTCACACAGATATTGTGTAATCCTTGGGAAGCCTGTCTGGAAACGCTTCATGCAGGCATACCTAGGGAGACGCTGAACAATTAACCCCGTTCGCACCGCCCCCGTTTCCAAGTCGTTTTTTCAACCTGCCAACCTTGTTTTGCGTCTCGGGGGCAGGTTTCTCCCCTCATTTTGCTGATTTACGGGCCAGTCCCGTCTTTCAGGCGGATTTATCCCGCCGCCCGTTGCAAATACCGCTTGG
>NZ_JACAPL010000014.1:183949-235023 GCF_013385735.1 Pseudomonas sp. D2002 | reverse complement strand
CGTGGTGAGCGCACCGGGCACTACGCTCGGGCAAGCGGGCAATGGCGTGCCCATCGTCAACATCGCCGCGCCGAACGCCAGCGGGCTGTCGCACAACCAATTCCATGACTACAACGTCGGTGCCAACGGCGTCATTCTCAACAACTCGACAAATCGGACCGAGTCCACGCAACTGGGCGGGATTATTCTCGGCAACCCGAATTTTCGCGGCACCGCCGCCAATATCATCCTCAATGAAGTCAATGGCGGCAGCCCCAGCCAACTGCGCGGCTACACCGAAGTGGCGGGGCAGTCGGCCCATGTAATCGTCGCCAACCCGTACGGCATCAGCTGCAACGGCTGCGGCTTTATCAACACCCCGCAAGCCACGCTCACCACCGGTAAAGCGGTGATCGAAAACGGCCAGATCAATCGCTACCAAGTCGACCGTGGCAGCGTCGCCATCGAAGGCGCCGGCCTGAATGCGAGCAGCGTCGACCAGTTCGAAATCATCACCCGCGCGACCACCATCAACGCGCAGATCCAGGCAAAAAAACTCACCATCGTCGCCGGTCGCAACGACGTCGACGCCCGCACCTTGAATGCCACAGCGCGTGCGGCGGATGGCAGCCAGGCGCCGGATTTGGCGATTGATTCGTCGGCGCTGGGCGGCATGTATGTGGGCGCGGTCAAGCTGGTCGGCACCGAGGCCGGTGTGGGCGTGCGGCTGTCGGGTGACATGGTGGCTGGCGGCGATATTCAGATTGATGCCGCTGGCAATGTGGTGATGGGCCAGACCTCGGCCGGTACGGCCGTTAACGTCAAGGCGCAGAGTGTCGAGGCCAAAGGCGCGGTCTATGCCGGTACGGATTTGGCGATCAAAACCCAGGGCGCACTGACCAACCAGCAAACCCTCGCAGCTAAAGACAGCATCACCCTGGACGCGGGTGGCCGTTTGACCAACAACGGCATCATCGAAGCCGGCGTCAACGCCGACAACACCCGCAACACCCAAGGCGACGTACGCCTGACTGCCCAGTCTCTCGACAACACCGGCAAGACCGTCATCGCCAGCCGCGACCTCAGCGTCAACACCGGCGAACTCGCCAACCAGGGCGGTACGCTGAGCGCTCAACGCGATGCGCAACTCAAAGCCATATCCCTGGACAACCAAAACCAAGGCCGCATCCTCAGCGCCGGCAGCCTCGCCATCAACGCCGACCAACTGCTCAACAGCCTAGGTGGCCTGATCTCTAGTGACGGCGAACTGGTGGTCAACGTCGGCGCGCTGGGCAATCGCGACGGGGAAATTTCCAGCCTGGCCGAAGCCACCCTGAAGGCCGTCACCCTGGACAATACTCGAGGGCAGATCACCGGCGATCTGGGCTTGAACATCGACCTAAGCGGTGCCTTGGATAACCACGCTGGGACCCTGGGTTCCGGAAAGGCCTTGACCCTGGCCGCCGCCAGCCTCGACAACCGCGCGGCGGGCACAGTGCTTGCGGCGGACGGCAAGCTGAGCGCCACCCTCAGCGGCGCATTCGATAACCGCGAACAGGGCAAGCTGCGCGCCACCGGCAACATCGAACTGAACACCGGCAGCCTTGACAACCGTGGCGGCAGCCTGGCGGGCAAGGACCACCTGACCTTGCACAGCGCTTCGGCGGACAATCGTGGCGGCCTGATCCAGGCCGACAAAGACCTCAAGCTGCTGGTCGATCAGTTGGACAATCGCGACAAGGGCAATCTTGTCGCTAAGGCGGCCTTTGACTTGGAAGGCACCCGCCTGGACAACAGCGGCGGCCTGCTCAGCGCAGTCGGCCCGGTCAATCTCAAGGCCAAGGAGGTTGCCAACACCCAAGGCCGCATTGCCAGCCAGGGCGACCTCCAGGCGAGCATCGACAGCCTGAGCCAGCAGGGCGGTGCGCTGGTGGCCCAGGGTTCCCTGCTGCTCACCGGCAAGAGCCTCGACAACCGTAATGGCGGTACGGTCGCCAGCACCCAGGGCCTGACCGTCAATGTCGAGCAGATCGACAACCGTGCCGGCGAGCTGTCCAGCACCCGCAGCAGCGTCAGTGTCAGCGGGCAGCGCCTGGATAACAGCGATGGCGGCAAGCTGCTGACCGAGACCGACCTCGGCCTTATCGTGGCGCAAGTGATCAACCAGAACACTGGCCGCCTGTTCGCCAAGGGCAGCGTCAACCTGAACGGCTCGGCCCTGGATAACCGCGGCGGGAACCTCTCCGCGCTCCAGGGCCTGGATATCCGCCTCGATGGAGCGCTGCTCAACAACACCGGCTGGCTCAGCAGCGAAGGCGCCCTGGGGCTCAAGGTCGGCAGCCTGGACAACACGGCGGGCAAGCTCGGCAGTGCCGCCGACCTGTCGATCGACAGCCTTGGTGACGTGCTCAACCAGGGTGGTTCGATCCTCACGGACCAGGGCCTGGTACTCGCCAGCAGCAGCCTCGACAACAGCCGCAAAGGCCTGATCAGTGGCAAGGGTGCCATCCGCGTCACCACCGGCACCCTCGATAACAGCCAGGGCGGCCGCCTGACCAGCGACGACCGCCTGGACCTGACGGCGACCCACGTCAGCAATGGTGCTACCGGCCGTATTGCCAGTACCAGAGAGCTGACCGCCAGCGTCACCGACCTCGACCAGCAGGGCGGCGAATTGTTCAGCAAGACCCAGCTGAGCCTGGACCTGCACAACGGACGCCTGGACAACAGCGGCGGCCTGATCAACGGCCCGCTGCTGGTGCTGAAAAACCTCGACGAGGTGGTTAACCGGGGCGGTGAAATCTCCAGCGCCCAAGCTTTTGCCCTGGCCGCCAAAAGCCTCGACAACAGCAACGGCAAGCTGCTGAGCAACGGGGACCTGACCCTGCGTATCGATCAGGCGCTGAGCAACATCAAGGGCCTGGTGGCCGCGGCTGCTCTGGACAGCCGTAGCGCCAGCCTGGACAACAGCCAAGGCCTTATCAGCAGCCGGGGTGCGGTCGACCTGGGTGTGAGCGGGGCGTTGATCAACACAGACGGCACCCTGGTGGGCGACGGCGCGCTTCTGTTGGCGGCCAACAGCCTGGATAACAGCAACGGCGCTGTCTCCGGCAAGGCCGATGTCACGGCGAAAATTGCCGCTCTGGACAATCGCAACGGCAAGCTGATCGCCAGCGGCGCGCTGACCATGAACGCAGCTTCCGTGGATAACCGCGAGAACGGTCTGGTAGGGGCGACAAAAGCGCTGAAACTGGATGTCGACGCTATCGACAACCGCGGCGGTGAACTCTCCAGCAGTGCCGATATCCGCCTGACCGGCAAGCGCCTGGACAATAGCGACAGCGGCAAGCTCCTTGCCGATACGACACTGACACTCGAAATGGCCGAGGTACTCAACCGTAACCTGGGACTGCTCAAGGGCAAGACCAGCGTCACGCTGGACGGCCAGACCTTCGACAATACCGGCGGCCAACTACTCAGCGGCGGTGATGCACGACTCACCCTCGGCGCTGGCGTCGACAACAGCGGGGGCCTGATCAGCAGTGAAGGCCGGCTGGACGTCAGCAGCGCCGGACTGACCAACACGGCCGGCAGCCTGTCGAGTGCCGGGGCGCTCACGGCCAACGCCAGCGGTGCATTGGGCAACAGGGGTGGACGCCTGGTCAGTGACAGCAGTATCAACCTGAGCAGTGCCAGCCTCGACAACACCGAGCTGGGAGTGATCAGTGGTAAAGGTGCGGTCACGGTCAGTACCGGTGCCTATGACAATCGCAGCGGCAGCCTGAGCAGCAGCGACAGCCTCACCCTCACGGCAGGGCAGGTCAGCAACCAGAACGGCCGCATCGGCAGCGACAAGGCCCTGGTCGCCAGCCTCACCGGCCTGGACCAGCAGAACGGCAAGCTCTTCAGCAACACGGCACTGAGCCTGGACCTGAACAACGGCCAGTTGAACAACCAGAACGGTCTGATCAACGCGCCGTCATTGCTGCTCAACAACCTCAAGGACGTGAACAACCAGGGCGGTGAAATCTCCAGTGCCCAGGCCTTCGCACTGACCGCCGACAGCCTGGACAACAGCAATGGCAAACTGCTGAGCAATCAGGCCGTGACCCTGCGGATCAACCAGGCACTGATCAACCTCAAGGGACTGATCGCCGCCGCCGCGCTCGATATCCGCGCCGCCAGCCTCGATAACAGTGGCGGTACCGTCACCAGCCGTGGCGACCTCGACCTGACCACCCGTGGTCAACTGAGCAATCGCAGCCAGGGCCTGATCAACGCCGCGCAAGCCTTGACGCTCAGCAGCGCCGACTTCGACAACCAGGGCGGCACCTTGCTCGGTGCCGGCGCCGTGACCCTCAACGCGATGGCCCTGAACAACAGCGGCAAGGGCCTGATCAACAGCCAGGGTGGCCTGACGATCAACGCCAGCAGCCTGGACTCCGGCAATGGCGGTGAGGTTTCGGCCAAGGGCGATATCGACCTGAGCCTCGGCGCCCTGGCCCAGAACGGAGGTCGTCTGCTCGGCGACCAGGCCATTCGCCTCGACCTGGCGGGGGGTGATCTGGACAACCGCAACGGCCTGCTCAACGCCAAGGGCGCCCTGACCCTCACTCGTCTTCGCGACCTGAACAACCAGGGCGGCGAGCTTTCCAGTAGCCAGAGCTTCAACCTGGTCGGGCGCACACTGGACAACAGCGCCGGCAAGCTGATCAGCAGCAACCAGCTGGGCGTGACCGCCAATAGCCTGATCAACCAGGGCGGCCTGATTTCCGGCTGGCAGGGGCTGGCCGTCAACGGCGCGAGCCTGGACAACCGTAACAGCGGCACCTTGTCCAGCCGCAGCGGTAATCTTGATGTCAACATCAGTGGCGCATTGCTCAACAGCAACGCCGGTGCGCTGGTCAGCCAGTCGGCCTTGACCGTCAACGCGGCCAGCCTCGACAACAGCGCCGGTATTCTGTCCAGTGGCGCGGCCCAGCGCCTGACGGTCAGCGGTCTGTTGACCAACGCCCAAGGTGGCTCCATCGACAGCGCCGCTAGCTTGACACTGCAAGCCATGGCCCTGAACAACAGCGCCAGCATCAGCGCGCAACAGGCCCTGGATTTCACCGGCAGCACGCTGGACAACAGTAACGGTACCCTGAGCGGCAAGGGCGCAGTCAGCCTCGATCTGCTCGGTGCCCTGACCAACACCAACGGCAAGCTCGCCAGTGCCGGGCCGTTGGTGATCAGTCGCAGCAGCCAAGTCGTCAACCAGGGCGGCCAACTGGTCAGCCAGGGCTTGCTGAGCCTGTTCACCGGCAGCCTGGATAACCGCAATCGCGGGACCGTCGCGGCCAATGACAACCTCGTCATCAACAGCACTGGCGCAGTCCAGAACAACAACGACGGCCTGATCTACAGCCAGAACGGTGACGTGCGCGTCGACGCCACGAGCCTCGCCAACGGCAAGGGCGCCTTGCAAGGGCAGGGCGCGCTGAACTTGACGGTCAGCGGCGCTATCGACAACCAGAGCGGCAGGCTGATTGCCCAGAATGGCGACCTGAACGTCAGCGCGGCCAACCTCGACAACCGTGGCGGCACCCTGGCCAGCGTCAAGGGCGCCCTTGAAACCCGTATCGTCGGCGTGCTGAAAAACGGCTATGACCTGAACAACAATCGCCAGGGCGGAATCATTCAGGCTCAGCGCCTGAACCTCAGCGCCCTGGGCGGGATCGACAACTACGGCGGGCGGATCGCGGCGCAGAGCGGCGATGCCCTGGTCACCACCGCCGCCTTCGATAACCGCAATGGCGGCCTTTACGCCAAGGGCCTGATGCAGGTCAGCGGCAACACCTTCGACAACAGCGGCGACAACGGCGGGCAGATCGCCGGCCAGCGCATCGACCTCAGCCTCAACGGCGCGCTGAACAATCGTCTGGGTATCATTGAAAGCGACAGCACCCTGCGCGTACGTGCAGCCAGCGTCGACAACCAGGCCGGTCAGATCCGTGCGCTGGGCACCAGCGGCAAGACCGATTTCCAGATCGGCGGCCTGTTCGACAACCGCAACGGCAAGCTGGAAACCGCCAACAGCGACCTGACCCTTAACGCCGGCAGCTTCCAGAACCTGGGCGGCAGCCTGCTGCATGTGGGCAACGGCACCTTTGATATCAGCACCGGCAATATCACCAATGCCGGCGGCAGCCTGGTGACCCGCGGTGGCCTCACGCTCACGGCGGACAGCTGGGCCAACAGCAGCGTGATCCAGGCCGGGCGCCTGACGGTGAACGTCAACACCCTCAACCAGACGGCGGGTGGACAACTGCTGGCCTCGGACAGCCTGACCGGCAACGGCGGCAATTGGAACAACGATGGGCTGATCGCCAGCGATGGGACGGCCAACCTGAACCTGAGTGGCAGCTACAACGGCCAAGGACGTTATACCAGTTTGAATACGCTGGGCCTGACCGCCGCCGCGTTGAACCTTGGCAGCACCGGCAGTATCGCCGGAGGGGCCGATACGCTGATCAACGTCGGTGGGCAGGTGAATAATTACGGCCGAATCACCTCGGCTGCCGGGATGAGGGTGAACGCCGGGGCGATCAACAACTACGCAACTTTGGGCAGCAATGCCAACCTTGTGCTGAACACCCCTGGCTTACTCAACGAAAATGGCCTGATCTTCAGCGGCGGCGACACAACGCTACAGGTCAACGGTTTCACTAACCATACGGCGCAGCTCTACAGCCTGGGTAACGTCAGTATTGAAGGCTATGGGGGGCAGGTCCAGTCGGCTCAAGTGACCAATATCTCCGGGTCGTTGGAGAGTCGGGGCAGATTCAGCATAAATGCTGCCAGCGTCGAAAACCGCACAGAAGGTTTTAGCCTGGGGCGCAAACTGGTTTCAGCAACTATTGCCGTCAAATGTCTGGACTGTGCGGGGGGGGATTATGACCTCGCCATTGCAGTTCGTGAGACTTACGAAGGGCAGGACAACGACACCAGTGCGGCGGCCCTGCTGTCAGCCGGCACAGACTTTGTTTTCAGTGGTGGCAACTTTCTCAATAGCAAAAGTACCGTCAGCGCAGGCGGCAATATTTCCATCCAGGCAAGCAACCTGACCAACGTAGGATCGATGGGCGGCATCATCGAGCGCACGCGCAGTTATCGCACACAAGCGATTCCAAACACCACGGCCCTTGCCTTCGTCAACCAGGTGGTCAGCTACAACGCGCGAAATGATCCTGACTACCCGAACATCTACTACATCAATGACGCTGGCGGCCTGAGCAAGGCGATTGCCGAGACTTATCAGCGTCCTGTCCCTGTAGGAAGCCCTGGAACCACGGCTCCGGCTGTTCGGTTCAGGGATGCCGTCACTGGCCAGTTGATAACCACATTGGCCTTCGGTACCCGGTATGGGCTGAACCAACAGGCCCAGTACGATCCTAATAACTTGATGGCGCTGCCGGCTCAATTGCAGTCGTACACCCAGACCGGTGACGTTGAGGTTTCCAGAGATGGCAGTGGGGCCGGGCGCAGTGCAATTATCCAGGCAGGTGGCAAGGTTTCGATTACTGCGTCGCAGAATCTGAACAACAGCGTCATTCACCAGGATTACGGGGTCAGTTCGGGCGCCAACAAAGTCCAGAGCACGCAAGCGGCGGGCACCGGCACGCCCGTTGTGATCCGGCTCAATGCTCAGTTGCCGCCGGACCTTGCCAAGCAGCAGGTCAATCCCCTGGTTCTACCCGGATTCAGCCTGCCAACCGGACAAAACGGCCTGTTCCGCCTGAGTGGGCAGGGCAGTTCGGCGACACAGGCCAACCAGGCCAACGCGGGGCCCCAGACCTGGAGCATGGGCAGCGCGGCAGTCAGCAATGCCCAGCGCCAACAGGGAGCGGATGACGTCCAGGCGCGCAACCTGCAGTTCACTGATGCGGCGCGGATCGCTGCGAGCAATCTTCAGCTCGAACAAAATACCCGTCAGGCCACGGGCGACGGTGTTTCGGGCAGCGTGATCACTGTCAGCGCACCGGGCGATACCGGCAGTGTCCAACTGCCGGGGCAGGGCGGCTTGGTGTCCTCGGTGGGCAACCAGGTTATCAATCGCGTGCAGGGCTTGCCGTACACTTCGGGTCGGTCCAATCCGCAGAAGTACCTGATCGAAACCAACCCGGTGCTGACCGACCTCAAACAGTTCATGAGTTCGGACTACCTGCTGGCGAACCTCGGCTACAACCCTGATGAAAGCGCCAAGCGCCTGGGCGATGGTTTCTATGAACAGAAGCTGATCCAGCAGGCGGTGGTCGCGCGCACCGGTCAACGTTTTATAGATGGCCAGACCTCCGACGAAGCGCTCTACAAGTACTTGATGGACAACGCCATCCAGAGTAAGCAGCAGCTCGAACTGTCGGTGGGTGTCAGCCTCACATCACAACAGGTCGCGGCGCTGACCCACGATATCGTCTGGCTCGAAGAGCATGAGGTGAATGGCGAGAAGGTCCTGGTGCCGGTGCTGTACCTGGCCCAGGCCACCAACCGCCTGGCACCGAACGGGGCCTTGATCCAAGGCTCGGACGTTACGCTGATTGCGGGCAAAGACCTGAACAACGCCGGTACGCTGCGTGCCAGCAACAATCTGGCGGCCACGGCCGGCAATGATCTGGTCAACACGGGGCTGATCGAGGCCGGTAACCGTCTGGACTTGTTGGCCGGTAACGACATCATCAACAAAGCGGGCGGCGTCATCGCGGGGCGCGATGTGAGCATGACCGCGATTGCCGGGGACGTGATCAACCAGCGTATGGTGACCGGCACCGACATACGCTACAAGGGCGAAAACACACACAGCGAGTATGTCGACAGCGGGTCTCGAATAGAAGCTGCGAACGACCTGACCATCAAGGCTGCGCGAGACTTCGTCAGCACTGGCAGCACACTGCAAAGCGGCGGTGACACAACGATCACCGCAGGCCGGGATGCCTTTATTGCCGCCACCGAGCAGCACAACAGCGTGGTGGCCGGTGCCCAGAGCAGCAGCGTTACTCAATACGGCTCGGATCTGACGGTGGGGCGTGACCTCTCTATCCAGACGGGGCGTGATCTGGCAGTGGTTGCCAGCCAGATAGAGGCAAATCGGAACATCGATTTCGGCGCAGGTGAAAACCTTACGGTGGCTTCGGCTGCCGATGAAAGCCATTCGTATTCCAAGTCCAAGAAGGTTACGGCTCAGGAAGACCACGTCAAACAGATTTCCAGTGTCGTAAGCGCCGGGCAAGACGTGACTTTCAACGCTGGCAAAGATATGACGCTGATCTCGAGCCGGATCAATGCCGGCAACGAGGCCTACCTGGCAGCGGCTGGGCAGC
Source organism: Pseudomonas sp. D2002 (assembly GCF_013385735.1). Lineage (NCBI taxonomy): Bacteria > Pseudomonadati > Pseudomonadota > Gammaproteobacteria > Pseudomonadales > Pseudomonadaceae > Pseudomonas > Pseudomonas sp. D2002. The sequence goes on along the minus strand of NZ_JACAPL010000014.1, from coordinate 225,688 downwards.
TGGATGTGTTGGCGGCTCAGGACACCGATTACTCGCTGTATGACAAAAAGAGCAAGGGCAGTTGGGGGCGCAAGCAGACCAGGCGCGATGAGGTGACAAAGATCACCCATGTCGGCACCCAGATCACCACGGGCAGTGATCTGACACTGATCAGCGGTGGCGATCAGCGTTATCAGGCCGCGAAACTTGAAAGCGGCGCAGAATTGATACTCAACAGCGAGGGCTCAATTACCTTTGAGGCGGTCAAGGACCTGAACCAGGAAAGCCACGAGAAGAGTAAAAACAGCCTCGCGTGGAACTCCTCGAAGGGTAAGGGACATACCGACGAAACCCTGCGTCAGAGCGAATTGATCAGCAAGGGCGACCTGGCGATCACTGCCGCAAAAGGTCTGCACATCGACATCAAGCAGATTGACCAGAAGACAGTCAGCCAGACAATTGATGCGATGGTCCAGGCCGACCCTCAACTGGCCTGGCTCAAAGAAGCCGATAAACGCGGGGACGTCGATTGGCAACGCGTGAAGGAGGTTCACGAGTCCTTCAAGTACAGCAACTCCGGCATGGGCGTGGGCGCGATGCTGGCGGTCGTGATTATCGTGACGGTGCTGACCGCAGGTTCGGGAACGGCCACTGTCGTTGGCACCAGCGCAAGCGGGGCTGCCACAGCCGTGGGCATCAGTGCGACCACCGCCGCCGCGATTGGCGCGGCGGCATCGGCAGCCTACACCGCTGCCGTGGTTCAGTCGGTGGTCAGCACGATAAACAACAAGGGCAACCTGGGCGCGGTGCTCAAGGATGTCACTTCGACGGAAAGCCTCAAGGGGTATTTGACCAGCGGGCTGGTTGCGGGCTTTGCATCGGGTGTTCTGGACAAGGCGTTCGGTGTTTCTGCCGAAAATGCCGGTAAAGCGACCCACGGTTTTGAACTGGCCAGCACCGACGGCCTGACCAAGTTTGCTGGCTACACCTTGGCAGAAAAGGGCTTTGGTGCGGTTACCAACACTGCGATCAATGGTGGCAGCCTCAAGAACAATCTGGCACAGGCCAGTATCAGTGCGGCTGCGGATGTCCTGTCGGCCTCCATCTACAACCGGTTGGGTACTCAGCTTGAGTTCACCGGGGTTCCGGCCAAGGTCGGCGCACACGCGATTGTCGGTGGCCTGATCGCGGAAGCGGCCGGAGGCAGCTTCCGGACTGGGGCCTTGGCAGCCGGTGCCAATGAGGCCTTTGTCGCCTCGGTGGGCGACAAGATCTTCGTGGGCGACATGCATGATCAACTGCTGGCGATGACCTCCCAGTTGATCGGCGTAACGGTCTCGGCAGCCGCAGGCGGCTCGGATAAAGACCAGGCAGTGGCGGGCTGGGTCACCCAGCAGGCGACCAAGTTCAACAGCCTTGATCACCCGACCGCCGAGCGATTGCTTAACGAGCTGAAGGCGTGCAAGGCCGGTGGCAATTGCACCGAAGCGAAGCAGCGCGACCTGATAGGCAAGTTTGAAAAGATCTCGGCCGAACGTTCGCAGTTGATCGACCTGTGTGAAACCCGCGCCTGTGTCGAAGGCCTCAAAGCCAACACCATTGCCATGGACGACCCGGTTGCGCAGGAGTTGGTCAGCTTCTACCGGAACAAAGTTTCCTATGACATGACCGGGATGCTGGTGGGCAATCCAGGGCTGATCGCGCAACCGGCTCAAGGGTATGACCCTTGGGGCAATACCTATGTGACCGATGACCAGATCATCACGGCCAAGTACATCAAGGAAGGCTGGTTGACGCCTGCCGAGAGCGCCAATCTCAAGGAGTGGGAGAACAAGACTTCCTGGCTCGACGATGCGGCAGGTCGCAAACTCAGCGTGGCCGAAAGAGCCGCCATGATCAGCAACATGGGCACTACGTTACTGACCGAGGGCTGGGGGACCAAAGTTGTTGCAGGTGTCGTTAAAGGTGGGAAAACCGGTAGCGGGGTCTCGAAGGATGCCGATGGCTTCGGTGTGAATCCAGGGGGTGGCAAAGGACCGTGCTGCTTCGCTGCCGGCACCATGGTAGCCACCCCTTCGGGGGCCAAGGCGATCGAAACGCTCAATATTGGCGATATCGTCTGGAGCAAGCCTGAAAACGGCGGTGAGCCATTTGCGGCGGCCATTCTGGCGACTCACAAACGCTCCGACCAGCCTATCTACAAGCTCAGACTCACGAGCATCCGTGCAGACGGTGCCGCTGAGAGTGAAACGTTGCTGGTAACACCGTCGCATCCTTTCTACGTTCCGGCAAAGCACGACTTTATCCCCGTGATTGACCTTGAGCCGGGCGATTTGCTCCAGTCTCTAGGGGACGGTGCAAGCGAGAACGTATCGACACGTGTTACCTCTTTGAAGCTGTTCCAACCGCAAGGCAAGTCCTACAACCTCACGGTCGATATCGGTCATACCTTCTATGTGGGCAAACTGAAAACGTGGGTGCACAATACGGGACCATGCCCTATCAACCCGGGTTCGGGAGGTAGTCCAAATGCGGGCGGGGCTGCGCTGGAGACGACCAACCCCATTACTGTCAGCGGGAGTCGTTCCATTGACAAGGCGCAGAGCTACGAGGGCGGAGTGCGCGGAATGTATGGTGGTACTACTGCATTTGAAGAGCGTCAGTTCAGAACAGTGGTGGATGGGAAAGTTGTCAGTGGTGTGGCCGACGATGTTGCCGTTATCGGTGGTAAGAGAACCGCGATCGAAGCAAAGTTTGTGGATGATTGGAGTGACTCCATTCGCAACCCGGCAAGCTCGGCAGGCACCAAGCCGTGGTCTGCGGCGGAGCAGACAAAAATGGTGGATCAGGCGAAGAAGTATTCTTCAGGCTTTGATGGCGGTGCCATTTACCATACGAACAGCCCGGAGTTGGCCAGTTATTACTCAAAAATATTTACCGATGCGGGGATAAAAAACATCAAGTTTGTCATTACCCCGGCGGCTAAGTGAGGTCTGTAATGAGCAGTGATCGGGATGCGTTGGAGAAAGTCTTAGGCGGCACCATCGAGCAGCGCGGGCAGCGTGCCGTACCCGGCTTGAATCCTGTTGAGGGCGTAGAGTTTGTTTACTACCAAGCTGATGGAAAGAGTAAGGCAAAGATGCAGTTCAATGCCCTCCTGGACTCGGCAGGTGAGATAAGGGCCACCCGCGGTGGGGTTGTTTCTGACAGCTGTAAAATTCATCTGCCGGAGGGGCTTCAGTTCCATGCCCTCTCATACCATGGTGATATAGAGGGGTGGCGGGAGGCAGTTGAGGCTGGAGCCAAAGCCCGTGGATTGCTCCTTGCCCGAATTGACGGTGATCAGTTTGTTGTGTCCGACGGGCGCTCGATTGCTCTTTCAGGTTGCAAGGTGGAATTCCCTTGAGCCTGATTATCTGTTGAGGCGCGGTGCTTGGGGGGTGAGTGGTGCACCGGGCGCTCTGCGTCGGGTTCTTGAGACGCAGAGCGTGGCGTTGGCAATGACGACTAAAGACTCTCAGGATCCCCAAAAAACATTTTGACAAAGCTCTATGGCGGTTGTTTCAGGTCATGAAAAACTAATTATGCCCCCATTTTTGCCCCCATTGACTTAGGGTGTACGAGTGATCGCGAACGGCGATTTCTAACAGCTGTCGAGGTGGTGCCCACTGGACTCCAGTGTACCTCCATGGTGGGCTGTCAGTGGCTCTTTGCGGATCTGCCTCCCCTCCTTCAGGCGGCGTTGCTGGTTCGCTTACGGCAGTTACTTCTTCCGTAGCTGTGCGGCAACAGTCATGTTTGGGGCTTCAGCGCCACCTCGCTGGAACGCGGAGGGCGTCCGGCATTCTGGCAAAGTATGAGGCTGCGCATGGATCAGTTGACACTCCAATTGTGAACCCCCGATCACAACCTCACTGAAAGTGATAGCATATTGCCTATACCCCGGTAACGTTGGGAGGTGGGTTCTGCGACCTCCGCTTTGAATGTCTAGGATGACCATGCGCATAGGGATTGATTTCGGAACGAGCTACACCGCAGCAGCTGCCTACATAGATGGTGAGCTTCGGCATGTTTCCTTCGCCGGCGACAGCCAGTTTCGAACTGCGGTATTCATACCTGAGAAGTCTATTGACTGGACCCTTTTCCAGCCAGACGCCTATGAGCAGCAGGTCCGCGACAACCTTAGTGCTTCGACGGCGGCGTATACGAAGGCTCTCGGAGAATACGACGAGGCAACCAGCAAAATTCGGTTCCGCTATCGATCGCTAGCGAAGAATGGCGACATTACTCAAGAGGAGGCACAGGCTCGAATTTCCTTGGCTACCTCGGAGCTGAAGAAGCCTGTATCGCCTTTGGCTGCGGAAATTCGGAGAGCGACCATTTCCGCAGCTCGACGCCATTGGGCCCATGAGCAGAGGGAGACGGGCAGGGCTAGCTCGATTAACGTCGACGAATCAGCAGTTTTTGGCGAAGACGCGATTGAGGAATTCTTTTGGTACGAGGAAGGCCGACTCATCCAATCTCCGAAATCCATGCTTGGTTTCAGGTTAGCTGCTCCACAGCGCGAAGCGATTGTGAAAATCGTCTCGAATGTCCTAAAGCACGTCCGGCGTGCGGCGACTGAGCAATTGAGTGTCGATGTCACTGAAGCCACTATTGGCAGGCCTGTTGTATTTAGAAGCTCCATGGGGCCAGAGGGAAGTGACCAGGCAGTGGAGCTGCTGCGCGAAGCAGCACATCGTGCGGGATTCAAATCAGTGGATTTCCTAGCAGAGCCCGCAGCCGCCGCAATAACCTATCACATGGATTTCCCAGAGCCCCAGTTTGCGGTAGTCGTGGATGTAGGAGGTGGTACCACTGATATCGCCGTTGGGCATGTCGGTGGTCAGGAGGTGGCGCCGAAGCTGGACGCCAGTTGGGGCTTAGCTAAGGGCGGCACCGATGTGGACCTTGGACTTTCTCTTCGAGCGGTAATGCCACTATTTGGAAAAAATGACTGTCGCCTACTCGCACCGTTTTACGTCGACGCCGCCATGGTCAGCGACCAGAACCGGCAAGCGGCCTTTCGAAAAGTAGACGTTGATTCGATCAAAGCTCCCTACAAGAAGCGTTTGCTTGCGCTACAGCGGTATGGGGTCACTGTCAGGATGAATCGTGACGTAGAAAGGCTCAAGGTCGCTCTCAGTTCAGAAGCTGAAGCAGACGTTTCTCTCGATTACGTGCAGAAGGGGCTTCGAGCCAAGGCGGGGACGTCTGATCTGGAGTTTGGATGTGAAAGGTTCATGCGCTCCTTCAACGAGTTGCTCAGTCAGGTGAGGGGTGCGACCGCTGGCCGAACTCCGATTGTGCTGCTTACCGGCGGCATGTCGCGAGCGCCCTATATCGCAGATGCTGTCAAACGTCACTTTCCAGGTAGTGAGATACACCATGGAGATGCGTCGCTAGGGGTAGTAGGTGGCTTGGCGATGCATGCGGCCACGGTGCACAGGACGGCCTCTGAAGCTCATGCGAAATGACCAGGCTACTTCACCAAGTCACGGTTGAAGGTCCTCCATCAATGTGGGCAACTTCGTACCAGCACACCACCTGCATCCCTGGACTTATCCGAGCGCACCGCCGAAATTGTAGCCCCACTGAGTCCTCGGAGATTGTCGCATGTCAGTAGAAGGACCTCTGCCTCAAACCGGTGATCAGCACGATATCAATGCAGATGCGGACTCTTGTCTCCGGGCGCGACGTCCCCAGCATTGGCGTATCCAGAGCTTGGAAGGGACCGACGACTACGGGTTCGACTATCAAGTCCAGACAACGCCCAACCAACAGGTCAGGGACGTCTTTCGTATCCAGCTCAAAGGGACGCGTTCACCGTCGATTTCAGCGGACGGTGAGTTCATCTCGGTGGCCTTAAAGGCCTCGACGGTCAGGTACTACAATCGTGTGGTCGAACCCATACTTCTAGTGATCTGCGATTTATCTGTTAATGAGGATCCGGTTGATTGCCCCCTGCATTACGTCTGGATTCATGAGGAGTTAAGCCGGATCAATGTGTTGGATTTGCCCGCCGAGCAGAAGTCCGTAACGCTGAAAGCACCTCGAAAGAATCTCATCAATAGAAAGACCGATCTGTCTTTGGACATCGACCAGCAAAATGATTATTCCCGCGTCGGTCATCTGTTGGGTGGACACACTGAACAGACCCACCCGGATATGCCTTCCGAAGAACGGTTATTGCTGGTGCAAGGAGCGACACAGGGAATCACCGCACGAGGGGCATCCTTTATCGAAGCCCTCGCAGCCCCGGCGCAGGGGCACTGGATCGCCCCGGCGAAGGGATCCCTTGCTTGGGCGCTTAGCCAGGCGAGGGCCGACCTGCTAGCGAATGCGTTGGAGCGCGCTCGCACGCACTTGGACGTTGCTGAGCTGATGCTGGGAGGAGCTACCGTTCTTGAACAAGCCGAGTACTGGTGCCTGCTGGGCAACTGGCATGTCGAATCTGGTGCTGATGTATCCGCAAGTTCTGCGTATCAACGAGCCTATCAACTGAACCCATTGCCGAAGTATCAAGCCGCTTGGTGCGAGGCCGAGATCCGACTTCGCTTTGACGATGCCCGTGAAACGTTACCCGAACTGGAGGCGCAGCTTCAGGGAGAGGATCCGCTGATCAATGCCACCCGCTCGCGTCTCGCCGCGATCCAGGGGGATTATCTGAGGGCAATTCAGATCGCCGGGGCGCTGCCGGAGCCTGAGTGCTCATCTGCAACAGCCCTAGTTCATCTGCTCAATGGCGACCATGCCGCTGTCGTTAATTGCTGCGATAACGGGCTTGCGCTCGCCGACTCGCTCTCCTCTGTAGGGCAAGCGCTCCTCCTTTACAAAGCACGAGCTAAGTTCGCGTTGGCTCATGCTGGAACCCTTGACGCCGAGTTTCCTTTTATCCCGGCCTGTGGTCTCCCTGGTGTCGACCCGGTGATGCTTCTGGAGGTGTGGACAGCGGTTAACGCTGGGGTGGAGTCGTTCAGAGCAGCAGGATGGCAATCTAACATCGAACACCTTTCCGATATCTGGCCGTCGACCGCGCTTGCCTTGGGTAAGGGGCCGGAAATTCTGCCTCTGTTGGTCGAGGCAACCACGGCGCGCCCTAAATTGCTCGGTCTACAGGAAGCGCTTCGAATTGTCGCCGTGGAGTGTGGTGATCATGAGTTGGCACTTAAGGCAAACGGCTCGTTGCCCCCCTCCGCGATCAACAGTCTGTGGGCAACACTCCTGTTTCACTCGACTGGCAAGCATCGCCTTTCCGTGCAGAGCTTCCAGGGGTGTTATGAGTGTGCTGATCGTCTGCATCCGCGCTTTGGCACAGCGGCTGTTGCGGCCATCTTGTCGGCGCAGAAAATGGTTCGGCCAGACCTTGTACGAGCCTGGCTGGATGAACTCCAGCGTGAGCCGAGCCTGCGGAGCTTTGCCGCGCTTGCGCAATATCATCTGGCTCTAGAGTGCAATCAGATTGAGAAGAGTGAAGCGCTGCGCACATTGCACTCCTGCTATGAGCAACTCGGTCACCCTCAAGACCTAGCTCTCACGCTGTTGCAGGAGCTGAGTCCGACTCAGATGGAAGAGGCGCCACTCTGTATTAAGATTGCAGAGCGAATCACCCAGGAGAGCCTGCTGCCACCCGTGATGGCGGTTCGGGTTGGGCTGGCGCTGATCACGTTGAAAGACTGGTCTGCGCTGTTGAATCTGTGCCAGGGGGGAAAGGTCCGTGCGGAACCCGGGGATCGCATGCTGGCATTCGAAGCTTTGGCGCTTGATCACATCGGCCGCTCTGGCGCGGCACGTGAACGTCTAGCCACTCTTCTTGCCTCAGGCTCAACTGATCATGTTGCGCTGGATACTTATGTCACTATCGCGACGCGGTGCGGCTATGTGAGTGAAGCCATCGATGCTGCGGAACGCTTCCTGGAAGTGGTCGAATCCAAGGCGCAGCGTCTCGAATGCATGAGAACGCTATATTCGTTGGTCCATCTAGCTGATCCTGCGAGTGCCAGGCTCTACGCCTTGGCGCTAAAAATCGGAGAGATGATTGATCGAAACGATGAGCAGCAGGAGGGGGCTTTCCTGCTGATGGTGCTGGCCGCCCCTTCGGGCGATGCCGATGGAGACGTTGCCACGGATCGTGAACGCTTTCAGGAGAGGGCGTCGGCGTTCTTCGATAAATTCCCGAACTCCAAGATCTTGCGCAGAGGTGAGATTCGAGCAGATTGGTCTCATGAGGCGTTTTTGTCAGCCCTCAAGTCTCTGGCGGGTATCACAGATGCTGCTGAAGCTCTGCAAAGAAGGTTAGAGAAAGGATTGCAGCAGGGTTCGACCCTGGTTCCTTTTTCCTGGCGACCACGCTTTGCTCTTTCATCGGTATCTGATGTGGTACATCTCTGGGAGGTTGCTAAGGCGTCAAGCCGCGATGACGCGAAATATCATCTTGCAATGACGATGGGGCCAGATCGCCCGATCCTGACGGCGCAAGACTTACGCGAGCGTGTACCTCTGTTGGACCTCACGGCCTTGCTGGTGCTTCTCGATCTGGAGCTCATCGATCCAATAGTGGCTTTCTTCGGCACGATCGCTGTGTCCAAAGCCACCTTGGAAGAATTGATGGAGCTTTCCAGCCCCATGTTCGGCAGCCCCGTGCATAACAAGTGCTTGGCTTTACAGCAGGCGCTGAGGCCACATTTGAGCTCGATTCTCCAACCGTCGTCATCCGCGACGGGCCGTGATCAAGAAAAATATGCCGTGGTTGGTCGAGGGAACTTTCATATCGCGGATATTTGTGCGGATCAAGCGGCGGACTTCAGGCTTTATTCTGACGACGCAATCTTTCGAGTATTTTGCGCTGGAGGGGCTGAGCCTGACGGTATATGCACCCTCGATGTGCTCGACAGCTTAGTCGAGTTGGGGGTTCTAGATATCAGAGAAAAGGCCCGTAAGGTTGCGTTGCTCTGTCAGTGGAATGTCGGCCTAATTGTCAGATGGAGGGACTTTATTGCACTTCTTCCTTTGAGGCTTTTGCAGGTGACGGGTGTGAGTCAAGGCATTCAGGTTCTTGACCGCGATCCTGAGTTCAAAATGCTGGTCTCAGCTGTGTGGGATTATCGGCTTCCCTTCCAGAAAACCATGGAACATGCTGCTGCGCTGCTTGGTTTGATGCTCACCCTGGAGCCGATATCCAACACTGCTATCGCAGCAGTTATGATTCAGTGGTTTGTGAAGGCTGGAATGAGTAAAGATGCTCCAGATCAAGCCCTGCGAACGATTACTCGACTCGTAACCTTTGTGGCGAGCATCAGGCCCTTAGAGGGGCGCGCGGGGAAGCGACTTTGGGGAGTCTATCTTCTGATTGTCGAGTGGCATCACGGGCATCTCGATGACACTAAAATAGAGTTGGCAATACAGGCGTTGGGGGGCGAGTGTGTTCGCCTAGAACACGTTACGCTGGGTCTGGAAACTGACGTTTTTTCCGCTCTCTTCAAGTGCCTGCCGAACGGATCAGTCGAGGCACGTATTTTTGCTAACGCCTATTCTAGGGGGCTGGCGCAGCAGGACTCTGGAGGCAAAAGAGTATGATCTGTTGCGGTTCTAGGAGTCCTGTCGATGTTGAGGAGAAGCGGGTTCACCTTTGTATTCCAGCTCATAGTGATGAGATGAATGGCCTGCCAAGCGGCGGCTAAAGACTCTCAGGATCCCCAAAAAACATCTGAATCCGCGACCGCAACCACCGTTCCCCCGGATCATTATCCTGCGACCCACGCCACGCCATGTGCAATTCAAACGAGCGCACCGGCAGTGGCGGGTCTTCCGCGCGCAAACCACCTGCAGACGTCAGCGCCTCAGCCGCGTAATCCGGCACGGTAGCCAGAATATCCGTGCCCGCCAGCAAAGTCCCCAGCCCGTTGAATTGCGGTACGGCCAAGACCACGTGGCGTTTGCGGTCGAGCTTCTCCAGCTCTTCATCGATAAACCCGCTCAGGTCGCCGGCGAATGACACCAGCGCGTGGGGGCGTGAGCAGAAGTCGTCCAGGCTCAGCGAGCCGGGCACGCTGTCGGCGCGCAGCAGTTTCGGCAGGCTGCGGCGCAGTACCTTGCGCTTGGCGTTGGCTGGCAGGTCGGCGGTGTAGCTGACGCCGATGGAGATCTCGCCGGAGGCCAGCAGGCTCGGCATCAGGATGTAGTTGACGCGGCGCACCACCAGCACAATGCCTGGGGCTTCGGCGCGCAGGCGTTTGAGCAGTTGGGGCAGCAGGGCGAATTCGACGTCGTCGGACAGGCCGATACGGAACACGGCCGTGCTGGTGGCCGGGTCGAATTCGGCGGCGCGGCTGACGGCGGTGGAAATCGAGTCCAGGGCCGGAGAGAGCAGGGCGAAGATTTCCACCGCGCGTGCCGAGGGCTCCATGCTGCGGCCAGTGCGCACAAACAGCGGGTCATCGAACAGACCACGCAGGCGCGACAGGGCCGCGCTGATGGCCGGCTGGCCGAGAAACAGCTTCTCGGCGGCGCGGGTCACGCTGCGCTCATGCATCAAGGTTTCGAATACGATCAAGAGGTTCAGGTCGACACGACGCAGGTCGTTACGGTTCATCTTGTGTCCTGGAAGAGTCAGCTTGCTTGACGAGAGCGGTCATATAAGAGCCCTAAGGTTCCATTTAGAAGCATGACCGGCATGAATCTTACGGGCAAAGGCTGGTACTCTGCACCGGCTAATTGAGTTTTCCTACGGTCCAATTGAGTTTTTCTACACGCGCTGAGGTCAATTGCTCAGTTGCGGAATCAATGACAGGCATGTCGACTATTAACGGCGACCGGTGGTCTTACCCGGAAAGCCCAGATAGAGTTCATGGCATTAGAGGTTACTTTGACGAGGTTTGCGATGTCCCGCACGATCCGTTTTCACAAGTTTGGTCCGGCCGAGGTGCTCAAGTGCGAAGAGCATGTAGCCGCGCAGCCCGCACCGGGCGAAGTGCAGGTGCGTGTCGACGCGATTGGCATCAGCTGGTATGACATTTTGTGGCGCCAGAACCTGGCGTCTTCCCATGCACGTCTGCCGTCTGGCCTTGGCCATGAGATGGCCGGGGTAGTGGTTGCCCTTGGCGACGGCGTGGATGACCTGGCAGTGGGCGATAAGGTGGCCAGTTTTCCGGCCGAAAGTCCCAATGATTATCCGGTGTATGGCGAACAGATCGTCCTGCCCCGTTCGGCCTTGACCCGCTACCCGGATGTCTTGAGCCCGATTGAAGCCAGCGTGCACTACACGCCGCTGCTGATTGCCTACTTTGCCTATGTGGACCTGGCACGGGTCAAGCCTGGGCAATTTGCCTTGGTCACCGACGCCAGCCACTGCGCCGGCCCCTCGTTTGTACAACTGGGCAAGGCCCTGGGTGTGCGGGTGATTGCTGCCACCAAGGACAGTGCCGAGCGTGAGTACCTGCTGTCCCTCGGGGCGGAAAAGGTGATTGTCACCGAAGAGCAGGACCTGCTCATGCAGGTCAACAAGTTCACCGACAACCGCGGCGTAGATGTGGTGTTCGATGGCTTGGGTGGCCCGCAGATGTCGTTGCTCGGCGATGTGCTGGCGCCGCGTGGCAGCCTGGTACTTTACGGCCTGCAAGGTGGCAACCAGACGCCATTCCCGGCCTGCGCCGCGTTCCAGAAGAACATTCAGTTCTTTGTGCACTGCATCGGCAACTTCACCGGTAAGCCGGAGCTGGGCATCATTCAGGATCAGGTGGCGTTGCAGCGTGCCTTGCGTGATATCAACCAACTGACGGCCGATCGCGTGCTGATGCCGCTGAAAACGACGGTGTTTCCGTTCAACCAGTTCGTGGAAGCGCACCGTTATATGGATGAATGCCCGTGCCGCGAGCGCGTTGCATTGCAGGTTGAAGCTGTTTGATATGTAGGAATATTCGCAAAGGAGTGTTCCAAACCCCTGGCGCATGGGGCAAATGCGCCATTTGACAGGGCTTAACCTGCGCCTTGCCCGACGCGATAACGGGCCGCTCGGTCCTGTAAACGATACCTTTCTCCCCGGCGCCGCCCTGAAACTCAGTGCGGCGTTGTTGTGTCTGCGTTATCCGCCTTTCGCCGGATGATCATCTGAACTGGTTTTTCAACAAGTTCTGTATCTGTTAATCATAATTCCAGCCCTGATAATTGAGTCTTCACTTTGAACTCAAGGACTGAGTAATGAATGATTTATTGATGCTGCTGCAAGCACTTTCTGCAACTAATAGTGCAGCCTCTGCCCCTGCCCGAGGATGCGGGTATTTTCAGGGCAGCTTTCAAACAGCGCGCAAGCGAGGATCAACATTTGGCAAATTATATTTGTCAGGCAAATCTTTTAATTCCGGGTTAAAGCGCTGTAGGAAGCTGTCGGAATCTTCCTAGGGTTGTCGCGAACGACGCCAGAACCCTCGGCGTAGAGGCATTAGCCCATCGGAGCACTCCACGGACGGCCGGGTGCGCCGCTTATGTCGATTTGTTGCAAGGTGCTAGTGTTCGTGCTTCGCGAGCACGGCAGGCGGGCAACATTCTTACAGATGCAATAGATCGAGCAACTACGCTCGGTAGTTGTTTGAAACTGATATTTCAACTCAGGTAGTAGAACTATGAGCGCTATTCACGAACAGGCGATGAATTATGTTTACCAACAAGTTCAGCAACGGTTGATTGGGTATTTCACGCGCGCGGAACGCACCGCACTTCAATTGTTGATCCAGCGTATTGTCGTGGCCGCGGGTGGCATGGAACAGATAGGCGATTACAAGGTGCTGGTGGCCCACGGCGGCGGGGAAGTCAGCACCTACACCCTGGCGCTGTTGCGTGCCGCCCAATTAAGCATCGCCGGGCGAGCGCCCAGGACGTTCCAGTTGCGGGTCGCTACGCTACGCCACGTGGGCATGACTCAGGAAACCCTCGACACCATCCATCGTGGTTACAGCCGATTGTTTTTCCACGACGACGACCGGGTTGAGCTGCTGATGGTGGAAAATGAACAGGTGCTGCCCTTTAACTACCAGCGCCCGGTATCGACGCCAGGGCGTGAATCCAGCCAGCGCCAGCGGGTGATGATCGGGCACCTGACCGCCGGCGATGTGCGCGCAACGCTGTGCAATGACACCTACCTGGCATTGGGTGATTTCTACCAGCGTGTCACTGCCTGGGATGGCGGGGTGCATGCGTTGGTCAGCGGCGATTCCGCGCGCAAGCAGGGGCAGTTGATCGCCTGGTTGAAAAAATCCGCGCAGGCCAAGGAAGACAAGGCGCCCACAGGCAAGCCTGCATCGCTCACCGGGTTGTTCCGCCGTATGGACGAATGGAGCGACGATTTCTACCGGGATCTGTTTGGCGAGCACTATGTGCCAAAGGCCGACGCCAGCGCCGGTGGGCACCGCCACTTGGCGTATATCGGCGTTGCCGACCTGCTCGAGGGCACCGAGCGTGGCTGTGCGCCTGTACTCAGTGAGTTCATGGCCTATACGCCGGACCCGCTGGGCTTTCATTTCAGTCACCCAACCTTCGCCAATCCATTGCTGATGGCACACCTGCGCGGCCTGCAGGCCGAGTGCCTGCGAGAGTTGGATTACCAGGAAGGTGTGGAAGGTTTCTTGCGGCAGGCGGCGGAGTACCTGCGTCGCCGGCAGATTCCCGACGCGCTGATAGCCCAGGCCGTCAGCCGCGAAGGGCGTGCCTTGTCGAGCAACCTTGCCGAGCAGTTCTTTGGCCTGGATGAAGGCCAACTGATCTGCCTGTTGTTTTCACCGTTCATTCATCACGGTGAACGCCTGGAAGGTTACCTGCGCCAGTGTCACCCCGGCATGCTGGTGGCTCTGCCTGAACTGCATAAGGTGCTGCAGGGCAAGCCGGCCGCCGAGATGTTGCAACAATGGGTCGCCGACACCAGCGGGGTGCCGCTGCCGTTGCTCCAGCACCTGTACCGCAAACGGCCGATGGCGCTCGTGCCGGGCGGCCGTGCCCATTACGGGCGACACGAGCGGTCTATGGCCGACGGCGACCTGGCCTTCCAGCTGTCCGGGCGATGACGCTGCGTGGTGAGCGGCAGGCGGATTTCGCCTATCAGGCGGTCTACCGCTACATGATTAACCTGATCAACGAGGTCAGTACCGATACGCGGGTGAAACTGCCGTCTTTGCGCCAGCTATCCCAGCGCCTGAATGTATCGATCTCCACTATCCAGTACGCCTACTCACTGTTGGAAAAAGAAGGCCGGGTGTATTCGGTGGCCAAGTCCGGCTATTACGCCTGGCCACTCTCCGGCAGCCCTTCGACGTTGCCCAGCGGGGATCTGCTCGAGCGCCTTTACGTCGCCGCCCGCCGCCCTGGCATGGTGGTGCTCAGCGCCGATGAGCCCGCGCTGCTGGCCTCGCTGGACGCAACGTTGCTGCGCCTCGAGCGCGAGCTGGTGCGCCAGCATCCGCGCCATTTGCAATCGTGGTCCCAGCCCTGCGGGGTTTGGGAGCTGCGCGCGGCGTTGGCGGCGCGGTACACCTCTTCGCCCAGCCGCTGCTGGCACGCCGACGACGTGTACATCGGCGCCGACCTGCGAGGCGTGCTCGACATTCTGATTGAGGTGCTGGGTTTGCGCGGCTCCACGGTGATTGTCGAGTCTCCCTGTGACTGGCTGATCCTGCGCCTGTTGCAGGACGCGGGGGTGCGCATCATCGAGTTGCCATGGGCGCCCGATGGCCGCCTGGACCTGCCGGCGCTCGAAGGCACGCTGATCGACGAAACCGTGCACCTGGTGTTGCTCTCATCAGCGGTCAGCCTGCCCTCGGGGGTTGCCATGCAGCCTTTCGAACGCCTGGAAGTCGCGCGGTTGCTTGAACAATACGGGTGTTGGTTGCTGGAAAACGACACCTACAGCGAGCTGGGTTTCCAGCCGCAACAGGCCGCGCTGCGCGACCTGGTCAACCCCGACCGGCTGGTGGTGTTTTCGTGTTTCGAGAAGATACTCGGGCCAGAGGCGCCGTATGGCTACCTGCTGTCCCGGCACATGAGCGGCGAGTTGCAGCGTCAATTCCTGTTGCGCTCGTTTCGGTTGTCCTCGATTCGCCAGCGCGCGATTGCGCGGCTCTATCACAGCGGGCAAATCGACCAGCACCTGAACACCTTGCGCCAGCTATTGCGCGAGCAAGCAGGCGAGATGAGCCAGCGCCTGGACCACCACCTGGGTGATCAAGTGACCTATCGCATGCCCAGCGGCGGCGCCACGTTCTGGCTGGGCTCTGTCCATGCCGTGGACATGCGCCAAGTGTTCCAGCATCTGCTGGCCCGCCAAGTGGTGGTGGCGCCGGGTGAACTCTTCAGCCTCGGTGGCCTGCACAGCCAGCATGTGCGTTTGAGCCACACCTTTCACGGGCAGCCGAACCTGGAAATCGCCCTGGCTGCACTGGGTGAGGCGCTGCGGCAGGCGCAACTCGGCTGAATGCATGAAATTTCTCTTGCCTGCGTAGGATCGATACCGTCGCGCAGTAGTCCAACTCTCAGTAAACTGTCGTTTTTTCTCCAAACCCTTCTTTCGAGGTTTATGCATGACAATCAGTCCTTTTGCGGGCAAGCCGGCGCCAGCTCAGTTGCTGGTGGATATCCCGCGACTGGTCACGGCCTATTACACCGGCCAGCCTGATGCAGCGATCTCCACCCAGCGCGTGGCTTTTGGCACGTCCGGGCACCGTGGCAGCTCGTTCGAGCTGAGCTTCAACGAATGGCATGTGCTTGCGATCAGCCAGGCCATTTGCCTGTACCGTGAAGCCCAAGGCATCAATGGCCCGTTGTTTGTCGGCCTGGATACCCATGCGCTGTCGACGCCAGCCGGTGCCAGTGCCCTGGAAGTGCTGGCTGCCAATGGCGTGCACGTGATGCTGGCCGAAGGCGATGAATACACGCCGACCCCGGCGATTTCCCACGCGATCATTTGCTACAACCGTGGCCGCACCAGCGGTTTGGCCGACGGCATCGTTATCACGCCGTCGCATAACCCGCCTCAAAGTGGCGGCTACAAGTACAACCCGCCCAACGGCGGCCCGGCTGACACTCACGTCACCAAGTGGATCGAAGCCAAGGCCAATGAACTGCTGGCCAATAAGCTCGCCGGCGTCAAGCGCATCACCCACGCTCAGGCGCTCAAGGCCGATACCACCCATCGCCATGACTACCTCAACAGCTACGTGGCTGACCTGGTCAATGTGATCGACATGGACGCCATCCGCAGCGCCGACCTGCGTCTGGGCGTCGATCCGTTGGGCGGAGCAGGGGTGCGCTACTGGTCGGCGATTGCCGAGCACTATCGCTTGAACCTGGACGTGGTCAACACCGAAGTCGATTCCACCTTCCGCTTCATGAGCGTCGATTGGGACGGCCAGATTCGTATGGACCCGTCCTCCAGCTACGCGATGCAAGGCCTGATTGGCCTGAAGGAGCGTTTCGACGTGGCCTTCGCCTGCGACCCGGACCACGACCGCCACGGCATCGTCACGCCGTCCGGTGGCCTGCTGGCGCCGAACAATTACCTGGCGGTGTCCATCGACTACCTGTTCCAGAACCGTCCGCAGTGGCGCGCCGATGCGGCCGTGGGCAAGACCGTGGTCAGCAGTGGCCTTATTGACCGCGTCGCCGCACGTATTGGCCGTCGCCTGTACGAAGTGCCGGTGGGCTTCAAGTGGTTTGCCGATGGCTTGTTCGAAGGCTCGCTGGGCTTTGGCGGTGAAGAAAGCGCCGGTGCATCGTTCCTGCGCAAGGACGGCACGGTATGGAGCACCGACAAGGACGGCCTGATCCCGGCCTTGCTGGCGGCAGAAATGACCTCGCGCAAAGGCCAGGACCCGAGCCAGATCTACCGTGGCCTGACCGACGCCCTGGGCGAGCCGTTTGCGATTCGTGTCGACGCCAAAGCCACCCCGGCGCAGAAAGCCCTGCTGGGCAAATTGGCGCCGGAGCAGGTGACTTCCACGCAATTGGCCGGCGAAAGCATCCAGCAAATCCTCAGCCACGCGCCGGGCAACAACCAGGCAATCGGCGGCCTGAAAGTGATGACTGAAAACGGCTGGTTTGCCGCGCGGCCATCGGGCACCGAAGACATCTACAAGATCTACGCCGAGAGCTTTATTGGCGAAGACCACCTCAAGCAACTGGTGGAAGAGGCGCAGGTGTTGGTAGACGGCGCCATTTCCGAATAACTGACACCCTGCAGTAAAGGTGGGAGCAGGCTAGCCTGCTCCCACAGTCATTTTGGGCTGGGGGGTTAGATCAGGCCAGGTCGACCAGCACGATCTCGCTGTCCTCAATCGCGGTGACTCGCAACACCTGCTCATCCTCAACCGCGACACCGTCTCGAGCTTGCGCACGCAAGCCATTGACTTCAATCACGCCCGTCGCCGGTACCAGGTAGGCGCGGCGTCCGCTGTCCAGCGTGTATTCAGCCGTTTCCCCAGCTTTCAGATTAGCCGCCACCAGGCGTGCGTCGGCGCGAATGCGCAGGCTTTCGCTGTCGCCGGCCTTGCCGCTGGCCAAGGTCACAAACCCCTCACGGTCGCCCTTTGGAAACGGTTTGGCGCCCCACGACGGCGGCAGGCCGGCTTCATTCGGAATGATCCAGATCTGGAAGATCTTGGTCGGCGTCGCTTCCAGGTTGTATTCACTGTGGGCAATGCCGGTGCCGGCGCTCATCACCTGCACATCGCCAGCCTCGGTGCGGCCCTTGTTGCCGAGGTTGTCGGCATGGCTGATGGCGCCTTCGCGCACATAGGTGATGATTTCCATGTCGCGGTGCGGGTGCTGCGGGAAACCGGTGCCCGGCGCAATAATGTCGTCGTTCCACACCCGCAGGTTGCCCCAGTGCATGCGCTTGGGGTCGTGGTACTCGGCAAATGAAAAGTGGTGATGGGCGTCAAGCCAACCATGGTGGGCGCCACCCAGGGTGTGGAAAGGTCGAAGTTCGAGCATGAGAGTCTCCTGTTGATGCTGCCATCATCCAGCAGTGCATGATCGATAAAAAGCGTAAAAAATGCCTGATTCCGATCTAACAATTCGATTGATTGCTGGCGTTTTGACTTTCACTTCATCGCCTAACTGCATGACGGCAAAGCAATTGGCTGGAACTGCGCGCCGATTCCGGCGACCATGGCGCCTTCGCTAAAACCAACCTCATCGCTGGAGTCCGCGTGCCGCAACAAACGCCTGATTTGCCCCCTGAGCTTCGCCCTCTGGCAGAAATGCCGCTGCTCAAACGCCTGGCCGCGCGTTTATTTGGCCATGGCCTCACGCGCCTGCGTGCGCAGCATCGGTTCTCCTGGCTGCATGGCCAGGCCGACGGTTTTCGCAGTGGGCACGAGGCCGGTGTGGAGTATGGCTACCGCGAGGGCAAGGCTGACGGCATTGAAGAGGGTCGGCAGGTCTTGCTGATTCGCGACTTCCGCCCGGATGAACACCGCGCACCGGGCGTGGACGACAGCCTGTTCGACGACTGGCGTCTGCCGCTCACCGCCGAGGTCAAGAAGCGCATGAAGGCCGACGTGGCGCGCTTGCTGCCAGCCCACGCACAGCCGAGCGCCGCGCAATGGAAAATGATTTTCAGCGATACGCCCTCGACGTCAGTCATTGCCGGGGCGGGCGCGGGTAAGTCGACTTCGCTGGTGCTGCGCATCCTGCTGCTCACCCATTACCTGGGCTTTGAGCTCAGCTCGATGACCGTGGTGACGTTCACCCGCGAGTCGCGCAAGGACTTCATCCACAAGCTCATGGAAATTCTCAGCCTGTGGGGTCAGCCCCTTGGCAGCAAGGAAGCCCAAGCCGTGGTGCGCACCTTCCACTCGCGCATTCTGCCGATGGTGCGCAGCTTGCCGGGCTTTGAACGGCTGCAGGCGTTTGAAAACCTCAGCAGTGGTTTCGAGGACGCCGACAGCAACCCGTTCGACCTGCGCATCAGCGACGCCCAGCGCCAACAGATGAATGCCTGCTACCACCGGTTGCATGGCCGACACGCGCGCTTCCGTGAGTTGATGGCGCCATTGGCGCGCCATGGCCTGCAACTCAAAGAGCTGGAACGTGACCACCCGGATGTGCAAAAGCGCATCGCCGTGACTGAGTTGGCCGCCAAGCGCGATGAAGAACTCTGCGATGTGATCGAAGACTTGTGGTTTCGCGCCGGTGCCTGGCCCATCAAGGGTATCGAGCCCAGCCGCCAGACCTTCGAAATCAATGGCGCGCAGTTCCATTGCCACGGCTACATTCCCGAGTTGGACGCCTGGGTGGTGCTGGGTTTCGATTCGCGGGAAAACGCCCAGATCAGTCGGCCCAACTCAAAGCTTTCCGTGCGCGCAGAGTGGGCGGTTAAACGCACCTTGTTTCAAGCATTCTGTCGTAAGCCTTTGATATGGCTGGATAGTTATGAGTCTTCTAAACGTCTTTTAAGCAGCCTTGCCGGTGATGCCACTGCCGGGCCAGGTTTTGACTATAAGGTGAAAGGCGAGCTGACCTCGGCGCCGCTGCTGGACAGTTTTGTCATGGCCGCCGGGTTCATCGAAAACCTTGGGTTGGACGTGCCGACCGCCGTCGGCCAGATGAGCTTCGCCAAGGATGATCCAGACCGATGCTTCTTTGAAGCCCTGAGCATTTTCTGGAAAGCCCTGGAAGACCATCTGCTCGACCAATCGCCGCCAATCATGACCTACAACCGCATGTTCTCGCTGTTCGGCGAGAACACCCCGGAAAACCTCAAGCTGCTCAGTGACCCACTGTTGCGGCCAATGTCGCACCTGATGATCGACGAGTTCCAGGACGTCTCGCCGCAGATCGTCTCGTGGGTTCGCGCCAGCCTGCGTGAAATACGCAGCCGTGGCCCGGCGATGCACGTTGGCCGTGGCGCGCAGCGTTCGTCCTTGCTGTGCGTGGGCGACGACTGGCAGTCGATCTACGGCTGGCGCGGCAGTTCGCCCAAGTACTTCATGGAATTCAACAACGAATTCCCGTCACCGACCACCACCCGCGTGATGCTGAGCGAGAACTACCGCAGCCACCAGCACATCATCGACGCTGCCGAGCATATTGTGCGGGCCGCACCGGCGATCCCCGGCAAGAAGGCCAAGGCCAGTGGCGAGCCCAAGGCTTTGGTGCCGGTGACGGTGCTTGAGCGGGATGACGCCGCGCTGGGTCGGCGGCTGTTGGAGCACTATCAAAAGGGCGATTCGGTGTTAATGCTTTATCGAAAAAGTAGCGATAAGTTACTGATTCAAGAGCATATTCAGTCTGTGGTTAATGTGGATTCCAGCTTGCCGCCAGCGGCGCGTCGGTTGAAACAACTGACGTATCACAGTGCCAAAGGCCTGCAGGCGGATGCCGTATTCCTGCTTGGGGATTGCCAGCATGTGACCAGCTCGCCGTACAAGAACCAGGTCTACCGCATGGCCGGCCTGGGTAAGGACGGTGACAGCGAGCCCTATGATTCTGCGCAAAAAGATGAGGTGCTGCGCCTGGCCTACGTGGGCATTACCCGGGCAGTGAGCCATTGCTATTGGTATGTGGAAAAACCCGAAGGCCAGGGCGTGAATGTGCCCAGGGCGTCAGAACGGGTAGAGGGCAAAAAGGCTTTTTTTGACGATCAGCGCAATTAGCGCATAGACACAAATCAAATGTGGGAGCGGGCTTGCTCGCGAAGGCGGTGTGTCAGTTGCAGATGTACTGGCTGACGAAACGCCTTCGCGAGCAAGCCCGCTCCCACATTAGATATGCATTGCCTGATAGAAATGGTCGTCACGCCCGCAACGAAAGCGGCGGCACAAAACACTCCAGCTCATCCTCCACCGCCTCGATAATGCGCTCCACATCGGCCGCATTCATCACCGTCGCGCAGGGAATGCCAGCAATGGCTATCAACGTCTCACCGCTCTCTCGGTCAAACAATCGAGCGACCATGCTGCCAGGGGCGTCCATGCTCCCCTCGAAGCCCATCGGATGAAAATGCCAGCGCATCAACTGGCAGGCGTTGGGGAACGTCACTTTATTCATGTTGCCCACCTTGTTCATTGAGCGCTTCCTTTAGCTCGCGGCAGGGGGCCATGACCTTCACTGGTCTTGGCGTCGAAGAGCTTCAAAAATAGCACTCGTTCGCGCCTCCAAGGGTTTTTTTTTGCTCCCGTTCGGCGGTTGTATTCGTTTAATTTGATGTGCGTCATGTCCTACCCCAAACTAGGCAGAACGCCACTATTTAGATGTGCCCATTGACCATTGAACGCGCCGGTAAACTTCGGCAATCTCAACCGTTTATCCGCCGTCGAGCCCTACATGACCACCATCGCCCCAGCGGATGATTGCCAGAACACCCAAGCCACCGGCGAGCTGGTCTTGCGTCACCACTTGTGTTGGCGCCATCGTGACCTGGATGGCGTGATGTCCTACTACCACCCTGAAATCCAGTACCACGATTTCTTCCAGAACCGCGTCATCGGCTACGCCGAACTGCGTGAGTACCTGCAAGCCAGCATGCCGCGTGGCGCCGACGAGGCGATCGAGCACACCGACCGCATCCGGGCCGACGGCGATACCGCGTTCATCCAGTACCGCATCACCTTGCGCGGCGGTCAGGGCCTTGTGTCGTTTCGCACCAGCGAAGCCATCACCGTGCGCGACGGGCTGATCTGGCGAGTCAACGAATACGCCTCGCTGGTGCACGAGCAGCCAACCCAGGCCATGCGCCCCACGGTCAGCCGCCTGGGCCTGTCGCCCCAGCAATTGGGGCATATGGCCAATGACTTGCAGCAGTACTTCCAACTTAAACAACCGTACCTGGACCCGGAACTCGACCTGCAGCGGGTGGCCAAGGAATGTGGCTACAGCCGTAATCAGATTTCCTACCTGCTGAACCAGGTGCTGGGGCAGAGCTTCTACCGTTACGTCAACCAGGCCAGGCTCCAGCATTTGCTCGCCGCGCTGGACAGCGCCCAGCCGCCGATAAAGGTCGATGACCTGGCGTTCGCCGCCGGTTTCAATTCGCTGTCGGCGTTCTACAGCGCGTTTCGCCAGCACACCGGCCAATCGCCCAAGGCCTACGTCAAACAAATTTCCCTGCGTGCACGCGCGCAAGACAGCCCATAACGCCGCGCTCTAGGATCCTGCCTATCGAAATGAGGGTGGGGAGCTTGGCATGCCGGCATGGCGCAATATCAGTTTATGGATGGACCAGCTGAATGACCCACTGGTGGCGCGGCCGTCCCTGGAGCATGACCTGGACGTCAACGTGGCCATCATCGGCGCCGGTTACACCGGTCTGTGGACCGCCTACTACCTGAAGCGCCAGGCGCCTGAGCTGAAAATTGCGATTATCGAGGCGCAGACCGCAGGTTTCGGCGCCTCCGGCCGCAACGGCGGTTGGCTGATGGGCAACCTGCTGGGCGAAGACCGCTTGCTGGCCGGGCTTTCGCCGCAGCAACGCCGCGCCTCCTTTGACCTGCTGCACGGCATTCCCGATGAAGTCGCCCAGGTGCTGGCCCGCGAAGGCATCGATTGCGACTACCGCAAGGGCGGCGCGCTGTACTGCGCCGCGCGCTACCCCGAGCAGGAAGGCAGCCTGCGTCGCTACCTCGACAAACTCCACGCCCAGGGCCTGACCGAGGACGACTACCGCTGGCTCAGCCCACAACAGCTGGCCGAGCAAATCCGCATCGCCAGGCCTTATGGCGGCATTTATGCACCGCATGTGGCGACCATCAACCCGGCCAAGCTGGTGCGCGGCCTGGCGCGAGTGGTGGAGAGCATGGGCGTCACGATCTATGAGAACAGCCCCGTCACCCATTGGCAGTCCGGCAGCCTGCGCACCGCCAACGCCTGTGTGCGCGCGGCTTGGGTGGTGCCGGCGGTGGAAGGCTACGCGACCACGTTGCCGCCGTTGGGTCGCTATCAGTTGCCGGTACAAAGCCTGATTGTGGCCACCGAGCCGCTGCCCGCCAGCACCTGGGCTGAAATCGGCCTGGAGCATGGCCAGGCGTTCGGCGAAAGCAGCCGCCAGGTCACTTACGGCCAGCGCTCCGCCGACAATCGCCTGGTGTTCGGTGCCCGTGGCGGCTACCAGTTCGCCGGGAAGCTGCGCCACAACTTCGACCTGACCAGCAGCGAAGTCGAACTGCGTCGCTACCTGTTCGGCGAACTCTTCCCACAGCTCAAAAACGTGCGGATTACCCACTCCTGGGGCGGCAACCTCGGCATGTCGCGCAATTTCCGCCCGCACATGCTCTGCGACCACAAAACCGGCATCGCGCTGTCCGGCGGTTATGGCGGCGAGGGCGTAGGCGCCACCAACCTGGGCGGCCGCACCCTGGCCGACCTGATCCTGGGCCTCGACACGCCGCTCACCACCCAGCCCTGGGTGATCCGCGAGCGCGGCCTGGAAGCGCTTAAAGCCTGGGAGCCCGAGCCGTGCCGTTGGCTGGGCTACAACGCGATCATTCGCAGTTTTGTCCATGAAGACCAGGTGTTGGCCAACCCCAACACCGCCCCTTGGCGCCGCAAGCTGGCGACCGGCGTGGCCGGGTTCATGGAAGGTTTCATGCACTAAACCGTTTCACTCACACGGGAAAACCCATGAGCATCACTCATTTCAAAGACACGCTGAATGCCCATTTGCCGGACTCCTCCCCGGTGGCCGTGCCCTTGGGCGAACCCATCGCCGTGGCCTCCACCTTGAGTGTGGAACGCAGCGACGGCGTCGAAACCGGCATCTGGGCATGCACCCCGGGGCGCTGGCGTCGGCAGATCAAATCCCAGGAGTTTTGCCACTTTATCCAGGGCCGCTGCACCTTCACCCCCGACAACGGTGAAGTGGTTCACCTACAAGCCGGCGATGCACTGATGTTGCCGGCCAACAGCACCGGGATCTGGGATATCCAGGAAACCGTGCGCAAGACCTACGTATTGATTCTGTAACGCTTTGATCCTTGATCGCCTGCCATAAAAACAGCCCTAAAACCGCCAGGAAATCGAACCATGAAAGCCATTGCCCTGTTGCCCTTGATGTTGGTGGCCTCTATCAGCCAGGCCGCCGAGACGGTGAAGATTTACAACTGGTCGGACTACATTGCGCCGGACACCACCAAGAATTTCCAGAAAGAAACCGGCATCGGTTTCACCTACGACGTGTACGACAGCAACGAAACCCTCGACGGTAAGTTGATGACCGGCAAATCCGGCTACGACGTGGTGTTCCCGTCCAACCACTTCATGGCCCGGCAGATCCAGGGCGGCGCCCTGAAGAAGCTCGACAAGAGCCAGCTGCCGAACTGGAAAAACCTCAACCCGGTGCTGCTCAAGGCCCTGGAAAACAACGACCCGGGCAACGCCCACGGCTTCCCGTATCTATGGGGCAGCACTGGCATCGGCTACAACATCGACAAGGTCAAGGCAGTGCTCGGCGACAACGCGCCGGTGGATTCCTGGGACCTGATCTTCAAGCCGGAAAACATGGCCAAGTTGCAGAAATGCGGCGTGGCAATCCTCGACAACGGCCCGGAACTGCTGCCGGCAGCGCTCAACTACCTGGGCCTGCCGCACCACAGCAAAAAGGCCGAGGACTACAAAAAGGCTGAAGACCTGCTGATGAAAGTGCGGCCGTACGTGGCGTACTTCCACTCCTCGAAATACACCGCCGACCTCGCCAATGGCGACATCTGCGTGGCCGTGGGCTTCTCCGGTGACATCCTGCAGGCCGAAAGCCGCGCCAAGGAAGCCAAGAACGGCGTGAACATCGGCTACAACATTCCCAAGGAAGGCGCCGCTATCTGGTTCGACATGGTCGCCATGCCCGCCGATGCGCCTGACGAAAAGGCCGGCTATGCGTTCATGAACTACCTGCTGCGCCCGGAAGTGATGGCCAGCATCACCAACTACGTGCACTACGCCAACGGCAACAGCGCGGCCGACAGCCTGGTGGACCCGGCAATCAAGGCCGACACCAAGGTGTACCCGAGCCCGGAAATGATGGGCAAGTTGTTTGCACTGGAGGCGATGCCGCTGAACATCGACCGGATTCGTACGCGGGTTTGGAACACCATTCGTACCGGGCGATAGCCCTTGCTTAGAGCCCCTGTGAGAGCTGGCTTGTGTGGGAGGGGGCTTGCTCCCGAATGCAGTCTTTCATTCAACTTTTTCGTTGGCTGATACACCGCTTTCGCGAGCAAGCCCGCTCCCACATTTAGTGTGCACAAGTCCGGTTTTCAGGGGTTTTCCAGATCATGCCCCAGTGACTGGATAAACAACGAAAACAGCTCCGGCTGTGAGGCAATATCCAGCTTTGCGTACAGGTGTCGCCGGTGCACCTTCACGGTGTCCGGCGAGATCTTCAAGCGCTCGGCCATGGCCTTGGACGAGAACCCGCGCAGCACCAGGCGCGCCACTTCCAGTTCGCGCTCCGAGAGCACGCCGCTGCCGAAATGGCTCAATGCATCCCTGATCTGGCTGTCCATCGCCGGCGCACGTTGGGTGCTTTGCTGCCAATGCTGCTGCATCAACGGCAACACCCAGGCTGCCAGCAGCGTCATCAACCCGGTCTCCTCAACGCTGAACCGCCGCTGCATGCCCAGCGATAACGACAAAGTCCCCATACCCGGCACTTGCAGGATGAACTGCACCTCGTCCTCAAGCACGTTGTCGTGGAAGTAGTTGAGAAAGTATTCACTCTGGCGAAAATGGTCCGGCGCGACTTCCTCCAGTCGATACACGCCGCTGGCATAGCCCTCGCGGCAGGCCTGGTAAAACGGGTCGAGCAAATACAGGCCATTGAGGTACACCAGCATCGACGCCGGTTTACTGCTCGGCTGGGCGTCGTATTCTTCCAGGGCCTGGGGCGGGCCGTCGGCAGGGTAGAAAATTGCCAGCGCGTTATCGAACGGCAGGCATTGGTGCAGCAACAGCACCAGTTGTTTCCAGAACCGCTCGGTGCCGATGTGCGCGACGGTGCGGCCCAGGCCCGCGTGCATGCCGACCTCTCTGAACAGGCTCATATCACAGGCTCCCACCCTCAAAATATCGGCCAAGGGTTCGGCTTTTGGCGCGTACCGTCAAGGGGAGTACGCCAATAGGGGAATTGGCCGGGCTACACGCAGCGTTTACTTTCTCGACCATCCAGTGGGAAACATATCCCGCAAACGCCAGACCTTTCGTTTCTGCCTCACACCAAAAACAACGACAGAGGATAACGATATGAGTGCTTCCCCCGCGCCAGATGGCGTGCTCAAACCCACGCTGAGCGTGTTCGATGTGGTCGCCATCACCGTTTCCGCGGTGACGCCGGCCAGTTCCGTGTTTGTGATTGCCCCGTTTGCCATCCAGCAAGCGGGCAGTGGTGTGTTCCTGGCGTTTGTGATGGCCGGCTTGCTCGCCTTGATGTTCGCCTTTTGTTACGCGGAGCTGGGGCGTGCGCACAACAGCGCCGGTGGCGAGTACGTGTACGCCAAGCGGGTGTTTGGTGGCATGGCCGGGTATGCCACGTTCCTGACCGTTTTGGTGATGTTGCTGTTTATCCCACCGGTGTTGGCCACCGGCGCGGCGACCTACCTGAACAATGCCCTGGGCACCCGGTTCGATTCGCAAACCGTGGCCCTGGTCATCGTGGTGTGCAGCTACGCGCTGGGCATCCTCAATATCAAGCTCAACGCCTGGATCACCGGCACGTGTTTGTTGCTGGAAATCGCCGCGCTGCTGGTGATTGTGTGCATCGGCTTCGGTAATCCGGTGCAGCCGGCCAGCGTGCTGTTTCAACCGCAGATCGTCGAAAACGGCGTGCTGCACCTGGCGCCGTGGGGCTTGGTGATCGGCGCGGTCGGTATCGGCTTGTTCTCGTACAACGGTTACGGGCCCGCCGTGTTGTTGGCCGAAGACATGAAGTGCGGTGGCAAAGGCGTGCACAAGGCGGTGTTGTGGTCGTTGGGGCTGGTGGTGGTGATCGAACTGGTGCCCATCACCGCGCTGTTGATCGGCGCGCCGTCGTTGAGTGCGATGATCAGCAGCCCCGACCCGATCGGCTACCTGCTCACCAGCCACGGCAATGAAACGCTGTCGCGGCTGGTCAGCGCGGGGATCTTCCTCTCGGTGTTCAACGCGATTGTCGCCATCGTCATCCAGATTGGCCGTGTGGTGTTCAGCAGCGGCCGCGATGCGCTGTGGACGCCGCGCATCAACACGCTGTTCACGCGTATTCATCCGCGTTGGGATTCGCCGTGGCTGGCGACCTTGTTCCTGGCCATTCCCTCGGCGCTGCTGAGTTTCAGCTCCAACCTGGCGGACCTCACGTCCTTCAGCGTGTTGCTGATCATGCTGGTGTACCTGGCGGTGGCCTTGTGCGCGCTGATGAGCCGGGTGCTGCTGCGGGACCGCGAGCATCCCTATCGCATGCCGTTGTGGCCGCTGCCGGCGCTATTAGCCGTGCTGGGCGCCGGTTACCTGCTGGTCACCTTGATCTACGCTGCGTCAGTGCGCGACATCATGATCATCATCGGCTTGCTCGCGCTGTCGGTGATTTTGTATTGCATCAGTGGCCGGTTGAGTCCGGCGTATCAAAAATTGTAAGGAGTGGGTATGCGTGCACGTCAATTGGGCATTACGTTGGGGCTGGGCACGCCCGGCGAATTGAATGCCATCACCGATGTTCCGGGCGTTCGGGTCGGCCACAGTACGCTCAACACGCGTATCGACGGCAAACAGGTGCGCACCGGCGTCACCGTGGTGCAGCCGCGCGCGGGCGAGGCGCGGCACCAGCCGTGCTTTGCCGGCTATCACGTACTCAACGGCAATGGCGATGCCACCGGCCTTGAGTGGATCAGTGAAGCCGGGTTGCTGACCACGCCCGTGGCCATCATCAACACCCACAGCCTCGGCATTGTGCGTGACACCTTGATCGCCCTGGAGCGCGAGCGCCTGGCGGACCCTGCGGTGTACTGGTGCATGCCGGTGGTGATGGAAACCTATGACGGCCTGCTCAACGATATCTGGGGCCAGCACGTCAAGCCTGAGCATGTACGCCAGGCGCTGGATAACGCCGAGAGTGGCCCGGTGCAGGAAGGCGCAGTGGGCGGCGGCACGGGCATGATTTGCCATGAGTTCAAGGGCGGCATCGGCACCGCGTCACGGCGCTTGCCGGCTGAGGAGGGCGGCTGGACCGTCGGCGTGCTGGTGCAGGCCAACCACGGCAAGCGTCAGGAACTGCGGGTCGACGGTTACCCGGTGGGCCGCCACTTGATGGGCATTGCTTCGCCGTTCGCCGCGCGTGGCACGCCGGGCATGGGCTCGATTGTGGTGATCATCGCCACTGACGCGCCCTTGCTGCCGCATCAATGCCAGCGCCTGGCGCAACGCGCTTCCATTGGCATTGCCCGCACCGGCGGTGGCACCGAGGATTCCAGTGGCGACCTGTTCCTGGCATTCGCCACCGGCAACCGCGAGCTGCCACCGGCCGATTACGGGCGCAAGAACCTGCCGCTGAGCAGCGCGTTGCAGATGCTCAACAACGACCATATTTCGCCGTTGTTCAGCGCAGCGGCGGAGGCGGTGGAGGAGGCGATCATCAACGCCATGCTGGCCGGCGAGGACATGACCACCGAGGACGGCGTCAAGGTCCCCGGCTTGGCGGACGAGACCTTATTGACCGCACTAAACAAGTGCGGCTGGAGCGTGTCCCCGTAATAGGGGACAACTCTAATTAATTATCTAAGTAGTGGCTGTTTAATGTCGCCAATGACACCGTGACAATATATTGGATCCATTATCCAAGTACGCCGCTCAAGTTGAGCGGCTTTACTGCTATTTAATATTTAAATACCACTCGGGCTGGCGCTTTTGCGCAAACGCAGTTGTCCCCAATAAACACTGCCTGCGACTTCCTCAAGTTGAATCCACGTCACATTTTCATGCCGGAAATATTTGTAGACGAAAGATTTCAAGTTGTGTCAGTTTCGATACGCCTTCAAAAGAGGCGAGTGATAGGACGATCTCGCCCGCGGGGTTCCTATCGACCAAAGACTGATGCACTTGCAAACAAGGAAGTACGTTTATGTCAAAAGTAAAAGACAAAGCTATTGTTTCTGCCGCGCAAGCCAGCACTGCTTACTCGCAAATCGATAGCTTCAGCCATCTGTATGACCGTGGCGGCAACCTCACGGTCAATGGCAAACCGTCCTTTTCCGTGGACCAGGCAGCGGACCACCTGCTGCGCGATGGCGCCTCGTACAAGGATGTGAATCACAACGGCAAGATCGATCTGACCTATACCTTCCTGACCTCGGCTTCCTCGGCGACCATGAACAAACATGGCATCTCCGGGTTCAGCCAGTTCAACGCCCAGCAGAAAGCACAGGCCGTACTGGCCATGCAATCCTGGGCAGATGTCGCCAACGTGAGCTTTACCGAAAGCGCTTCGGGCGGCGACACGCACATGACCTTCGGCAACTACAGCGGCGGCCAGGACGGCGCAGCAGCCTTCGCCTACCTGCCCGGCACCGGCGCAGGCTACGACGGCACGTCGTGGTACCTGACCAACAGCAGCTACACGCCGAACAAGACCCCGGACGTGAACAACTACGGCCGGCAGACCCTGACCCACGAAATCGGCCACACCCTGGGCCTGGCGCACCCTGGCGACTACAACGCCGGGACCGGCAACCCTTCGTACAAAGACGCGGACTATGGACAGGACACGCGTGGCTACAGCGTCATGAGTTACTGGAGCGAGAGCAACACCAACCAGAACTTCACCAAAGGCGGCGTCGAGGCCTATGCTTCCGGCCCGCTGATCGACGACATTGCCGCGATCCAGAAGCTCTACGGTGCCAACTACAGCACCCGCGCCGGTGACACCACCTACGGTTTCAACTCCAACACCGGGCGCGATTTCTACAGCGCCACCTCCAATGCCGACAAGCTGGTGTTCTCGGTGTGGGACGGCGGTGGCAATGACACCCTGGACTTCTCCGGCTTTACCCAAAACCAGAAGATCAACCTCAATGAAGGCTCGTTCTCCGACGTTGGCGGCCTGGTGGGCAACGTGTCCATCGCCAAGGGCGTGACCGTCGAGAACGCGTTCGGTGGTGCGGGCAACGACCTGATCATTGGTAACAACGCCGCCAATATCATCAAAGGTGGTGCCGGCAACGACATCATCTACGGTGGTGGCGGTGCTGACCAACTGTGGGGCGGCGCCGGCAACGACACGTTTGTGTTTGGTGCCAGCTCCGATTCCAAGCCAGGTGCAGCCGACAAGATCTTTGACTTCACCTCGGGTTCGGACAAGATCGACCTGTCCGGCATTACCAAAGGTGCAGGCCTGACCTTCGTCAACGCGTTCACCGGCCATGCCGGCGACGCGGTGCTGAGCTATGCCTCGGGCACTAACCTGGGCACCTTGGCCGTGGACTTCTCCGGGCACGGCGTGGCGGATTTCCTCGTCACCACCGTTGGCCAGGCGGTTGCCAGCGACATCGTAGCGTGATGTAAAGCGCGCGGCGCTCCGGCGCCGCGCTCTAGGATGGAGCAGAAGATGGCGCGTTTTTCTCATTTGATCGCCTGTGCTTCACAGGTGGTGTTCATGTCGGCAGGAGCCCACGCAATGGCTAGCAGTCTTGTTTTACCCACCACCGCCCAGTTGGCAGGCCACTGGCAGTTGCACCAGCAGGATCAGGTGTGCGCGTTGGACTTGCTGGAACAGGCGAACGCGCTGGCCGGTGATGTCGCCTGCGCAGAACAATGGCTGGGCCAGAAACCCCTGAGCTGGACACCGACCCCGGACGGAATCTGGCTGATGAACGCCGAAGGCACCGGCATTATCCATTTGAACCGTGAAAAAGACGGCGAATATAAAGGGCAGACGCCTTCGATCCCCGAAGTTGTCCTGCAACGAACACCCTAATTAAAAGTTATAAACATATAACTCGATTTTAATAGTTGGCCGCCCTTATTTGGGGCGCGGGTAACTATTGCGCGTAATTTGTTTCAGGGAAGATCAGACGATATGGCGAAGTCCCATGCGGTTGCGCCCTTATTCCGGGCGTTGGGTGAATACAAGAGTATTTTGATCAGCATTGGCTGTTTCACCGCATTGATTAACCTGTTGATGCTGGTGCCGTCGATTTACATGCTGCAAGTGTATGACCGCGTGTTGTCCTCCCAGAATGAAACCACCCTGGTGATGTTGACGCTGATGGTCGTGGGCTTCTTTGCCTTTATCGGCACACTGGAAGTGCTGCGCAGTTTTATCGTGATCCGCATCGGCAGCCAATTGGAACGGCGTTTCAACTTGCGCGTGTACAAAGCCGCGTTTGAACGCAACCTGCAACGTGGCCAGGGGCATGCCGGGCAATCGCTGGGCGACCTGACCGTGATCCGCCAATTCATCACCGGGCCGGCGCTGTTCGCGTTTTTCGATGCGCCGTGGTTTCCCATCTACCTCTTCGTGATTTTCCTCTTCAACGTGTGGCTCGGCGTGCTGGCCACGGCAGGCGCTGTGTTGCTGATCGCATTGGCCTGCCTGAATGAATACCTGACCAAAAAGCCCTTGGGCGAGGCGGGCGCGTTTTCCCAGCAGTCCACTCAGTTGGCCACCAGCCATTTGCACAACGCCGAAACGATCCAGGCCATGGGCATGCTCGGCGCGTTGCGCAAACGCTGGTTCGCGGTGCACTCGCAATTCCTCGGTTACCAGAACAAGGCCAGCGACACCGGCTCGGTGATCACGTCGCTGAGTAAATCCCTGCGCCTGTGCCTGCAATCGTTGGTATTGGGCCTGGGCGCCTTTTTGGTGATCAAGGGCGATATGACCGCCGGGATGATGATCGCCGGTTCCATCCTGATGGGCCGCGTGCTCAGCCCCATCGACCAGTTGATTGCGGTGTGGAAGCAGTGGAGTTCGGCCAAGTTGGCCTATCAGCGGCTCGATGATTTGCTGCGTGAATTCCCGCCGGAAGTCGAACCCATGGCCTTGCCGGCGCCCAACGGCCAGGTGAGTTTCGAGCAGGTCAGCGCAGGCCCGCCCGGGCGGCGCATGGCGACCTTGCAGCAAGTCAGCTTCAACCTCGGCGCCGGCGAAGTGCTTGGCGTGCTGGGTGCGTCGGGTTCGGGTAAATCCACCCTGGCCCGCGTGCTGGTCGGTGTCTGGCCCACCCTGGCCGGCACCGTGCGCCTGGACGGCGCCGACATTCACCGCTGGGACCGCGACGACCTCGGCCCGCATATCGGCTACTTGCCCCAGGACATCGAACTGTTCAGCGGCAGCATCGCCGACAACATCGCGCGTTTTCGCGACGCCGACCCGGAACTCGTGGTGAAAGCCGCGCAGCAAGCCGGTGTGCACGAGCTGATCCTGCGTCTGCCGCAAGGCTACGACACGGTGCTGGGCGACAACGGCGGCGGCCTGTCCGGTGGCCAGAAACAACGCGTGGCCCTGGCCCGCGCGCTATACGGCGGGCCGCGTTTGATCGTGCTGGATGAGCCCAACTCCAACCTCGACACCGTCGGCGAAGCCGCGCTGGCCAGTGCCATCGTGCAGATGAAAGCCCAGGGCAGCAGCGTGGTGCTGGTCACGCACCGATCCTCGGCGTTGGCCCAGGCCGACAAGTTGCTGGTGCTCAACGACGGGCGTTTGCAGGCGTTCGGGCCGAGCCAGGAAGTGCTGCGCGCGTTGTCAGGCCAGCAGGAAGCGCCCAAGGAAAAGCCTGGGGTGAGTTTCAGTCGTCAGTACCAAGCCGGAAGGAATCCAGGCGCATGAGCAGCCTTACCGTTGAGCCACGCTTTAAAGAACGCGACGCCGGTTTTTTCGTAAAAATGAGTTGGCTGCTGACCATCGTCGGTGCCGGCGGCTTTTTCCTTTGGGCCAGCCTCGCCCCACTCGACCAAGGCATCCCGGTGCAAGGCACGGTGGTGGTGTCGGGCAAGCGCAAGGCCGTGCAAACCTTCAGCCCCGGCGTGGTCAGCCGAATCCTGGTGAAGGAGGGCGAGCTGGTCAAACAGGGCCAGCCACTGTTTCGCCTCGACCAGACCCAGAACCAGGCCGACGTGCAATCGCTGCAAGCCCAGTACCGCATGGCCTGGGCCAGTGCGGCGCGTTGGCAGAGCGAGCGCGACAACCGGTCCAGCATCGTCTTTCCGGCCGAGCTGAGCGCCAACCCCGACCCGGCCCTGGCGCTGGTGCTGGAAGGCCAGCGCCAGCTGTTCAGCAGCCGCCGCGAAGCGTTTGCCCGTGAACAAGCGGGGATTCGCGCGAACATCGACGGCGCCAGCTCGCAACTGAATGGCATGCGCCGCGCGCGCAGTGACTTGTCGGCCCAGGCCCAATCCCTGCGCGATCAACTGGCTAACCTGCAGCCTTTGGCCGACAACGGCTATATCCCGCGCAACCGCCTGCTCGATTACCAGCGCCAACTGTCCCAGGTGCAGCAGGACCTGGCACAAAACACCGGCGAAAGCGGCCGCGTGGAGCAGGGTATCCTTGAGTCACGCCTGAAGTTGCAGCAGCACAGCGAGGAATATCAAAAGGAAGTGCGCAGCCAATTGGCCGACGCCCAACTGCGCAGCCTGACCCTGGAGCAGCAACTCACCTCCGCCGGGTTCGACCTGCAGCACAGCGAAATCAACGCGCCGGCCGATGGCATTGCGGTCAACCTCAGCGTGCACACCGAAGGCGCCGTGGTGCGTGCCGGTGAAACCCTGCTGGAAATCGTGCCCCAGGGCACACGCCTGGAAGTCGAAGGGCGTTTGCCGGTGAACCTGGTGGATAAGGTCGGCACGCACTTGCCGGTGGACATACTCTTCACCGCCTTCAACCAGAGCCGCACCCCGCGTGTGCCCGGCGAAGTCAGCCTGATTTCCGCCGACCAGATGCTCGATGAAAAGACCGGCCAGCCGTATTACGTGCTGCGCACCACCGTCAGCGAGGCCGCGCTGGAGAAACTGCATGGCCTGGTGATCAAGCCGGGCATGCCCGCCGAGATGTTCGTGCGCACTGGCGAGCGCTCGTTGCTCAATTACCTGTTCAAGCCGCTGCTGGATCGCGCCGGCTCTGCGTTGACCGAGGAATGAGCATGAAGTCGGTGTGCCTTTCTCTGTGTTTGCTGTGCGGGTCGGCCCAGGCGGCCATGGGCCCGTTTGATGTCTACGAGCAAGCGTTGCGTAACGACCCGGTGTTTCTCGGCGCGATCAAGGAGCGCGATGCCGGCCTGGAAAACCGCACCATCGGCCGCGCCGGGCTGCTGCCGAAGCTGTCGTACAACTACAACAAGGGCCGCAACAACTCCGAGGCGCACCTGCCGGACGGGCGCGGCGGCACCTATCGCGACGACCGCAACTACAACAGTTATGGCTCGACCTTCAGCCTGCAACAGCCGTTGTTCGACTACGAAGCCTATGCCAACTACCGCAAGGGCGTGGCCCAGTCGCTGTTTGCCGATGAAAGTTTTCGCGACAAGAGCCAGGCCCTGCTGGTGCGGGTGCTGAGCTATTACACCCAGGCGTTGTTCGCCCAGGACCAGATCGACATCGCCCGCGCCAAGAAGAAGGCCTTCGAGCAACAGTTCCAGCAAAACCAGCACTTGTTCCAGCAAGGCGAGGGCACGCGCACCGATATTCTCGAAGCCGAATCGCGTTACGAGCTGGCCACCGCCGAAGAGATTCAGGCGCTGGATGAGCAAGACGCGTCGTTGCGCGAACTGGGCGCGTTGATCGGTGTGCAGAGCGTCAACATCAACGACCTGGCGCCGCTGAACCAAAGCTTTGCCGCTTTCACCCTGACCCCGGCCAACTATGACACCTGGCATGAACTGGCGATCAGCAATAACCCAACTCTCGCGTCCCAGCGCCAGGCCGTGGAAGTGGCGCGTTATGAAGTGGAGCGCAACCGCGCCGGGCATTTACCCAAGGTCACCGCGTTTGCCAGCTCGCGCAAGCAGGAGTCTGACAGCGGCAACACCTACAACCAGCGCTACGACACCAACACCATCGGCATTGAAATCAGCGTGCCGTTATATGCCGGTGGCGGCGTTTCGGCGTCCACCCGCCAGGCCAGCCGCGGCATGGAACAGGCTGAGTACGAGCTGGAAGGCAAGACCCGCGAAACCCTGATCGAGCTGCGTCGCCAGTTCAGTGCGTGCCTGTCGGGCGTGAGCAAATTGCGCGCGTACCAAAAGGCCCTGACCTCGGCCGAAGCGCTGGTGGTGTCGACCAAGCAAAGCATCCTCGGCGGCGAGCGGGTCAACCTCGACGCGCTGAATGCCGAGCAGCAGCTGTACACCACCCGCCGCGACCTGGCCCAGGCGCGTTATGACTATTTGATGGCCTGGACCAAATTGCACTACTACGCGGGCAACTTGCGCGACACCGACCTGGCGAAAGTCGACGAGGCCTTCGGCCCGGTGAAATGAGCACTTATAAAAACAATAAGGATGGTTTAGATGATCACCGATTCACCGCGCTTCAAACCGTTTACCGCGGGCTCCTTGCTGCTGTTGTCCGTTGCGGCACAGGCGCAATACACCGAGATCGGCCAACCGGGTAACCCCGCCAGCTGGCGCTCCGCCGAATACCAGAGCGACTGGGGCCTGGACCGCATGAAGGCGAATGAAGCCTACGCCGCCGGCATCAGCGGCAGCGGGGTGAAGATCGGCGCGTTGGACTCCGGGTTCGATGCCGATCACCCGGAAGCCTCCAAAGACCGTTTTCACCCGGTGACCGCCACCGGCACCTATGTGGATGGCAGCCCCTTCAGCACCACCGGTGCGCTCAACCCCAACAACGATTCCCACGGCACCCATGTCACCGGCACCATGGGCGCGGCCCGCGACGGCGTGGGCATGCACGGCGTGGCCTACAACGCGCAAGTCTACGTGGGCAATACCAACGCCAACGACAGCTTCCTGTTCGGCCCGACGCCGGACCCCAAATACTTCAAGGCGGTGTACAGCGCCTTGGTGGATTCCGGTGTGCGCGCCATCAACAACAGTTGGGGCAGCCAGCCGCCGAATGTCAGCTACCAGACCCTCGGCGACCTGCACGCGGCCTACGCCCAGCATTACAACCAGGGCACGTGGCTGGATGCGGCAGCGGATGTGGCCAAGGCCGGTGTGATCAATGTGTTCAGCGCCGGCAACAGCGGCTATGCGAATGCCAGCGTGCGTTCGGCGCTGCCGTATTTCCAGCCGGAACTGGAGGGCCATTGGCTGGCCGTGTCGGGCCTGGACAAGGCGAACAACCAGAAATACAACAAGTGCGGCATCGCCAAGTACTGGTGCATTTCCACGCCCGGCGCGCTGATCAACAGCACCGTGCCCGGCGGCGGTTATGGGGTGAAATCCGGCACCTCGATGTCGGCGCCGCATGCCACCGGCGCGTTGGCGCTGGTGATGGAGCGCTACCCGTACATGAACAACGCGCAGGCGTTGCAGGTGCTGTTGACCACCGCCACGCAGCTCGACGGCTCGATCACCCAGGCACCCAATGCCATCGTCGGCTGGGGCGTGCCGGACCTCGGCCGGGCGATGCACGGGCCGGGGCAATTGCTCGGCGCGATGGACGTGAACCTGGCGGCCGGGCAGGGCGATGTGTGGAGCAATGGCATCTCCGACCAGGCGTTGTTGCAGCGCCAAGCCGAAGACCGCGCCGAGCACACGGCCTGGCAACAGACGCTGATCGACAAAGGCTGGCAAAACGGCGTGGCCGCCAACGCCAGCCAGCAGGACCAGACCGACTACGCAGTCGGCACCGCGCGCGACCAGGCTGCGGCGAGTCGTGTATACGAAGGCAGCCTGATCAAATCCGGCGCCGGCAGCTTGCTGCTCAGCGGCGACAGCACCTATCGCGGCCCGACCACTGTCAACGGCGGCCTGTTGGCGGTAAACGGTTCGTTGACCTCGGCAGTGACCGTGAATGACAGCGGCACCCTCGGCGGTTCCGGCCGGATCGCGGCGCTGTCGGTGAACAGCGGCGGCCGCGTCGCGCCGGGCAATTCCGTCGGCACGTTGAACGTGGCAGGCGATGTAAACCTCGGCGCCGGCTCCACTTATGCGGTGGAACTCACGCCCACCAGCAGCGACCGCATTGTCGCCGGTGGCAAGGCCGTGCTCGGCGGCGGCACCGTGACCCTGGCACTGGAAAACAGCCCCACGCTGCTCAGCCAAAGCCAGGCGCAAAGCCTGATTGGCCGCCAGTACAGCATCCTGCAGGCCGCCGGTGGCATTCAGGGCCAGTTTGGTCAGGTGTTGCCGAACTACCTGTTCGTGGGCGGCACCCTCGACTATGCGGCCAACGGCGTGCAGTTGGCCGTGGTGCGCAACGACGCCACGTTTGCCAGCGTCGCCGCCACGCGTAACCAGCGCAATGTCGCCGCTGCCGCCGAGCAACTGGGCGCGGGCAACCCGGTGTATGAAAGCCTGTTGCAGTCGGATACACGCGCCGCAGCCCAGCAAGGCTTGCAGCAGTTGTCCGGCGAAATCTACCCGGCGATTGGCGCGATGTTGATCAACGACAGCCTGCAACTGCGCGATGCGGTGGGTGAGCGCCTGCGCCATGTGCCGGTCAACGGCGAAAGCAACCTGTGGCTCAAGGCGCTGGGCGCCTGGGGCAAGACCGAAAGCCGCAGCGAAACGGCGGGCTCGACGACTTCGATTGGCGGGCTGCTGGCCGGGGTCGACGGGGCGCTGGACGAGCAGACCCGCGTGGGTGTGGTCGCCGGTTACAGCGACAGCGCGTTGAACATGGGCAGCGGCACACATTCCTCGGCGTCCATCGATAGCTACCACTTTGGTGCGTATGCCGGGCGCGAGCTGGGCGACTGGCGCGTCAGCGTCGGCGGCGCCTACAGCTGGCATCGCGGTGATGTGAAGCGTGACCTGCAATACGGCGAGGTCAGCGGCAAACAAAAGGCCAAGCTCGACGCGCGCACGGCCCAGCTGTTTACCGAGGCGGCCTATCGCATTCGCTTGCAGCCGCTGGCGCTGGAACCGTTCGCCAACCTGGCTTATGTGCATCTGGACAGTGATTCGTTTCACGAAAAAGGCGATGCGGCGGCGCTCGAACGTGGCAGTGATCGCCGTGATGCGGTGCTCGGCACGCTCGGTGTGCGGGCGTTGAAAACCTTGCCGCTCAATGACCATCAGCGGTTGGAGCTGTCCGGCTCGTTGGGCTGGCAGCACAGCCTGACGGCGGTTGAATCTGAAGAACATTTGGCGTTTGAAGCAGGCGGGCCGTCATTTGCCGTGCGCAGTTCGCCGTTGCTGCGCGATGCGGCGTTGGTGGGCGTGCAGGCGAGTTTGGCGTTGAGCCCGAGCACGCGGGTCAACCTGGATTACACCGGGCAGCTGGGTGGGCGGGAGAACACCCAGGGCGTGGGGTTGAGCCTGAACTGGCAGTTCTAGAGAACACGCAGAAGGATCGTTCCCACGCTCCGCGTGGGAATGCCTCTTGTGACGCTCTGCGTCACAGGTTTGGACGCAGAGCGTCCGGGGCTGCATTCCCACGCGGAGCGTGGGAACGATCAGCGATTTCCAAAAAAGTGCAATAAGAAAACTAAGGAAGGTCACCGTGAACAAACGCAAGTCAGGGTTAATTACCGCCACTCACACAGGCCCGGGCTACCCGCTCAAGGCTTTGAGCTGCGTGCCATACGGCGCGTTGCTGTGCTGCCTGGCAAGCCTGGGGACCGCCCAGGCCGCGCCCTATGTGGAAACCGGCAAGTTGGGCGACGCTGCCAGTTGGCGCAGCGATGAGTTCAAGGCCGATTGGGGCCTGGGCGCTGTGCATGCCGACGCGGCCTATGCCGCCGGCTACACCGGCAAGGGCGTCAAGCTGGGCATTTTCGACCAGCCGGTGTACGCCCAGCACCCGGAATTCGCCAGCCCCGGCAAGGTGGTGACGATCGTCACCGAGGGCATTCGCCAGTACACCGACCCGTATATCCCGGTGAAGGCCGGCGATGCGTTTCGCTACGACGGCACGCCGTCCCTGGGCTCCAACGGCAAGCTGGGTAACCACGGCACCCACGTCGGCGGTATTGCCGCAGGCAACCGCGACGGCGGGCCGATGCACGGCGTGGCGTTCAACGCGCAGATCATCAGCGCCGAAAACGGTGACCCGGGCCCGGAAGACGGGATCATCCTCGGCAACGACGGCGCGGTGTACAAGGCCGGTTGGGATGCCCTGGTCGCCAGCGGTGCGCGGATCATCAACAACAGTTGGGGCATCGGCATCGGCGACCAGTACGCCAAGGGCGGCCGCGATCCGGCGTTCCCGAATTTCACCGTCAATGAAGCGCAGGCGCAGTTCAATAACATCCGGCCGATCCTCGGCACGATTGCCGGTGGCGCGTATCAAGGTGCAATCGACGCGGCTCGCAGTGGCGTGCTGACGATCTTTGCCGCGGGTAACGACTACAACCGCAACAACCCGGATGCGATTTCGGGCCTGGCGTACTTTGTGCCGGAGATTGCACCGAACTGGCTGTCGGTGGCGGCGTTGCAGCAAAACCCCAACACCGCGAGCCCCGATCCGTATGTGATCAGCACCTTCTCTTCGCGCTGCGGTTATGCGGCGAGTTTTTGCGTGTCGGCCCCCGGCACCAAGATCTACAGCTCGATCATCAACGGCACCAGCCTGGAAAACCTCACCACCGACTACGCCAACTTCAACGGCACCTCCATGGCTGCGCCACACGTGGCCGGCAGTGCGGCGGTGCTGATGGAGCGCTTCCCGTACATGAACGGCGAGCAGGTCTCGACGCTGCTGAAAACCACCGCCACCGACCTCGGCGCGCCGGGCATCGACTCGTTGTATGGCTGGGGCATGATCAACCTGGGCAAGGCCGTCAACGGCCCGGGCATGTTTATCACCGCCGAGGATATTCCGGCTGAGTTTCGTATCGACGGCGCGTATGGCAGCGGTCAATTCGTTGCGGACCTGCCCGGCATCGGCGCCGTGGTGGACGCCGGCAAACCGACCCAACGGATTTGCACCGACGTGCACTGCGGGCGGGACGTGTGGAGCAATGACATCGCAGGCCATGGCGGCCTGACCAAGCAAGGCATTGGCACGCTGGTGCTGACCGGCACCAACACCTACAGCGGCCCGACCTTGGTCAACCAGGGCTTGTTGGCGATCAATGGCTCGGTGACCTCCGACGTCACCGTCAGCCAGAGCGGCAAAGTGGGGGGCTCGGGGCAGATTGGCTCGCTGACCGCGAAAAGCGGCGGCACCGTAGCGCCGGGCAACTCCATCGGCACCTTGAACGTGGCCGGCAATGTGACCTTCGACGCCGGTTCGACCTACGCGGTGGAGCTGTCGCCGACCAGCAGTGACCGTATTGTCGCAGGCGGCACGGCCACGCTGAATGGCGGCACCGTGACCCTGGCGCTGGAAAACAGCCCGACCCTGCTGACCAGCGCACAAGCGCAGAGTTTGATCGGGCGCCAGTACAACATCCTGCAAGCCGCCGGTGGCATTACCGGCAGCTTCGGTTCGGTGCTGCCGGATTACCTGTTCATCGGTGGCACGCTGAACTACGCGGCCAACGGCGTGCAGTTGGATGTTGTGCGCAGCGCCAACAGCTTCGCCAGTGCGGCGGCTACGCCTAACCAGCGTGCGGTGGCGGCGGCGACCGAGCAATTGGGCGCGGGCAATGCGGTGTATGAGAGCGTGCTGCTGGCGCCAAACGCGGCCTCGGCCCAGGGCGCGTTCCAGCAACTGAGCGGCGAAATCTACCCGGCGCTGGAGACTGCGCTGGTCAATGACAGCCGTTATGTGCGTGAAGCGGTGGGCGAGCGCCTGCGCAATGGCGAGATGGGCGCGAGCAGCCAGACCGTCGACAGCCGTGGCAACGTGTGGATCAAGGCGCTGGGCGCGTGGGGCAAGACCGACAGCCGCAGCGACACGGCGGGCTACACCACGTCCGTCGGCGGCATGCTCGCCGGCGTGGATGGCGCGTTGGACGAAGCGACCCGTATCGGGTTGGTTGCCGGTTATAGCGACACCTCGTTGAACATGGGCGATGGCACCCACAGCCGTGCCTCAGTGGACAGCTACCACTTCGGCGCGTACGCCGGGCATGAGATCGGCGCCTGGCGCCTGAGTGGCGGCGCGACCTATAGCTGGCACCGAGCAGATGTGAAGCGCGACCTGCAATACGGCGATGTGGCCGGCAAGCAGAAAGTCAAAGTGGATGCCAACAGCACGCAGGTGTTCGGTGAGGCGGCGTACCGCGTCAATCTGCAGCCGCTGGCCCTGGAGCCGTTCGCCAACCTGGCGTACGTGCATCTGGACACCGATGGGTTCACCGAGAAGGGCGATGCGGCTGCGT
This sequence comes from Pseudomonas sp. D2002, assembly GCF_013385735.1. Classification (NCBI taxonomy): domain Bacteria; kingdom Pseudomonadati; phylum Pseudomonadota; class Gammaproteobacteria; order Pseudomonadales; family Pseudomonadaceae; genus Pseudomonas; species Pseudomonas sp. D2002. The sequence continues at coordinate 184,341 of NZ_JACAPL010000014.1, read as the reverse complement.
TGAAAGGTCATGACGACACTCGCGATGTGGTGCTGAGCACCTTGGGCGTGCGCGCGTTGAAGACCTTTAACGTGAATGATCACCAGCAGTTGGAGGTGTCTGGCACCTTGGGCTGGCAGCACAATTTGAGCAGCACGGATTCCGAGCAGCACCTGGCGTTTGCTTCGGGCGGCCCTTCGTTCGCGGTGGAAAGTGCGCCGATGGTGCGCGATGCGGCGCTGGTTGGGGCGCGGGTCAGCTTGGCGTTGAGCAAGGATGCGCGGGTGAATTTTGACTACAACGGCCTGTTGGCCAGCAAGGAGAAAGTGCACGGGGTGGGGTTGAGCCTTGACTGGGCGTTCTAAACAAGTACGGCCTGCTTAATGTGGAACGCGGTGTTATGTGGGAGCGGG
>NZ_JACAPL010000014.1:165936-183914 GCF_013385735.1 Pseudomonas sp. D2002 | reverse complement strand
GCGGGGGGCTGGTAGATCTGCGTTAGGCTGGAGGCCGTCATCGCAGGCAAGCCAGCTCCTGCATAAGCAAGCTCTCAGGTAAATCCAGCTCTCACATAAATCAGCCCTCGCATAGGGCTGTGGATACAGGTGTTTTCGCTTTCTCGACAAATTCAACAACAGAGAGGCAGTGCCATGGGTATCTTTGACTATAAAAACCTCGGTTCCGAGGGCTCCAAAGCGTTGTTCGCCGATGCCATGGCGATCACGTTGTATTCCTATCACAACCTGGATAACGGCTTTGCCGTGGGTTATCAGCACAACGGGCTGGGCTTGGGTTTGCCGGCGACGTTGGTGGGGGCGTTGCTCGGCAGCACGGATTCACAAGGTGTGATTCCGGGCATTGCGTGGAACCCCGACTCGGAAAAAGCCGCCCTTGAAGCGGTGCAAAAAGCTGGCTGGGCGCCCATCAGCGCCAGCGCCCTGGGCTACGGCGGCAAGGTTGACGCACGCGGCACGTTCTTTGGCGAAAAAGCCGGCTATACCACGGCGCAGGTCGAGGTGCTGGGCAAGTACGATGACGCGGGCAAATTGCTTGAAATCGGCATCGGTTTTCGGGGCACCTCGGGGCCACGGGAAACCTTGATCAGCGACGCCATCGGCGACCTGATCAGCGACTTGCTCGCGGCTTTGGGCCCCAAGGATTACGCAAAAAATTACGCCGGTGAAGCCTTCGGCAGCTTGCTCAAGAATGTGGCTGACTTTGCCGGCGCCCATGGCCTGACCGGCAAGGACGTGGTGGTCAGCGGCCACAGCCTGGGCGGCCTGGCGGTCAACAGCATGGCGGACTTGAGTACCAACAAGTGGGCGGGGTTTTATAAGGATTCCAACTACGTGGCCTACGCCTCGCCGACCCAGAGTGCCGGCGACAAGGTGCTCAATATCGGTTATGAAAACGACCCGGTGTTCCGCGCGCTGGACGGCTCATCCTTCAACCTGTCGTCGTTGGGCGTGCATGACAAACCCCACGAATCGACCACCGACAATATCGTCAACTTCAACGACCACTACGCCTCGACGTTGTGGAATGTGCTGCCGTTTTCCATCGTCAACCTGCCGACCTGGGTCTCGCATTTGCCCACGGCGTATGGCGATGGCATGACGCGTATCCTCGAGTCCGGCTTCTACGACCAGATGACCCGCGACTCCACGGTGATCGTCGCCAACCTGTCCGACCCGGCGCGGGCCAACACTTGGGTGCAGGACCTCAACCGCAATGCCGAACCCCACAAGGGCAACACGTTCATTATCGGCAGTGACGGCAATGATTTGATCCAGGGCGGCAAGGGCGCCGACTTTATCGAAGGCGGCAAGGGCAATGACACGATCCGCGACAACAGCGGGCACAACACCTTTCTGTTCAGCGGCCACTTTGGCAATGACCGTGTGATTGGCTACCAGCCCACCGACAAGCTGGTGTTCAAGGACGTGGCGGGGAGCACCGACCTGCGTGACCACGCGAAGGTGGTTGGCGCCGATACGGTGCTCACCTTTGGTGCCGACTCTGTGACGTTGGTCGGCGTCGGGCATGGCGGCCTGTGGGCCGATGGCGTCAGCATCGGCTGATCAATGCCAGTGCTGCCCCCGCCAGCCACCGCCCCAATACGGCCGGTGGGGGTAGCCATAACCGTAACCGTAGACGTGGTGCGGGTAGTAATAGGGGCGCGGGCCGTAACCCCAATGCCCGTAATACACCGGTGGTGGCGGCTGTTGCACCACGATCACCCGTGGCGGCTGGCGAATGATAATGGTGTCGGCAAAGGCCGGCGCACTGGCCAATGCCGCCAGGGCCAGGGGGATGAGTGCAAGCGCGCGAATTGTCCGGGACATGAGTGCCATGGCCGTCTTTCTCCGTTCTACCGCCTTCGAAGATGAAGGCGGCTTATCGGTTAAACGCCACAGCGCTGGGAAACCTTCGGTAAATAAATCTTCATCGATCAGCGGCAGAGCACAGCGACGGATTGTGCGGGCCTCATGCGTTTAATCACGGCCTGCGAGATGTTTCGCGCGTCATGTGAGGAGCTGACATGTCCCGACTTCGATTGCTGCTGTGCGCCTTGGTGCTGCTGGGGTTGGGCGGGTGTGCGGTGTATCCGGCCTATCCGGGCCCATGCTGCTACCGTCCGTACTACCACTCGTACTATTACCATCCCTACTATCACCCGTATTACCACCCGTACTATCGGTACTGAGACCCCCAACAAAAAGCCCCGCATCTGCGGGGCTTTTTGTTATCACTTTTCGTTGCGTACCGTCGCGACGTCGGCGGCCTTCACGCGAATGTGCTTGCCGGCAATGTCCGTGAACTCATAGAAGCCGTCGGCTGTTTTGGTGTTCGGGGTGTCCTTGGTCAAATACTGTGTGCCATTTTGCAGTGTCACCACGGTTTGCGTCGCGCAACCGGTCAATAGCAGAAAAGTGAGTGCAACCAGCGGCAGACCCAAATTCTTCATGTTCATAACCCTTACTTTTAACCCTGAAAAATCCCGCGCCAGGCGCTGCGGGCCATAAATGTTACGCCACCCACAGAGCTATCTGATCACTTTTATAAGAAAAGTTGCGTGCGCCATTTATCTATTACCGATTGCAACAAGCGCTTTGCGGCGGCACTCTGTATGCATAACCAGTATTTGATCAGCGCGCGACATGGCCAATCCCCTCGACGATCCCTTGTATTACCTGCATAACTTCCGCCAAGTGCTGCATTGGCTGGGGCAGCGCTATGCCGATTTGCTCGATGCGGACGAACAGCATTTCATTCAGCAATTTGACAGGTTGCCGCAAGCGTCCCAGGCACTTTTGGTGCGCATGGTCATGCGCAAGGGCGTGCACTTTCGTGCGAGCAAACTCAATTACCTCGAGATCGGTTGCACCCGTACGGCGGCGTTGGCACTGGTCGAGCAGGGTTGGGTCGATGACCAAGGCCTGTTGGAGTTCGAGGCGCTGTTTGCGTTGCTGCAAAAAGGCGAAATCCTCGCCGCCTTCAAACCCTGGATTGACCAGCCCAAAGGCAACAAGGCTGACTGGCTTGAGCCGCTGGCGGCGCAGTTCACGCAGGCGCGCAGCTTTGCCCAATGGTGCCCGGACCTCGGCGATACGCTCTACAGCCTCAGCGTGATGGACCTGTGTGACCGCCTGCGGCTGATGTTCTTCGGCAATCTGCACCAGGATTGGTCGGAGTTCGTGCTGGCTGACCTGGGCATCTACACCTATGAAAAAGTCGCGTTCTGCGCCGAGTCCCGCGGCTTGCGCACGCGCGACGATGTGCACGGGTTTCTATTCCTGCACCAGTGCCAGCAAGCCTTTGAAGCCGCAGAGGCACTGGACGAAGTGCTGGCACAGGTCGCGACGCTGACCACGGACAACCCCTGGCTGGAAAAACGTCGCGCCAAGCTGTTGTTCCAGATCGGCCAATATTGCGAGCGCAGCGCCGAATTGGCGTTGGCCGCGCAGATCTACCGCGACTGCGCCTATCCCGGCGCGCGCTCGCGGCTGATTCGCGTGCTTGAGCGTCAGGAAGATTACCCGCAAGCCATGGCCCTGGCGTGCGCCGCGCAACGTGCCCCGGAAAGCGCCGCCGAACAGCAGCATATGCTGCGTGTGCTGCCACGCCTGCGACGCAAGCTCGGCGAACCGGCATTGCCTAAAACCAAGCCGCGTCCGGTCACGCGGCTGGACTTGGCACTGGCGATTCCTGAGCCGCTGATGTCGGTGGAATATTGCGTGCAGGCCCACCTGAGCGAGCCCGATGCGCCGGTGCATTACGTCGAGAATGGCCTGATCAATTCGCTGTTCGGGTTGTTGTGCTGGGAAGCGATTTTCGCGCCATTGCCTGGGTCGTTTTTCCACCCGTTCCAGCGCGGGCCGGTGGATTTGCACAGCGAAGATTTCCAGCAGCGCCGCGCGCCGTTGTTCGCGGCCTGTTTCCAACAACTGGCAGATGAGCGTTACAAAACCACCATCCGCCAACGCTACGTGGACAAATGGGGCATTCAGTCGCCGTTCGTTTTCTGGAACCTGCTCAGCGAAGAGCTGCTTGAGCAAGCCCTGGCCTGCCTGCCCGCCGAACACCTGCGCTACTGGTTTGAACGGTTGTTGCTGGACATCCGCGCCAACCGCACGGGCATGCCCGACCTGATCCAGTTCTGGCCCGCGCAAAAAACCTACCGCATGATTGAGGTCAAAGGCCCCGGCGATCGCCTGCAAGACAACCAGCTGCGTTGGCTGGAGTTCTGTGGCGAGTACCAGATGCCGGTCACCGTGTGTTATGTGCGCTGGGCAGAAACCGCTTGAGCTACAGCGTCGCGGTGCGGGCGCTGTGCGAGTTCACCGCCAAGGTCGGCGACCTCGACCTGCGATTCACGCCGTCGCCCAGCGCCCAGGAAGGCATCGTCGGGCATCGCACGGTCGCTTCACGGCGCAGCGCGCATTACCAGAATGAAGTCGCCCTGGAAGGTGAATACCAGCAGCTCAAGGTGCGGGGCAGGGCAGACGGCTACGACCCGGACAGCAACCGCCTGGAAGAAGTGAAAACCTATCGCGGCGACCTCGACGCCCAGCCCGCCAACCACCGGCAACTGCATTGGGCACAGGTCAAGGTGTATGGCTGGTTGATGTGCCAGAAGCTCGGCCTCAGCGAGATCGACCTGGCGCTGGTGTACTTCGACATCGTCGGCGAAGGCGAAACCCTGCTCAACCAGCGCTTTCAAGCGCCCGACCTGGAACTGTTCTTCAACCAGCAATGCGCGCTATTCCTTGGCTGGGCCCGCGAGGAAATGCAGCATCGCGACGCACGCAATAGTGCCGCGCAGACGCTGGCGTTTCCCCATGCCGACTTTCGCCCCGGCCAGCGCTCGCTGGCCGAATCGGTCTACAAAGCGGTCAGCACTGGCCGTTGTCTGATGGCTCAAGCGCCCACCGGCATTGGCAAGACCATCGGCACGATTTTCCCGCTGCTCAAGGCCCTGGCGCCGCAGCAACTGGACAAGGTGTTTTTCCTCACCGCCAAGACACCTGGCCGCAAGTTGGCCCTGGATGCCGCCCAAGTCCTCTACGACAGCAGCCCCGACTTGCCGCTGCGGGTGCTCGAACTGGTCGCGCGCGACAAGGCCTGCGAACACCTGGACAAAGCCTGCCACGGTGATTCCTGCCCGTTGGCCAAGGGCTTTTACGACCGCCTGCCGGCCGCACGCACGGCCGCTTCCAAGGTGCGCCTGCTGGACCAGCGCAACCTGCGCGACGTGGCCTTGGCCCATGACGTTTGCCCGTATTACCTGAGCCAGGAAATGGCGCGCTGGACTGACCTGGTGGTCGCTGACTACAACTACTATTTTGACTTTGGCGCCATGCTGTTCGGCCTGGCCCAATTAAACCAGTGGCGCGCCGCCGTGCTGGTGGACGAAGCCCATAACCTAGTGGAGCGCGCCCGTTCGATGTACAGCGCGAGCCTCGACCAATACAGCCTCAAGACTGTGCGCGACAGTGCGCCCGAGCCGCTGAAAAAACCCTTGCAGCGCCTCAACCGCGAATGGAACGCCCTGCATAAAGACCAGCTCGCGCCATACCAGGCCTATGCGACCAAGCCCGACAAACTGCTGCAGGCCTTGAGCCTGTGCACCAGTGCCATGGGCGACTACTTCAACGATCACCCCGAAGCCCTGAGCGGCGATCTGCAAGCCTTGTATTTCGAGGCGCTGCAATTTGCCAAGGTCGCCGAGCTGTTCAACGAGCACTTCATCTTTGATATCAGCAAGCGCCAGTTCGGCGGCAAGCGCAGCGCTTCCACCCTGTGTCTGCGCAATGTGGTGCCCGCCGAATTTATCCGACCCCGCCTGACCGCCGCGCGCAGCAGCGTGCTGTTTTCCGCAACCTTGAGCCCGCGGCACTATTACGCCGACTTGCTCGGCCTGCCGGCGGATACCGCATGGATCGATGTGGAATCGCCGTTCAAGGCTGAGCAACTGCACGTGCGCATCGTCGATGAAATCTCCACGCGTTTTGTACATCGCGAGGCTTCGCTGGCGCCGATAGTCGACTTGATCGCCCGACAATTTGCGCAGAAACCCGGCAACTACCTGGCGTTTTTCTCGAGCTTTGATTACCTGCAACAAGTGGCGCAGTTGATGGCCGAGCGGCACCCGCAGATTGCGCTGTGGCTACAGTCGCGCGGCATGGCCGAGGCCGAGCGGCAAGGCTTTCTCGACCAGTTCACCCAGCACAGTCAGGGCATCGGCTTTGCCGTGCTGGGCGGCGCGTTTGGGGAAGGCATTGATTTGCCAGGGGCGCGCTTGATCGGGGCGTTTATCGCCACCCTCGGGTTGCCGCAACTGAACCCGATCAATGAGCAGATGAAAGCGCGGATGGGCTCGATTTTTGGGTCTGGGTATGACTACACCTACTTGTATCCGGGTATTCAGAAAGTGGTGCAGGCGGCGGGCCGAGTGATCCGCAGCCAGCAGGATGAAGGCGTGGTGATGTTGATTGACGACCGATTTGGCGAGGCGCGGGTGCGGCAATTGCTGCCGCGATGGTGGGTGCCGGTTAATTGAGTTTCATGTTTGGGGTTTTTTGCTGGCATATATTTTGGGACTGCTGCGCAGTCCAGCGCGAGCAAGCTCGCTCGCCACGGGGTTTGGGGTGTTGCTTTTGGTTGTGTTCTTTTTTGGGAGCCGGACGCGAGGGGCACTAAAGTCGGTGTTTCTATCGCGATCGTCCGGTGATTTTTATTATGGATACCCTATCCGAAGTGGTGGCTCGTCTGAGCAGCCAGCGCGCGTCATTTTCGGGGCTGAAGGCTGGTGGCAACTGGGCGGTGAATTTTCCGGCGCCGGGGGGCATCAGGTTCGGTGCGGTGGTGGAAGGCAATGGTTGGCTGGAAGTGCAGGGCGAACCGGTGCCAATCGCCTTGAGCGAGGGCGGCTGTTTCTTGCTGACATACATTTGGGACTGCTGCGCAGTCCAGCGCGAGCAAGCTCGCTCGCCACGGGGTTTGGGGTGTTGCTTTTGGCTGTGTTCTTTTTTGGGAGCCGGACGCGAGGGGGACTAAAGTCGGTGTTTCTATCGCGATCGTCCGGTGATTTTTATTATGGATACCCTATCCGAAGTGGTGGCTCGTCTGAGCAGCCAGCGCGCGTCATTTTCGGGGCTGAAGGCTGGTGGCAACTGGGCGGTGAATTTTCCGGCGCCGGGGGCATCAGGTTCGGTGCGGTGGTGGAAGGCAATGGTTGGCTGGAAGTGCAGGGCGAACCGGTGCCAATTGCCTTGAGCGAGGGCGACTGTTTCTTGCTGACACACAATCGCCCGTGGAGATTGTCCAGCAACCTGGCACTTGGGGGCACCGACGCTTGCGAGGTCTATCAAGACGCCGTAGGCGGAATCGCCAGTTTGGGCGACACGGTGGATCTGTTTCTGATTGGCGGGCTGTTTACTTACGGTGACGATGCCCGTTTATTGCTCGATGGGCTGCCGCCGGTGGTGCGCATCAGCACCCGGTCCGAGCAGGCCGGTGTATTGCGCTGGTGCCTGGAGCGTCTCGCCCTCGAATATGCCGGCCCCAAGCTCGGTGCGGCATTGATGACCGAACATTTGGCGCAAATGATGCTGGTGCAAATCCTGCGGCTCTATCAATCTTCCTTGGGCGCCAGCACTCGAAGCTGGCTGGCCGCGTTGACGGACGCACGGTTGGCACCTGTATTTACGCAGGTGCACGCGGCACCGGCGCGGCCTTGGGCCTTGAGCGAGATGGCCGAGTTGGCCAGGCAGTCACGCTCCACGTTTGCCTTGCACTTCAAACAACGCGTTGGGATGGCGCCCCTGGAGTATCTGACCCGTTGGCGCATGGACCTGGCGATAAAGGCCTTGAAGACCTCAGACAGCAGTGTGTCGAGTATCGGCCAGGCGTTGGGCTATCAGTCGGACAGCGCCTTTGGCAGCACATTCAAACGTCAGATGAACTGCACGCCACGTGAATACCGCGAGCGCGTCTTGCACACCACTAGTCACAAGGAACCCAGTGATGAGCGATATCCAGCACAACAGGATCCAGGTCAACGGCATTGAATTGAGCGTTTACATCGCCGGTCCCGAACAGGGCCGGCCGATCTGGCTGCTGCACGGTTTTCCTGAATGTTGGCATTCATGGCGTGCGCAAATCCCGGCCTTGGCTGCCGCTGGGTATCGGGTGTTCGTGCCGGAAATGCGCGGCTACGGAGCGTCGAGTGCGCCCGCCGAGATCGCCGATTACGACCTGCTGACCTTGTGCGCGGATATCCAGCAAGCCATGGACCATTTCGGCCACGAGCAGGTGGCGATGGTCGGGCATGACTGGGGCGCTGTCGTGGCTTGGCACCTTGCATTGCTGGAGCCTGCACGTATTACGCGTTTGATCACGATGTCCGTGCCGTTTGCCGGACGTGCACGGCGGCCGGTGATCGACATCATGCGCGAGCTGTACGCCGAGCGTTTCAACTACATCCTGTATTTCCAGGCACCTGGCGTCGCCGAGCAGGAGTTGAACGCCGATATTGAGCGCACGCTGCGGCTGTTCATGCAGGATCAGGATGTGTTCCTGCAGAAGAAACCGGCCACTGCGACCTTGCTCGAGGGTGTCTCGGCGCCCGGTGCATTACCGCACTGGTGTTCCCAGGCAGACTTGGACGTTTACGTGCAAACCTTCAGCGAGCACGGTTTTCGTGGCCCGCTGAACTGGTATCGCAATTTCGAACGTAATTGGCAGCGCACCGAATTCCTGGCGGGCCAGCAGGTGAGGCAACCCACGCTGTTCTTGATCGGCGACCGCGACCCGGTCGGCGTGTTTGAAGCTCATACCCTCAAGCGCATGCCGGACTCAGTACCCGACCTGCAACAGCAGGTATTGGCCAACTGCGGTCACTGGATCCAGAGCGAGCAAGCCCAGCGGGTCAACGCGCTGATGCTCGCGTTTCTAGCGAGAACCTAAAGGTCGCGCCATGCCCGGGGCGGTCCACCAACTGAATGCTGCGCCCGTGTAATTGCAGGATACGGTGCACGATGCGCAGGCCCAGGCCGCCATCGCGGCGTGCGCCGCCGATGGTGAAGGCGCGCAGGAACAGGCCTTCACGCAGTTCGGCATCGATGCCCGGGCCGCTGTCGCTGACGGTGACGGCCACGCCATTGGTTTCTGGCGCCAGGATCACTTCGACTTCACCGTTTACCGGCGTGTGACGCAGGGCGTTGTCGAGCAGGTTGGTCAGCACCCGTTCGATCAGGCCCAGGTCGGCCAGCACCGTCGGCACCTGTGGCGGCAGCGTGGCGGTGAGGCTGATGTGGCGGGCTTCGGCGGTGAGTTCGAACTTCTGGAAGATGTCTTGCACCAGGTCCGGCAGTGAGAAACCTTCGATCACCGGTTGCACGAAACCATGTTCCAGCCGCACCAGTTCCAGCAGCGACTGGGCCAGCCCGCCGACTTTGCGGCTTTGGTCCAGGGCGATGCCCAGGTAGCGGCGGCGCTCCTCAGGGCTGAGGCTGGCATCCTTGAGTGACAGCGTTTCCAGGTAACCATGCAGCGACGCCAGCGGCGTGCGCAGGTCATGGGAAATATTCGCGACCATTTCCCGGCGTTCCTGGTCCTGGTGGGTGAGGGCGCGCCATTGCTCGCCGAGGCGGTTTTCCATCTGCACAAAAGCATGGTCGAGCACGGCGATTTCATCGCTGCTGTCGAGCTTGGCCGCGTTGATTTGCGCCGGTTTTGGCGCGCCGTTGATATCGAACTGGCCAACCTTGTCGGTGAGCTGGCGCAGTGGTCGGGTGATCCAGGCGAAGGCGATCAAGCCGGCCATCAGGCAGAGCAAGGCGACCAGGCCGATGGACCACAAGGCGATCTTGAGCGCCATGCCCGTTGCGTCTTTGGCGTCGTATACATCGTGGGCTTCGCCCAGCAGTACCACGTAGAGGAAGCCGGTTTGCTGGCCGTTGGCTTTGAGCGGCGCCGCGCTGAATACTTTGCGCCCATTGACGCTGCGCGGGTCGTCGCCGAGGATCGGCAGCATCGCACCGCTGAGGAAGCGGCGAACGGGCGTGAGGTCGACGTGATCGCGCAGCAAATGCCCGCTGGGGGCGGCATTCCCGACCACGCGGCCGTCGATATCGAGCAAGTACACTTCGACGCTGGGGTTGACCAGCATCAACTGGCTGAAGAGGTTGCGCACGGCCTCGGGCTTGAGGCCATCGGCGTCCATCAGTTGGGTATCGCGGGCGATATGCGCGGCCAGGTCGCGGGACAAGCCTTGCACCACTTCCAGCTCATGCATGCGGTTGGAGCGCACCTGCAGCCAGGCCGACGTGCCGCTGCAGATCACCAGCAGCACGGCGAACACCACCGACAGGCGCTGGGTCAGGGTCAGCTTCATGGCGAAGTCTCGGCGAACTTGTAGCCTCGGCCCCACACCGTAAGGATCAGCACCGGGTTGGCCGGGTCAGCCTCGACCTTGGCGCGCAGGCGGTTGATATGCGTGTTGACGGTGTGTTCATAACCCTCGTGGCTGTAGCCCCACACGGCGTTGAGCAGGTCCATGCGCGAGAAGACTTTGCCGGGCTGGCGGGCGAAGAAATACAGCAGGTCGAACTCCCGTGGCGTGAGATCCAGGCGCTGGCCTTGCAGGGTGGCGTCGCGGGTCAGCGGGTTGATGAACAGCTGGCCGAGGTCGAGGCTGCCGGCGTCCATCTTCAGGTTGCGCGCCATGGCATCGACCCGGCGCAGCAGCGCCTTGACCCGCGCCACCAGCTCCGGCATCGAGAACGGTTTGGCCAGGTAGTCATCGGCGCCCAGTTCCAGGCCGAGGATGCGGTGCAGCTCACTGGAGCGCGCGCTGGTGATGATGATCGGCGTATAGCGCGTCATGGCGCGGGCACGGCGGCAGATTTCCAGACCATCAACGCCGGGCAGCATCAGGTCGAGGATCAGCGCGTCCCAGCCGCCTTGTTCGAGCAGGCGCAGGCCTTCGTTGCCATCGGCGCTGTGCACCACTTCAAACTGCTCATCGCGCAGGTGCAGGCAGATCAAGTCGGCAATGTGCGCATCGTCCTCGACCACCAGGACACGTTTGGGCTGTTCCATTCAATAAACCTTCACTTGTAGTTCGCGCATTGTGCGGGTTTTGCAACCCTGTAGTTATCACGAATTGTTTAACTCTGCGTGAGGATTTCGCGACCGTCCAAGCCTCAGGATTACCTCAACACCGTTCAGCTAAACGAACGCAATGCTCAAGGCAGCAAAGATCAAATGTGGGAGCGGGCTTGCCCGCGAAGGCGTCGGCCCAGCCTATACCTATGTTGACTGACCCACCGCTCCCACAGGCCACACATCAGCCACAAATGCTCACACGTTGAGGAAAACCACATGCACTCACGCCGACAAATACTGCTAGCCACTGGCGGCCTGGGTGTCGCCGTCCTGGCCGGCGGCCTGCTCAAACAGCTCAACATGATCACCGAAGCCGAGGCCGCCGAAACCTTCGAGGTCAACCACACCGAGGCCCAATGGCGCAGCCTGCTCAGCGCCGAACAGTTCGAGGTGCTGCGCGAGGAGGGCACCGAACGCCCCTACACCAGCCCGCTCAACGATGAACACCGCACCGGCACCTTTGCCTGCGCCGGTTGTGCGCTGCCATTGTTCTCCTCGGCCACCAAGTTCGACAGCCACACCGGTTGGCCGAGCTTCTGGCAGCCGCTGGACAACGCCGTCGCCAGCCATGTCGACACTTCCTACGGCGTGGTGCGCAAGGAAATTCACTGCCGCCGTTGCGGCGGCCACCAAGGGCACGTGTTTGACGACGGCCCGGCACCTACCGGCCTGCGCTATTGCATGAATGGTGCGGCCATGACGTTCACGGCGGCTTAAGCCGATGTCTATTCACACTAATAAGGGTCAATCCCATGTGGCTTCTGGTTCTCGCATATCTGGGCGGCGTGCTGACAATTGTCAGCCCGTGCATCCTGCCTGTTCTGCCTTTTGTCTTCGCTCGCACCGGGCAGCCGTTTATGCGCAGTGGCTTGCCGCTGTTAGCGGGGATGGCGGTGACATTCGCCCTGGTGGCCTCACTGGCTGCGGTGGGCGGCGGCTGGGTGGTGCAAGTCAATCAATACGGGCGTTGGCTCGCGTTGCTGTGCGTTGCCCTGTTCGGCCTCACGCTGTTGTTGCCGCAACTCTCGGAGCGCCTGACGCGCCCGTTGGTAGCCGCCGGCAGTCGTTTGTCCGAAGCCGCTGGGGCCGATGCCAAACCGCGTCCGGGCGCTTCGTTCCTGATCGGCGTGGCCACCGGTTTGCTCTGGGCGCCGTGCGCCGGGCCGATCCTGGGGCTGGTGCTGACCGGCGCGGCGCTGCAGGGCGCGAGCATCGGGACGACCTTGCTGTTGCTGGCCTACGCCGCGGGTGCTGCGACGTCCCTGGCGTTGGCGCTGCTGGTCGGCGGTAAAGTCTTTGGCTTGATGAAAAGGTCCCTCGGTGCCGGTGAATGGCTGCGCCGTGGCCTGGGCGCGCTGATGCTGGCCGGTGTAGCCGCCATCGCCCTGGGGCTGGACACCGGCGTGCTGTCGCGGGTGTCGACAGCCTCCACCGGCGGCCTGGAACAAAGCCTGGTGGACACGCTGAGCGCCAAGCCTGAACAAAAAGGCGGGGCGATGATGGCGGGCGGGGCAATGATGGCCGCTGCCAACCACAGCGACGCACTGCCGATCGAAGGCGCGTTACCGCCGCTTGAGGGTGCGGTGCAGTGGCTCAACAGCCCACCGCTGACGGCCGAAGGCTTGAAAGGCAAGGTTGTGCTGGTGGATTTCTGGACCTACTCCTGCATCAACTGCCTGCGCAGCTTGCCTTACGTCAAAGCCTGGGCCGAGAAATACCACGATCAGGGCCTGGTGGTGATTGGCGTGCACGCCCCGGAATTCGCGTTTGAGCGCGACGTGAGCAACGTCACCAAGGCGATGAAAGACCTGGGCATTACCTACCCGGTGGCCATCGACAACAACTACAAAATCTGGCGCGCGTTCAACAACCAGTACTGGCCGGCGCATTACTTTGCCGATGCCAAGGGCCAGATCCGCTATCACCACTTCGGCGAAGGCGACTACGCCGAGTCGGAGCGGGTGATTCAGCAACTGCTGCGTGAAGCCGGCGCCACCCATGTCGCCGGTGGCCTGATCGAGGCGGACGCCAAGGGCGTTGAGCAAGCGCCGGACATGAACGAGGTGCAATCGCCGGAAACCTACCTGGGCTTCCAGCGTGCGGAAAACTTCGTCACCACTGGCACCCTGGGCACGGACCGCGTGGTGAATTACCCGGCAGCCGGCAACCTGGCGCTGAACAACTGGACCCTGGAAGGCCAGTGGAACGTCGGAGGCCAGCAGGCCAGCCTCGACCAGGCCGGCGGGCGCATCGTCTACCGCTTCCACGCCCGTGACCTGCACCTGGTGCTGGGCCCTGGCGCGGATGGCAAGCCGGTGCGTTTCAAGGTGACGATTGACGGCCAGGCCCCCGGCGATGCCCACGGCACCGACGTGGCACCGGACGGCAGCGGCACCGTCACCGAGCAGCGCTTGTACCAACTGGTGCGCCAACCCAGCGGCGTGAAAGACCGCACCTTCACCATCGAATTCCTCGACCCACACGTGTCGGCTTATGCCTTCACCTTCGGTTAACCGATTCATGAACTAAGCACTCAAGTCCTGAGCTGCCAACCCAATCAATGTGGGAGGGGGCTTGCTCCCGAATGCGGTGTGTCAGTTGGCACATCTGTTTCTGACACTGCGCATTCGCGAGCAAGCCCGCTCCCACATGGTGACCTCGTTTGTTCAGTTGCAATGGAGTAACTGTGATGAAACTGCTCAAATTGCTACCCGCCCTGGCGTTCGCCGCCTTCGTCGGCCAAAGCTCTGCATTCTCTTTCGGCGCCTCCGACGACGCCGTCATGATCGCTCCACCCGCGCTGGACCTGCCCGCCGAGTCTGGCAACCTGCAAACCGCCGTCTTCGCCGGTGGCTGCTTCTGGGGCGTGCAAGGCGTGTTCCAGCATGTACAAGGCGTGAAAAATGCCGTGTCCGGCTATGACGGTGGCGCCGCCAACACCGCTCAGTACGAGTCGGTCAGCGGCGGTGATACCGGCCATGCCGAGTCCGTATCGGTGACGTACGACCCAACCAAGGTCAGCTACGGCAAGCTGTTGCAGATCTATTTTTCGGTGGCCCACAACCCCACCGAACTCAACCGCCAAGGGCCGGACAGCGGCACCCAATATCGCTCGGAGATTTTCGCGCAGACCGCCGAACAACAAAAAGTCGCCCAGGCCTATATCGCGCAACTCGACGCCGCCAAAGCCTTCGATAAACCCATCGTGACCAAAGTAGAGATGGGCAAGACGTTTTACCCGGCCGAGTCCTACCACCAGGACTTCCTCACCGAGAACCCGTCGTACCCGTACATCGTGATCAATGACCTGCCAAAGGTGGCGCAACTGAAAAAACTGTTCCCTGACCAATACCGCGCCGAGCCGGTTTTAGTCAAAAACCAATAAACACCGCAAATCAAAATGGCGACAGTTCCCACGCTCCGCGTGGGAACTGCCCGCTGGACGCTCCGCGTCCGCTGTTAAAAGCGTGACGCGGAGCGTCACAGGATGTATTCCCACGCAGAGCGTGGGAACAATCAATATAGAGCGATAGTTCCCACGCTCCGCGTGGGAACTGCCCGCTGGACGCTCCGCGTCCGCTGTTAAAAGCGTGACGCGGAGCGTCACAAGATGTATTCCCACGCAGAGCGTGGGAACAATCATCCCTTGGCTTTCGCCAGGTAAGGCGCCAACCGCCGCCCCATCTCCTCGCCCAACGCCTGCAGCCCGCTCAACGGCCGCACCATCACTTCAAACTCAACGATCTGCCCCAACTCATTAAAGCGAATCAGGTCAATCCCTTTAAGCTGCTTGTCACCCACCCGCGCACTGAACTCCAACACCACACTGAGCCCGTCGCCCGTGGCCAGTTCGCGATGGTATTCAAAGTCTTCGAACACCTTGATCACCGTGTTGAGAATCATCGACACCACCGGCGCGCCAGGGTAGGGCGTGTGCGCCATGGGCGAGCGGAACACCGCGTCGGGTGCCAGCAGTTCGGGCAGGGAAGACAGATCGCGCCCCGCCAGCATGCTGTGCCAGCGTTGCAGCGTCTGTGCGGCGGCGGGTGTGAGTGTCAGTTCGGACATGCTCTGTACCTGTTCTTAGGGTGGGAAGGCATTTCACCTGCCCAACATAAGAGCGGCACCCGAGCAGGGTCAATCACCCGAACTGACAGTTAAGTGGCCGCAACTCACACCACTTCCAGGTAAGAACTATGAATCGCGCGTGCCAGTTCGCGCACGGTATCGATAAAGTCCGTGAGCCGGCTGTGCAGGCCGTCTTCGAGGATTTCATCGATCCCGGTATAACGCAGCCGCGCCTCGAATTCCGCCGCCAGGCGCTGCGCCGTGCGCCCATAGCTGCCGGGCAAGTCCGCAAGGATGTGGCTCAACTCCTCTATGCACGCATGCAGCGAACGCGGCACATCACTGCGCAACAGCAGCAATTCCGAGACCGAACGCGCATTCAACGCATTCGGGTACAGCTCGGTGTACGCCTCGAATGAGGACAGCGCGCGGAGCAGGGCGCTCCACTGGTAATAACCACGTGCCGACAAGTCGCTGACTTCTTCCGACTCTTCGCCAAACATCTCGTAGCGCGCATCCAGCAGGCGCAAGGTGTTGTCCGCGCGTTCGACAAAGGTGCCCAGGCGGATAAACCGGTAGGCGTCATTGCGCATGATGGTGCCGGAGGTCGCCCCACGGAACAGGTGCGAACGCTGCTTGACCCAGTCACAGAAGTGGCTGATGCCGTGGCGCGCCAGGCCGCCGGCGGCGATGCTGCGCATTTCCAGCCAGGTGGCGTTGAGGTTTTCCCACATGTCGGCGGTGATCCGCCCGCGTACCGCGTGGGCATTGCCACGGGCGGCGCGCAGGCAGTTGTAGATACTGGCCGGGTTTTCTTCGTCGAGCGCAAAAAAGTGCAGCATGCGCTCGGCGTCCAATTGCTTATGGCGTTCCAGGTAACTCTCGAGGGTGCCGCTGCTGAGCAACGACATCGCCAGTTCATCCAGGCCATCGCTGCGCCCGGCCTGGGGCATCAACGACAGCGAATAACTGACTTCGAGCATGCGCGCGAGGTTCTCGGCACGTTCCAGGTAACGCGACATCCAGTACAGATCTGCGGCGGTTCTACTCAACATACTCAGCCCTCCACCACCCAGGTGTCCTTGGTTCCGCCGCCTTGCGACGAGTTGACGATCAACGAGCCTTCCTTCAATGCCACGCGGGTCAGGCCACCGGGCACCAGCCGGGTTTCCTTGCCCGAGAGCACGAAGGGGCGCAGGTCGATATGCCGTGGCGCGATGCCGTTTTCGACGAAGGTGGGGCAGGTGGACAGGCTCAGGGTCGGTTGGGCGATGTACGCGTGGGGGCGCGCCTTGATGCGTTGGCGGAAGTCTTCGATCTCTGCAGCCGTGGAGGCCGGGCCGACCAGCATGCCGTAGCCGCCGGAGCCCTGGGTTTCCTTGACCACCAGTTCCGGCAGGTGCGCCAGCACATGGGACAGCTCATCCGGCTTACGGCATTGGAAGGTCGGCACGTTTTGCAGGATCGGTTCTTCATCCAGGTAGAAACGGATCATCTCCGGCACATACGGGTAGATGGATTTGTCGTCCGCCACGCCGGTGCCGATGGCGTTGGCGAGCACCACGTTGCCGGCGCAGTAGGCGGCCACCAGGCCGGGCACGCCGAGCATCGAGTCGGGGTTGAAGGCCTTGGGGTCGAGGAAGGCGTCGTCGATGCGTCGGTAGATCACGTCCACCGGCTTGGGGCCGTCGGTGGTGCGCATGAACACCTTGAGGTCGTGCACAAACAAATCGGCGCCTTCGACCAGCTCCACGCCCATTTCACGGGCAAGGAACGCATGTTCAAAAAATGCACTGTTGAAGCGCCCGGGCGTCAGCACCACCACATTGGGGTTGTCCAGGCGGCTGGAGCTTTTCAGGGTCTTGAGCAGCAGGTTGGGGTAGTGGTCCACCGGCGCGATGCGCTGCTTGGCGAACACTTCCGGGAACAGGCGCATCATCATCTTGCGGTCTTCGAGCATGTAGCTCACGCCGCTGGGGGTGCGCAGGTTGTCTTCGAGCACGTAGTAGGTGCCGTCGCCGTCGCGCACCAGGTCAACCCCGGAAATGTGCGAGTAGATGTCGCGGTGCAGGTCCAGGCCGACCATCGCCTTCTGGTAACCCTCGTTGCCCAGCACCTGGTCCGCCGGAATGATCCCGGCCTTGATAATGCGCTGGTCGTGGTAGATGTCGGCGAGGAACATGTTCAGCGCATTGACCCGCTGGATACAGCCGCGTTCGATCACGCTCCATTCACTGGCGGGGATGCTGCGCGGGATGATGTCGAAGGGGATCAGGCGCTCGGTGTCCTGCTCGTCGCCGTAGAGAGTGAAGGTGATCCCGGCGCGGTGGAACAGCAAATCGGCTTCGCGGCGCCGTTGGGCCAGCAGTTCCGGCGGCGTATTGGCCAGCCAGCGGGAGAAATCTTGATAATGCGCACGGCACACGCCATCTGCGTCATTCATTTCATCAAAGAAAGATCGAGCCATTCCAGTACCTTGTCAGTGCCTGCATTGCTTGGTTGGCAAGTTGCTTGGGTGGCACTGCCGCAAAAAACGCATTTTTTTATGAGCCCGTGGCGCAGGGTGCCAACAGGCCTGGTCCTTATTTTCTAATGGGGTCGGCTCTGGGTCGGGGGGTAACGAATGCTCCTGTATCCGGGCAGATGAATGGATAAAGCAATGCCTGTGCCGGAACTGCTCAAAGCAGCGAAGATAAAATGTGGGAGCGGGCTT